>MFCA01000001.1:0-39846 GCA_001775095.1 Candidatus Curtissbacteria bacterium RIFOXYA1_FULL_41_14
TGAAGCACAAATGAACTATATCAGAATTTCAGCGGAAGGTTTACGGCCACCCAAATTGCGGTCAGTTTTTTCACTTGAATTTAAATTTGATAAGTGATATAAAAACGACTATGACTCCAGACAGGCAACATGAAACCAGATACAATTGGGACTGGTTATCTGACCATGCCAGATCCGCATTAATGTTTGCCAAAGGAGCAGCAGAAGCAACCGGTTCAGACAGGGTTGAGCCACAGCACTTGTTTTTTGGCCTGGATAGAGAAACACATGGTATTGCAGCCAGCATTTTGGAAAGAAATGGTTTGACAACTAAAATAGACGGGATGAATCTAGAGGGAGCAAATTCGCTAGAAGTTAACGAGTCTGATTTGGATGATGTTACAGGAATTATAATTCAAGAGGCTTTTAAGGAATCCGCGAGATTAGGTGATCGTGTTGCCGGCACAACTGAATTGCTTTTGGGATATCTAGCTTATATTCAGGCCGAGGCGAGATATCAACTAACGCATGAAATTGATCTTTATGGCCCATTTGCTAAAATTTTACAGGCCCAATCGCTAGGCGGAAAGGCCTAAAAATTTCCGGCCCCCAGCAAAAATCGAGGACTTATAAACACTTTTCCAAAATATCCAAGCCCGTCTTTAAGTGTTTTGTTGTCTTTGGGACATGCAGTCGCGTAATTCTACACTCGATATTTATGATACAAAAGCTTGTGGTTAATTAAGTGAAGTAACTGGTCAGGGTTTTCTATGAGGTTTACCACAATCCAGGAATCGTAATTGTCATGTTGCTTTAATGTATTCGCCTCAGAAGCAAAAATATCATCATCCAGCCAAAAAAATTTTCTGGTAAAATCTATGGCTTCAGTTTTATCGATTCGAAAATTCGTCGGCTTAATGTTCTTAAGTAAAGCAACTGTTTCGGGAAGTAAAAATTGGGACAGGTAATTAACCGTATACTGACAATCTCCATGGCAGCGTGAAGTTAGCCAAAAAACAGAATAGTTTCCCAAAATATAATTAAGGAATTTATCCAGATGTAATGCGGGCACTGCACCCCTAGTTAAAATTACTCCATCGATATCAATATAAATATTTGTTGGCAAAACTCTCATATTTTAACGCGTGTATACCTTATCCTACGAATGTTAAAGCGACGCCTTTTTTGTTTGCTCTGCCTGTCCTGCCTATTCTATGAATGTAATCATCATAAGACGCCGGTAAATCATAGTTAATAACATGACTTACATCTTCAATGTCAAGCCCTCGCGAAGCAAGATCTGTAGCCAACAGTATCTGGATTTGACTCCTGCGAAACATCCCGAGCATTTTCTGTCTTTGACTTTGGCTTTTGTTCCCATGAATCACTCCCGCCTTAAATCCCCGGCTAGTAAGCTCGTTTGTAAGTTTTTGGACACCGCGCTTTGTTCTTCCAAAGATAAGTACTTTATTAAATCCATCCTGAATAAGTAAATCGTGGAGTTTATCCACTTTATTCTGGCTGCGATCAACTTTAACCACATCTTGATTTATATTTTCAATAGCATCACTCTCTTTTACAGAAATGGTGACGGGGTTTTTTATAAATGTTTCTATAATTTCTTTCACCTTTGGCCCAACCGTTGCAGAAAAGAAAAGCGACTGGCGATTTACGGGAAGAAGAGAAATAAAATACTTAATATCATCAATAAAGCCGATATCGACCATTCTGTCTACTTCATCCAATACGACATTGCCAAATTGCGACAAATTTAAGCACCTTTGTCCAATCAGATCCTTTATTCTTCCCGGGGTACCTATTACAAAACTGGGATTTTGCGAAAGGTCTCTTTTCTGTCCAAGCAAACTTGTCCCACCAATACATAAAGCACTTCTAATTGCCAGTCCTTGCGAAAATTGTGCAAGCTCGTCATAAATTTGCAGCGCCAGTTCCCGCGTCGGTGTAATAATAAGTGTTTTTTGCGACCTATCCATGAAGACTTTATTGATTAAGGGAATTAAAAATGCAGCTGTTTTGCCCGTACCGGTATTTGCAACACCAATAATATCCTCACCGGCAAGAATTGTCGGAATTGCCCTATCCTGAATCGGGGTTGGAGAAGTATACTTTTTGCTTGCGATATTTCTTTTGATTTCGGGAACAATAGCAAAATCTTCAAACTTATGTTCGGGAATATAAGGATCTTTAACAGTTACATTGCTGGTCGCATTTAGCTGCCTGCCTGCTGTGATTGCCCACATAAGATCCTGGTTGTTGGATTTCACCGCAGGGTAAAAACGCCTTTTTGAATTGGTTCTCGGTCTAAATCTTCGCCACATAAAATTAATGATTGTTGCTTAAAAAAAGTTAAAGCAAGGAATCTACTTAATTAAGAAATTGTATATGAATAGGGGAAAAAGATACTTATGTGAGATCAATATAAAACAGACTATCTTTATCTTGTCTAATCAAAAACTATTCAAAGTTAAGCAGATTTACTGCTTTAACCCATTTATTTACAATTCAGTATAGCAAAAAGTACGGTTAAAGTCAATAAACTATAAGTTACTCCCAAAGAGTCAAGTCATCTCACAAGCACTCTTCCAAAATATCCAGTCCTTTTTTGAGCGTTTTGAGGTCTATATCCAGTGCCGGGAACATGACAAGCTTAGTTGGACCAGTGTCTGCCAGAAGAAGTCCTTTTTGAAGTGCCTTCAGGATAATCCCTTTTACATATCTCTCATTTTTAACTTCCACGCCGATCGCCAAGCCTTTTGCCCGAATTGTCGCGGGATAACGGAATTTCACACTGTTTAGCCTTTTCTGTATATACCGACTTGATTTATCAGCATTGGCAAGCAGCTTCTTTTTGTTTTTAAGAAGATATTTGATGTTTGCAATTGCAGCCTGGACATTCAAAGGATGCCAGCCAAAGGTCGAATAAAAGCTAAAGCTAAACTCAAATGATTTGGCCACCTCCTCAGTCATAATTGTTGCGCCTATCGCCCCATAACCACCCGATAGCCCTTTGGCCAAACACATAATATCCGGCTCCAGACTATAATGTTCACAGGCAAACATTTTTCCGGTCCTCCCAAAACCAGTCGCTACTTCATCAGCAACAAACAGTGTGCCATATTTTTTACATGCCTTTTGGACAATTCCGTAATAAATTTTGTCTGGAATTTCTACGCCGATATTACAAACGATGGGTTCAGATATGTATGCTGCAATATCTCTTTTACTTAACAGTTGTTCTACTTTCACTGCAGCTTGTTCATTCAAAGGAGGCGTAATCTTATTGCAGTGAAAAAGCAAATTTTTGTACCAACTTCTAAAATCTGAAGAGCCAATGCTCATTGCCCCGATTGAGTGTCCGTGATAGCTTCCCTCGATGGAGATAAACTTTTGGCGCTTTGTATGGCTCATTGCGGCCTGAAGTGCGATTTCGACAGCTTCTGTACCTCCGGTTGCTCGAAAGCTTTTTACAAGACCTTTCGGAGTGACCTTGGCAAGCAGTTCTGCAAGCTGCGACCACCCCTCATAATAATAACTGGGAGCTACATAAGTCGGCCCCTTAAATTTTCTAATTTCTTTATCGATTTCGGGAATATTCCAACCAACTTCTCCCACACACCAACCCATGAAAAAATCAATATACCTTTTGCCTTTATCATCGTAAACATAAAAACCATCGGTCTTTTTTACCACCAGAGGACGCGGCGTTCCTCCCCGCCCCAAATACTTTTCATCTTTTTGCACAGTGTTCACAGGGGGATTATACCAGAGTTAAATATTGAAGCTATATCAGTCAGGCTCAAAATTTGGTAAAATATTCACATATTGCCGGGTCGTCTAACTTGCCCCGCCAATTTTTTAAATGAGATGTTACGTCTACATCTTGAAGAATGAAAAGGATAAAAGATACATTGGAATTACCAAGCTGCTACCTAACGAAAGACTTAATAAGCACAATAAAGGTGATGTGAAATCTACTAAGTTTGGTAGGCCTTGGAAATTAGTTTACGTCGAAGAGTACGATAGTTATAATCAAGCACGCAATAGAGAAAAGCAGATCAAGAGTTGGCACGGTGGCAACGCTTTAAAAAAACTCATCTCCAAATCTGCCGGGTCGTCTAATGGTAGGACAACAGACTTTGGATCTGTTTATCTAGGTTCGAATCCTAGCCTGGCAGCTTTGGAGATGAAGAACAAATTGGCGGGGTGAAGTAGGACAACGGACTTCACGCCTATGGCGTGATAAATTGGATCTGTTTATCTAGCTTGTCCCGCTTTTGCGGGGGTCCGAATCCTAGCCCGGCAGCCATTCGATTCGTCATTCAATTACACTCATGACTCACTCAGGGCTATAGCCCGGCTCTAGAATCGAAGGTCTTGAGCGAGTGAAACGAGTCGAAAGATCTTCATCATGTACCACTTTTACATTCTTCGATGTTCCGATAATTCCTTTTATTGCGGGATGACGACCGATATAGATAAAAGGTTAAAAGAACATAATTCAAATTCATCAAGAGGCGCAAAATATTTGCGAGGCAAAACACCAGTAAGTATTGTTTACACAGAAAAGTATCTAGACATAAAATCTGCAATGAATCGAGAGCTTCAAGTAAAAAAATTGACAAGAGCTAAAAAAGAGGCTTTGATAAAAGGGGAGTTGGAATTACTAAAGAAGCTTTAGTGAAAGATTTTTCTGATGGCGTATTCCATGGTATTCTGAAGTTCGAAGAACGAAAGATACCTAGCCCGGCAACTGTTCGGCTCGCTTCGCTCGCTCATCAAACAAAATATGGGCTTTTTAACTTATTTAGTAATAATCGCAGTACTCATCACGTCACCTGTTTTGGCAGCAGTTTTGCCTAAACCTTGGTGGAAATTGAATAGAGAACAAAAAAAGAAAAGGCTGCCTTTTATATTCGCCGGAGTAGTACTAGCAAGCTTAGGAATCATCAATTTAATAACCGTAATCTTTTTTGGCAATTGAAAGGTCCAATCGATCAACACTTCGAGAAATTTATACTGAGCGCAGCCGAAGTACTCAGTGCAATAGCCAGCACCAGCTGTTAATGTCTTTCTTCCGAGCACGGAATAATCTTACTAATAAAAGATTTTAATCACTTCAAAATATTAGATATTCACAAGGATAAAGGTAATCACTATTGCTTGCTTGGAAGATTAAGGAGTAACGTCGCCATTTTTTGACAAAAACGAAATATGTAAGTACAATGTAATTACCATGATTACCACACTAGTACCCATAGGAAACTCAAGAGGGATACGAATACCTAAACCATTACTTAACGAAAGCGGAATCAGCGATCAGGTGGAGTTGAAGGTAAAAAGGGGCGAAATACGTATCATTGCAGTCCCCAAAAAAAGCCGCTTGGTCACAGCAACTCTGCTTCTTTCAGAAAAAACTCTTGCAACAGACTGGAATAAAGCTGAAGAGGACGAGGCATGGGCAAGTTTGCAGTAGGCGAAGTTGTCTTAGTTTCGTTTCCCTTCTCAAATTTACAAGGCCAGAAGATAAGACCGGCGCTGATTTTGGCAAAAGTTGAGTTTGGTGACCTGATCTTATGCCAAATAACCTCAAAATCTTATTCAAGTAAACTCGCAATCCGTATCAGCCCCAATAATTTCACAAAAGGAAGTTTACCGATCATAAGCTATGTAAGACCGGATAAATTATTCACAGCGGATTCGTCGATTATTAAAAAAACTGCAGGCCAATTAGGACCTATTGCCACTAATTCAATTTTGAAAAGCGTTCGCAAGCTCTTTACGTCTTGAGAATTACCACCTTCTCCTTACAATTAACTTTACAATACTCATTACAATTCCAATACTTTACAATAAACTTGACAAATATGTTTACAATTGATATAATTTAGTCAGTGTTTGAGCCTAAGTTCAGCTTCACAAGCAAAATAGTCAATAGTTTAGGCACAATTGAGCGGCTTTACGGCTCTCTTTTGGAACAGGATCTGATACCATCTTTGGCGCTTAGTCTTTCGCAAGAGAACCAGATTCTGGCAACCCATCACTCGACAAGTATTGAGGGGAACCCCCTGTCTCCACGAGATGTCACAAATATAGTTTTGGGTGACCAAATTCCGACAACCAAAAGCGAAAAAGAAGTCAAGAATTACTTCGCAGTTCTCAATAAAATTGCCGTACTTGCCAAGAAAACTGAGCCTATTACGACAAGCTTAACACTGGACCTGCACAAACAGTTAATGTCAGGCCTTATTACAAACGGCTTAGGCCAGTTCCGCGAAGGCGAAGTCTTTATTGGACACAAGACAAAAGTTGAAATTGTGGTCAAGCACTCTCCTCCTTTCCATACGCGCAGCGAGATCGAAAAAGCCCTGCAGGAACTCTACCTATGGCTTGATAAAGATTCTCAGCTTCATCCTCTAATCAGAGCAGGGATTTTACACCACCAGTTTGCTTATCTTCATCCTTTCTTTGACGGAAACGGCCGTCTGGCCAGACTTCTAACCTCATACTTTCTGCTCCTGAAAAAATACGATGTTGTCAGATTTTTTATTCTGGATGATTATTACGATATAGACAGAGAGCAGTATTCCAATATGCTTCATAGCGCGGACACAGGCGACAAAACCCAGTGGCTCCAGTATTTTCTGGAAGGTATCGGCTATTCACTGCAAGCGGCTCTAGCCAGGATTAACGATTTCAAAAGAAAAGGCCTCGACCAAATTGAAGGCGAGAAAAGGGTTCTGGTAACCAATAGGGAAGAGGACGTGATCCAGATTGTAATTGATAAAAAAGCCGTCAAAAGTAGCGACATAGTAGACGAACTTAGTGTCACCAGACAGCAGGCGCATGCTCTTTTGGCATCTCTAGTTAAAAAGGGGATATTGAAAAAATTCGGCAGGACAAAAACAAGCTATTACAAACTTAAAAATCCCAAATATTAAAATGAATTCCAGAGGACCTGATTGGTGACCTCGTGGTGGTAGATTACTTCTGAAACCTTTATCGATTTTCCCAACTCCCTTGGGCTTCTGTCGGCAACGGCGCTTTTAAAAGAAAGATATTTTTCTTTATTTTCTTCGCCTAAAATCTTGCCGGTAAACGTACTGGACCTAAAAAGCCTGATGGCATCATTTATATTTCCGGGTAAGAACCTCAGCCTTTCCCTCCTGTTGCTGTTTACAGGTAACCTTTTTCCATTGAGTCCGATTTTTAAAATTGCAAAGATAACAAGATACGGATTGGCATCAGGAGCAACTGCCCGGATTTCAAGCCTGGTAGTTTTATCATTGCCTACCGGAAGTCTAACCATCGCACCGCGGTCAATTGCCGATGCCTTTATTTGGTTTGGCGCTTCAAAATGCGGATCCAGTCTTCTATAAGCGTTTACGCTAGAGGAGAAAATCAAGGAGAGTTCCGGAGCGTGGTTCAAAAGTTTGGAAACATAATCCCAGCCAAGAGCCGAAAGGCTGTCTTTTCCTTTTTTGTCGTAAAACAGATTTTTGCCGCCCTTAAACAGGGAAAAATTAGTATGCATTCCGCTTCCGTTAATACCAATCACCGGCTTTGGCAAAAATGTAGCGGTCATTCCCATGCTTGTAGCTACCTGCCGGCAGACTAATTTGTAAAGCTGTATCTGATCGCAAGCTCTCAGGGCTTGCGTATAGGAGAAATTAAGTTCGAATTGAGAAGGTGCAACCTCCGGGTGGTCTTTTTCGTTTTTATAACCCATTGCCCGCTGTGCTTCAGCACAAGCATCAATAAACTGCCTGAGTTTATCCAAGGGAAGCGAGTGAAAATAGCCGCCGGTTGAAATAAGTTTAAAATCCTCTTCTTCGTAATTTTGTTCGGCGTTAACCCCGTCCATCAGAAAACCCTCGATCTCGGCAGAAACGTAAGCTTCAATTTTTTCCTCCCTCTTCAACTGCCTGGTAAAATCCTGCAATTGTCCGCGCAAGTCAGATTCATATAAAGATCTGTCCCTATTTAAAATATTGGCAAACATAATAACTTTCCCGGGCCCAAAAAGGTCCGCCGGTAACCACATAAAGCTGGTCCAGTCAATATCAAGGCGCAAATCAGATTCGCTTTGTACTGTAAAACCCCTGATTGATGAACCGTCGAATGTTAAATTTGCAGCTGATGCCAGCAAGAATTTCTTGTCGTAATCCAGCATATGCAATTTTCCTTCTATGTCAGAAAAACAAAGAGTAATCGCCTTTATCCTTTTCTCACTCTCTAAATATTTTCTGTACTCAACTTCCTGGTCTTTCGGATCAACACTGTCCCTTTTTTCTTTAGCCTTTAAATTCATCTCTTCTAATTTATCGTAAGGAATTTCAAGGAAATTTTTCAAAGAGGATTCGGAATTATTATAATTATTTTTCATGTATTAAAGATAATTAAAAAGGTATTTATTATAAATGTCAAGATATTTAATATTAATACGTGGCATTTAATTCTTCCTCTTAATTGTCATTGCGAGGAGTCCCGAGTTTACCGAGGGACAACAAAGCAATCTTTATGAAATTTAATAGATTGCCACGCTCATTTCATCGAGTCAGACTCGATTTCATTCGCTCGCAATGACAGATGAGGATTATCTTAAAGATTCCGCTTTTTGACCGAATCCTGCCAAACTGGAAAGCTGATATAATTTCCCCTAATGGAATTTCAATATCAACACGTCGCCTGCGGTGGTACTTTCGATCTTTTACACAAAGGCCACAGGGCTTTTCTTCTTTTGGCCTTTAAAAATGCCGAATTTGTCACAATCGGCGTTACTACTGACGTATTTAACAAAAAACTAAAAAAAACTCCCTTCCAAAACTACGATCAAAGAAGAAAGGAACTTCTATACTTTCTAAAATTAAAAGAAATGGACAAACGATCAAAAATAATGCCCCTCTATGATATCTATGGAACAACTCTCACTGATAAAACTATCGAAGCCCTAGTCGCTTCAAAAGAAACTTTAGACGGCGCAGTAGAAATTAATAAGACAAGAATACAAAGGGAACTCGTTAGACTCCCCCTTATCATCTGTCCGAGAGTGTTAGCCCAAGATAATAAAATACTGTCATCAACAAGAATTAGGGATGGAATAATAAACAGGAACGGCCAGAGTTATTCAATGTTTTTAAATGGAGTCGCCAATAAAGCTTTGGCTAACAAAATTCGAAAGAGATTAAAAAAACCTTTAGGTCCGCTTGTGAAAATAACCAAAGCTTACGCGTCAAAAAATCCCCCATCAATCGCAATCGGCGACATGACAGTCGCAACCTTTCTAAAAAATAAAACTGTACCGAAAATTTCGATTATAGACTTAGTTGTCAATCGTCAAAAGAAATATGACTGCCCAACCCAGTTAGGATTTGAAAATAAAAATGTTGATTTCACGCTCAAAAATCCGGCGGGTGTGATTACACAACAATTGGTGCAAATTATGAAAAAAGCAATCAAGGAAAAGAGGCAAAAACTGGTCATTAGAGTTATCGGGGAAGAAGATCTGGCAACAATTCCGGCAATTCTTTTAAGCCCTCTCGGTTACTCAATATATTATGGCCAACCTGCTTTAGGTACAATTAAAGTTACAGTAGACGAAAAAATCAAACAAGACATTTGTGGCATTCTCCTGTGACCGCTCACTTTCCCCTATGCGCACTCCCGGAGTGCGCATAGGGTTTGACTTTGCTCACTCCGGGAGTGCGCTCAGAGCAAGATACCAAATTTCACAAATTCATCTTTCTCTGTTAAACTTTTGACTAACTTGAAAATATTAATCAGTTTTTTAGGAAAATACGCACTTTACCTGGCTCTTTTGCAAGCTTGGGTCGCCACCTTAGGGAGCCTTTATTATTCAGAAATCCAAAAACTTGAACCCTGTGTACTTTGCTGGTGGCAAAGAATCTTTATGTACCCGATAATTATCATCTTGGCCGTCGGCATGCTCCGCAAGGATAAAAACGTTGTCTTCTACGTGCTTCCAATGGCAATTATTGGTGCCGCAATAGCCTTTTACCAATATCTTTTACAGTTCACACCACTTGCTGAAGTTAACCCGATAGTGTGTACCACGGTATCATGCGAAGAAATCCAGGTCGCTTATTTTGGCTTTATCACAATTCCATTTCTTTCCTTTCTGGGTTTTGTTGCAATCACGGCACTGATGCTGATAAAATTACGAACTAAATGAGTGCTGAAAAGAAATTTCTTATCGGAATCGGCCTGGTAACTCTCATTCTGGTTGCTTTCGGCGTTTTCTTTCTTGGCAAACAGGGTGCGACCCCACAGGTTGAATCGGCAACAGTCCAAAGCGTGCTTGAACAACAAGCCCGCTGGACTAAAGGCAACCCCGATGCTCCTGTTAAAATTATCGAATTTGCTGATTTTGAATGCCCTGCGTGCGCTACGGTCAATCCAATTGTCCAGCAGGTAGTCGCCGAAAATCAAGACAAAGTCTATTATTCTTACAGAAATTATCCTCTTCCTTCGCATATAAATTCCAAGATTGCCGCTCAAGCCGCCGAAGCGTCAGGACTCCAGAGTAAATATTGGGAAATGACTGATCTTCTTTTCAAAAAACAAAATGACTGGATTACTTCTACAAATCCGAAAGATTTATTTACTTCTTACGGCCAAGAATTGGGCCTCGACATTGAAAAATTTAAAAGCGACCTTGAAACGTCGATAGCTGTGGTTAATCAGGATTATGCAGACGGTAATAAGATTGGAATTCAAGCAACTCCGACCTTTTTTATTAATGGAGAGAAATATGAAGGCGCAATGCAAAAATTACAGTTTCAGGAAATAATTAACAAGGCTAGTACTTCAGAATAACCTTTCCTACAATTTGGCTGAATTTAATAGACCCCATCCTTGAGCTCATTTGTTTATTATCCCCGTTGACAAAAAAGTACCCGCGTTTACTTTCCGCAACTCTTTTTATATAGAATGTTCCCTGCTTTTGAAAAACGACCGCATCTCCGGCTTTAGGAACTATCCAATTAAAAGTCATCACATGATCGCCGGTATGATAACTCGGCTCCATACTTTTGTCATGAACAATAAAGCGGGAAATGGGGAAAAATTTACTTGGGATAGACAATTTCACCTTCGGTCGGGTAACCTGACTTAACTCGGATGGTTTCGCGGCCCTTTGTTTCCCAGAAAATCTGGGCAAATTTTTGGACAGATGCGAGTAACTGATTGGCTGCGTCCAAATCAACCTCTTGCCTGGCTTTTGAGGCTTGCTTCATGATATTAAAAACCAAATCGTGAAGGTCTTTATAGTTATCAATATGTTCCGGCTTAAAATAATCGCCCCAGATAATACGTACCTGATGCTTTATTAGCTCTGCATGTTCCTCCTTAACTTTTTGAAGTCTTGATACCTGATGTACAAACTTCTTCCGATCCTCAACTTTTTCTGACGCGAGTTCTAACTCGTTTATCATGCTAGTCATCCTGATTACAGTATGAGCCGCCATTTGAGCCTCATGAGGATCATAAATGCCGCAGGGAATATCGCAGTGAGCGTAAGCAATAGCAGGTTTAAAAATTAAATCAGCAAGTCTTAATAAATACATAGGCTGAAATTTATACCAAGTGGAAAATTAATTTGCAATAGGCAAAATCAGGTAACACCCCCGGGGGTGAGCCATATGCTAACTAGGAGCCCAGGAGATAATTCTTGGCAATTTTAATACCAGTTGGCAAAAGCTTCTTTACAGACAGAAATCCCAAAACATTATTCATTAAAAGATACGAAGCGCTGATTCCTAAAGTAAATATTGACCTTTCAAAAATGACTACCGGAATCAGTGAAATCCAAACACTAGAAGGCAAATTAAATGCGTATAGAAAGGCAATACTGCCTACAGAGTGCATCGTAAAGGTTGTACCCAAACTTTTGGCTATCAAAAAACGGTCACGAAACCGCCAAGCTAAAAAGGGAATCAGCCAAAAAGAACTGTAAAACCAGGCAGCCCGACCTTCAGGATGCAGATTAAAAGCAAGTATCGCCAAAGCCGGAACAATTAAAACTTGGCGGTCTTTTCTGGCAAAAAACCAAATCCCAAACATGATTGGAAAAAGGCGGATAATTGAGGCTCTATCAATTGAGGAAAAACCATGAACTGCCAAATTCAAAATCTGCATCAAAAAAACCGAGATAATGCCAAGGGGAGTACCTAGAAAAGCTCCTGAAACAGGCGCAAGCAAGTCAAAAAGAGTAAACCTCGCATCTGACCCGACAATCTCGTTAACAGGAACCTGAAGTGCCCCAAACCCTAAGACTGTGAATAAAACTATAAAAACAAGTTTACTTTTCATGAGCTTGTCATTTATATAATACCAGGCTGCGGAAAACAACCCCAATTGAGCAGAAGACGATGGCCTCGCCAAAGGCGGGCGAGCTTTACAGAAACTAGCCTTATGAAAACTTTTTTAAAGCTGTTAATCATATTTATACGTGTTGAATTTTTGAAGAAACTCGCTCTTCAGTAATCCGTTTTGCTGCAATAAAGCGATTTACTACCTTATATTGTGATATCACAATGAAAACAATGAATGCAATCAGTATTTGATTTGTAATCGCTCCAAGCGCAAGTAGTAAAAGTCGAGCATCTCTTTTAAAAGAAACATCTCTCGTTTTTAATTTTACTCCAGTGATTACGGCAAATTTACTTGACATATAGTCTTGAAGAATATCAGCAAGTAACACAAAAATTGCTATCGGTAAAATAAAATTATTACCGGTAATAATCCAATATCCATACGCCATACCCGCAATTACTATTGCATCCACATACCTATCCAATATCGGATCTATCCATTTACCCCAATTAGTGCCCATGAACTTAAGCCTGGACAGTTCTCCATCAATTCCGTCGACTATTGACAAAAGTTGGATCATCAATCCGCCAAAAACAAACCAAGGATAACCGCCTTTAGCTAAAATGAAAAATGTAAATATCGCCAAAAAGGGAATTATAAATGAAATTATATTAGGGGTAAGAGGGGTGTGTATAAGAAATTTCGTCATAAAAGTTGAAACTTTTCTGTTTAACAATTTTGAAATATTTCCATCTGCGGCTTTAGTTAAACTTGCCAAAAGTTTTTTCTCGGCAAATTTTATGTCTTTATAAGTATCACAATCCGCCCAGAAGTTACCCCTATTATTAAATGTTCTTAAATTACCTTTTTGAACAAAAACGTTTACGCCATTAGTTAAGGAATTTTTACCTATGCTTGTGGTTTTTTCGAGGGCTTTAAAAATATGGGGTGAGCAAAAAAACATGCCTGTATCAAAGGCATTATAATTTACAATATGCTTTCCAATATTTGTTACTTTACCCATTTTAACCATAACTTTTGTTGTATCTTTAATATCAAGCGAAGATTTTAAATTATGATCTATTGCAAGTGCGCATTCATTCTTTTTCAATTTTAATCTTTGAAGTTTTTTCAAGGTTGAGGGATCAAAAACATGATCGCTCATAAGTAGTACAAAATTTTCCTTAAAATATTTTTTGGCAAGGAGCGCGGAAATTCCGTTTGCTTTTTCCCAATTGTTATTGTGGACGTAAGAAATGAAAACATTATATTTTTTTCCGTTGCCTAGGAATCCCCGAAGATCCTTACCTTTGTACCCGGTAACTATTACAAATTCGTTGATACCTGCTTCTTTTGCACCTAAGATCACCCGCTCAATAATCTTTAAACCCAAAAGCGGCATAAGCGACTTATGTCGCCCCCGTGTCACCGGCTGCATTCGTGTGCCGTTTCCGGCTGCTAAAATTAACGCTTTCATATTTTTTTTATATGTTAGTAATAAAAAACTGACATTCAAAAATGCCCAATTTTTCAATTCCTGGCAGGTAATAATTTAAGAGTTACTCTATTCTAAAAAGGAGATTGCTATGAAAGAGTAAATATAAATCCTTTTATTAATGATCTATGAAATTAAAGTTGGTGTATTATAACAGAAATGAGCACAGCGACCAACTATAGGCTTGAGTGTGCGATGGTATTCGGGTCGGACTCCGAAAATTGTTTAATGATAACAATGAGGAGGTCATCGACTCTGAAGAGTCCCAGACTCTGAAGAGCTAAATTGCTAGCGTTTCAGCTTGAGGCGTTAAATAATTACTTAAAAGTAAATTTCCTTATAGCCATTGACAAATAAACCTCATGAATTTATTATATGAATATAAGTTCATATAAGTGTTGTCAATCTGAAACAGTTAATAAGAAAAAAATTTCTTCACTTTCTTCTATATTAAAACTAGTCGGAGATGAAAGTAGATTAAAAATCTTGTGTATTCTACGGCAGGGTGAGCATTGTGTTTGTGAGATTATTCAGCATTTAGAGCTATCTCAAACTCTAATTTCCCATCATCTAAAAGACTTAAAAGATGCAGGCTTGGTAAGTAACCGAAAAGATAACCGATGGAACCATTATTCATTAACAGAAGAAGGGCAAAAAATAGTAAATCTGATTTTCCAAATTGAAGAAAGGAGGAATAAATGACTATACAAGTCTTAGGTTCTGGTTGCCCGACATGTAAAAAGTTACACCAGCTAACTCAACAAGCAGTTAAAGAGCTCGGATTAAAAGACGATGTGGAATACATTACTGATGTAGCAAAACTGATTGAAATGGGCGTCATGCAAAGTCCGGTACTTGCAGTAGATAGCAAGCCAGTACTGGTTGGCTTTGTGCCAAGTATTGAAAAGATAAAAGAAACTATTAAAACCGGGCAAGCTAATAATCAGGATTGTTGTAAAGATAAAGATTGTGACTGCAACCCAGGTTGTTGCTAGTCAGTAAATTATGGATATATTCTACCCAGTTGCGTGGTTTACTCACTGGTTTAATTTCAGTGTACTTAGATTAGAAGAAAGCTCCTTATTAGGTGAAGCAGTTAATTTCTTTATTTATGACAGTATAAAGATATTTATTCTTCTTTTCGGAATTATTTTTTTAGTGACTTTTATCCGCTCATATTTACCTCCTGAAAAAATTAAAAAGATCTTGGCCAGAAGATTTGAATTTATCGGCAACATCTTAGCTGCCCTCTTTGGTATTATCACTCCGTTTTGTTCATGCTCTGCCGTACCCTTATTCATTGGATTTGTAGAAAGCGGTGTGCCTTTAGGAGTTACTTTTTCCTATCTTATCTCTGCGCCAATGGTTAATGAAGTAGCAGCAGTAATGCTCTTGGGGCTTTTTGGACCTACTATAGCCTTTCTTTATATAGCTTCAGGAGTAACTATTGCTATTATTGTTGGCTTTATCTTAGGAAAGCTAAAACTTGAACATCTAGTTGAAGATTATGTCTGGAAAATTAAAGCAGGAGATGACAATCAGGTAATTAAACTGACAATTAAAGAAAGGGTTGTGGACTCGCTTCGTTATACCAAAGACTTAGTTAAAAAGGTTTTTCCTTATGTACTTCTGGGAGTTGGGTTGGGTTCTATTATTCATGGCTATGCTCCTGAAAATTTGCTTACTCAGATTGCAGGAAAGAATAATTTGTTTGCTGTCCCCATAGCCGTGGCAATTGGAGTACCACTTTATTCTAATGCTGCCGGAACAATTCCTATCGTTAAATCCTTAATTGAAAAAGGATTACCTCTTGGTACTTCTCTGTCTTTTATGATGGCTGTTACGGCTCTTTCCTTGCCGGAAATGATTATTTTGAGAAAGGTCTTAAAGCCAAAACTACTTGCTATTTATATAACAATACTTACTTTAGGGATAATGTTTACAGGATTTGTTTTTAACACTATTTTGTAAGAAGTTAGAACTTCTTTTTTCTTTTATATAAAGGCAGGATACCGAATCTTGCCGTCCCTGATAGACTATAGGATTATGAGCGAGTGATGTCTTCGACTCTGAGGGATGAGTCCTCAGGTCTTCGACGGTGAGCTCAGTCGAATCGCTCAGACTCGAATGAGGTACGGGGCTCGAACCTACACGAGCTTTTTAATGATAATTCTAAGGAGGTCATCGACTCTGAAGAGTCTCAGACTCAGAAGAGCTAAATTGCTAGCGTTGCAACTGGAAACTCTTAACAATTACCTGAGCAAACCTACTTTTGTTATATGACAAAATATATGCTTATATGGTAATATACCAATGAGCACTTTCGAATGGGACGAGACTAAAAATGATGAAAACTTACGCAAGCACGGAGTTGAGTTTGAAACTGCACAATATGCGTTTATAGATAAAAAACGAGTAATTGCAAAAGATATTGCTCACAGCAAAGGCGAGAAACGCTACTATTGTTTCGGAAAAGTGAAGGGAGGTGTTTTAACTGTCCGATTTACATACCGCCAGAACCGCATTCGGATAATCGGAGCAGGTTTCTGGAGAAGGGGCAAAAATATTTATGAAAAAAGCAATCAAATACAGTGACGAACCGCTAGAAGCACGTGTTATAAACGACTTCCTACCAAGCCCTGAAAATCTAATCCTTAGGGAGAAAAAAAGGAGAGTAACGATAACTCTCACGGAGAAAAGTCTGGACTTTTTTAAAGGTGCTGCCAAAAAACACGGTGCATCTTATCAAGCTATGATACGACGCCTGATCGACTACTACGTTGCAAATCAAGCTTAAATTCACCGTATTAACAAACAAGACGATATTCAGGTTTCAATCCTGAGTTTGTCAAAAGATCGGACTACAAGATTTGTTCAATGATAACAATGAGGAGGTCATCGACTCTGAAGAGTCTCAGACTCAGAAGAGCTAAATTGCTAGCGATGCAACTTGAGACATTGGAAAATCACCTAAATACTATTCTTGTTTAGCGACATTATCTTCAAGTACATTCCTCAGCTCATCTTCGCATACCTCTATAGAGGTATGCCCTTCGACCTTTGATGATTCTACACCAAAAGGCAAAACTAGCTTTATTCCTGAGACTCGCTTTTTGTCGTGTCTCGTGTTAGCTATTACTTGTTCCAAATCGATATTTGTTGGAACTTTTGTTCTCAAACCTGCTCTTTCTGTTAAGGATATTAAAGACTGGCGTTCTTGCTGTGTCCAAATTCCCATTGCGACACCGATTTGTGTTTCAATACACATTCCAATAGCTACAGCTTCGCCGTGAGAAATTTCATAACTCGATGCTTCCTCAACGCCATGTCCTATTGTGTGTCCAAAATTTAACACTTGCCTTACACCAAAATCTTCAGG
Organism: Candidatus Curtissbacteria bacterium RIFOXYA1_FULL_41_14; assembly: GCA_001775095.1. GTDB lineage: Bacteria > Patescibacteriota > Microgenomatia > Curtissbacterales > GWA2-41-24 > GWC1-40-35. The sequence continues at coordinate 17,205 of MFCA01000001.1, forward strand.
GTCTTCTTGAACAAGCTCCACTTTGATCGCGACGCAATCTGCTATAACCTCGCTTAGCTTATCAATATTCAAAGCTAAAAGAGCGTCTAAGTTACGGTTAATTTTTTCAAAAAGTTCATGGTCTATTGCACCATACTTAATTATTTCTCCTAAACCGCTTCTAATTTCACTCTCCGGCAAGGTTCTTAATAGCTGGGGGTCAACAAAAGTGGCAAACGGGTGATAAAAAGTCCCCAACATATTCTTTACAAATCTTATATCAATGCCAACTTTTCCCCCGATAGAACTATCGACTTGGGCTAACAGAGTCGTCGGGACTTGTACGTAAGCAATTCCTCTCCTATAAGTTGCGGCAACAAAACCGGCCAAATCGCCTATTACACCCCCGCCTAACGCAACAACAACCGTATGTCTTGTATATTCACCTTCCTCCAGTTGAGAAGCAACCTCTTCATAAGATTGAATACTTTTTGAACCTTCACCCTCTTTAATCGGTGGCAGCACTGCTATATTTAGACCAGACGCCCTGAATCTTTCAACCAAATCCTCTCCATACAACCCTGCTACGGTTTCATCGGTAACGATAGCAAATCTCCACCCTTTACCATGCAGATTACGATAAATTTCTTCTCGTCCTTTTAGATAATCAGGCATTTGCTCTAAAATGTTAGCTCCCACAAAAATCTCCGGTGTTTGAGTTTTTGTAAGATCCAATTCAAAATGTCTTTCTTTGTCTGGAGACATATTTGGGAATTATACTAAAAAGGAGTCCAATCAGCAAACTATGGGGTAATTATTGCGTCAATTGGTCGGACTTTTTTGAACTTGGAGTTACATTGCCAGTAACCGGTTTAGCTTCGTGAGCGGGTGATGTCTTCGACTCTGAGGGATGAGTCCTCAGGTCTTCGACGGTGAGCTCAGTCGAATCGCTCAGACTCGAATGAGGTTCTGGGCTCGAACCTGCACGAGCTGTTTAATGATAGCAATGATGAGGCTAAATTACTAGCGTTTCAGCTGGAAGCTTTAAGCAGCCACCTCAATGAAAGAAAATTAAAAGATTTGGAAAGTCTTTAGAATCTTTACAAATTCATTATAAGTTTCTTGGACTTCGCCATTATACTTTCCTTTAGAAATTTCGTCCGAAATTTCTGCTAAGTCCCTCACTTTAATATTACCAGACTGCTTTGCTGTCAAATATAAGTCAAGACTAACACGCGTATCCTTAGTAAAGGTTAAAGCCATAAAAGCAAAAGTGCCAGGATCATCGTTACCAACATTACCCTGGCATATAGAAATACCATAAGCAATTTTAACTCCTCTATCGCTTTTAATAACTTTTGGATTTTTTACTTCGCCTGTTAAATCAAATCCATTAAAATTTTCACCAGGATTTGTCTTTTCAAATAATTGTTTTTGCTCTTGAATAGATTTTGGGTCAATATGCCCACAAGGTCCGTCTGCATAGGGAGCTTCGGAAACAATGATTGTTTCTAAATTTAGGTTAAATTTCTCTTGGTCATAGTTTTGCGAAGGCTTGGAGGACAGATCTGTAAAATCATGCAAAATGTAATTCGTAAGATATTGAAAACCAAATCTATACTTTATATTTTTATACTCGCTTAATCCATTCGTAGAAAGCGTTGTTGTCGCAATTGGTGATTGCTCCATATTTGGAGTTGGTGAAGCGGTAACAGTTGAAGTTACAGGTTGAGATAAAGAACTTCTAAACCTAGCCAAAGCAATAACACTGGCTATAACTATAACGATTAGAATACCTCCGATGACAAGAGGAACTATAAACCCTTTTTCTCTCACACTTTCAGTTTAGCAATATTTGGGGACTTACACAAAACTGAGGCTACTTTGAGCGGGTGATGGTGCCCTACGCTGTCCGTAACTTTAGTGCAGGACAGCTTCGGAACACTTATTCATTACCCTTTACGTCTTTCACTAAAGCTACGTCTACCAATCTCTTGTATACGAATGCTTTACCAGATCCTGATTTGAGATAAAGTTCAAAATCCTTTGCTTTTTGTTTATTTACAAACGCACAATAGAAAACAAGTTTCCACGGAAGATGGCCCTTTGTAAATTTAGATTTACCGTTGTTATGTTCATTAAATCTTTTCTTAAGATCTTCCGTATAACCGTAATAAAGAATGTTGGATTTTGAACTTCTGAGGATATAAACGTAATACATATAGCTAAGCTACCGTCTGTAGCTTTAGCGAAAGACGGGAGCGGGTGATGGGGATCGAACCCACGCTCTTCCACTTGGCAAGCGGACGTTTTACCACTAAACTACACCCGCGCGGATTTTAAATAATTTGCAAGTCTTCTCTCTATATATCCTCGACCGAAACCCGTTTTTAATTGTAATTCCCTTTTACGCGCATCCGTTTTATTTAGACACATTTCTAGATATACTAACTCGATCTGATCGTAACTTTTTGTCGTTTTTACGAGTTTATTTTTATGTTCAATTACTCTTTTTACGTAATTATCAGTAGAACCCATATAAAACTTTCTTCGATTACGTTTTGTATCTACACAATAAAGAACGTAAGTATAATACATCAGTTAGGACGTTTTACCACTATCAGCCAAAAACTTTGTATTTACGCTGATCCGCCATAATTCTTGCCCGAAAATGCTACGCATCATACGTTGCAGGCGGGCGAAGCTTTAGGCGGAAACTACACCCGCGCGAAGCATATTTTAGCACAAATTTGGGAAAATGAGGATTCTTCTTTGGTTTACTGATTGTACAGTTTGTAGGTAACAGCAAGCTGGATCGCAGATATTTTATTTTGGCTATCTATAGTAAAAGCAGCCAGTTGTTCGCCGTTTTTAGAAATACCTATAAAAGTATCTGCAAGCTGGGAATTTTTTTCTTTTAGATTTTTGACTAAATCGGCCTCCTGATTAAAATCCAGCGGGATCCCCTTGTCGATATAGCTTAGTTGATCGGAAGCCTCCTGAGGAGTCATCGGTTCGCAGCACTCAGATGACATTAGGGAAAAGTCAATTTTGGGTGTGAGCATATAAGGAATAAGCCCTTGGTAATTTTTGTCGTTGATATTTTCTTCAATAGCTTTCCGGGTTAGAGCGAGATTTTGTATTGGCGTGGGAGTTGGTTGTTCAGATGGTGAGGATTGAACTATAGCGGTTGGTGAAGGTGTCGAGTTTTGCTTTGTTAACTGCCCAGTTAGGTATAATAAATAGATACTCACTGCCAGTAAGACAGCGAATATAGTAACTAAAATAATCAGAAAATTTTTGCTCACATGGCCAGCATAGTTGAAAAATCAAGCAAGATCAAGATCTATCAATTCCTTCCCCAATATTAGAAACCACATACAGATTTGGGTAGAGACGAAGTTGGCTCCTAGGTATTATCAAACCAGTACTTGTGTGATGAACTAAATATACTTTCACATTGGGAAATAAATCCGCGATTACTATTGCAGTCCTTGGATCATCGTCATAATGCTCAACGTCATTATCATCGCGAGTTAACAGTCTAATAACATCTACCTTACTTTCTGTACTACTGACACAATCAGGTTTAAAAGCGAATCCTTGTTTAAAAATGGACTCGCTTTCGATATATTCATCTATGTGTGCTCTGTAAAACTGTCCTATTGTCATCTCAACCCACTCCTGTTTATTTGATCGGCCGCTGTTAACAACATTTCTACTATTCTCGTTCGAAGTAGTCCTTGATAGCGCATAGCGAACACCATCCAAGAGTCTCCTCCGTGCGTGAAGCGCTAAGGACAATTTCTCAAGCGGGCTTCTGATAGGAATGTTAACAGGATCATGGTTCACATTAGGAAATGAGTCTAAAGAAACAACTCTATAATGTTCGCGTCTTAATCTTGAGCCAGCAAGCCCAATTACACGAAGAGTTCGTCCGCGATCAATCAATGTATCGTCTACGTCGAGTGAACGAAAAAGTATTCGTTCAGCCATAGGCAAGAATTGTAGCATTAGGGAAGTCTAAACACCAAATCAACAGGAAAATGGAAATTTAACCTCGTCTGAATTATGATTAGACGATGTTTAAAAGACTTATTATTGTCCTTTTTCTACTTTTAATAATCTTCATCTCCCACGCCTTTGTTAGTCCAATTCCTTCGCGAAAGGTTGGCCCAGACTTTAGACCTGTCTACGGAGTTTCTTACAGTTTTGAACAAGCCGGGTGGTACGGACTTGATCCGAGGGAAAGTTACATAGAAATGCTTGACGAGTTTCAATTTGACTGGGTGAGGTTTCCGCTTTTCTGGGATCAGGCAGTTGACAGAGGGACAGAGGGACAAAGGGACAAAGAGACAAAGGATATAGAGTTACGGGTTGATGATCTGAGATTTGCGATTGAAGAAGCGGAAGAAAGAAACGTCAAGGTAATTATCGCACTGGGAGCCAAAACTCCTTACTACCCGGAGTACCACTGGCCAGAGAGTATTGCTTCCCAAGTCAAGTTCGGCGAAGTAATAACAGCCTATCATCCCGTTGCCAAAGAGATTTTGGCAATTGATCAAAAAGTAGTCGAAGAACTTGCCGTTTATGACAATATTGCCTACTGGCAGGTTGAAAACGAGCCGCTTATTGGTAACGTCAACCGCTGGAAAATCGATGCCTCTTTTGTTAAAGCTGAAGTTGAGACTGTTAGGTCGGCAGATCCTAACGACAGACCGGTTATTCTTAATCACGCGGCAACCGGTTTTTATGATAATAGCTGGAAAGACCTTCTTCCAATCCTAAATCAAGAAGATATTTTCGCGGTCAACGCTTTTTTCAAAACAAAAGGTACTGATCTCATTACATCCAATATCCTCGGACGGCAAATCCACATATTGTGGCCCGATCATTTAGTCTGGCCGGTTCATTCATGGTTGTTTTTGTCGCCGAATTTTGAATCTATTAAGAAATCGGTTGAGACAAACGGTAACGAGTTCTGGATTTTAGAAATGCAGGCTGAACCTTATATTAAAAAAATCGAACAAGCCCAAGACCCCTTACTTACATTTACTCCTGATGATATGATTACAGCGGACAAGTTTCTCAGGTCATACAAAATCCAAAACGTTGGTTTCTGGGGAATTCATTTTTGGCAATATAGGCAGCAAAAAGGGGATAGCACCTGGATAGAAACCGCCAAAACTATAGTTAACCAAAAGTAATAAGAGCTTGTTTGAAAACCCTTGTTGTTCGAGTCCTTCGTTAAAACTCAGGGCTCGAACAACATGCTTTGCATATTGTTCGAGCATAGCGAGAACTATTAGACTTCTCACTCTGTTCGAAGAATAACAAGGTTTTTAATAGACTAATAACAGAATGTGCCTTGCATTACCTTTAAAAGTTACATCTCTATCCAAAAATCAAGCTGTTATGGAAGACGGTAGAATGGTCAACTGTTCACTAGTCAAAAAGGTCAAAATGGGAGACTGGCTTATGGTAAAATCAAATTTGGCAGTAGCAAAGTTGACGCCCTCCGAAGCAAAGTCAATGTGTTCTGCTCTGAGAGAAATTTCGAATGGAATCAAAGCTTAAAAAAGGTATTTATTTGGCTTTAATAGCTGCAGTTTTCTCCGGTGTCGCCAACTTCACCAACCAATTCACCGTCCGCTACGTAGGCGATGCACTGGTTTTTACGACAATCAAAAATTCTCTCGTTGCTCTTCTTATCATAAGTCTATTAATTTTTGTCAAAAAACTTGCAAAAGTCAGGAAACTTTCCGGACGAAATCTCTTACTGCTTCTATCAATCGGCGTAATCGGCGGTAGCTTGCCTTTTTATCTATTCTTTACAGCTCTTGCCCAAATGCCGGCTATCAACGCCTCTTTAATTCACAAATCACTCGTAATTTGGGTAACAATACTTGCTGTTCCATTTCTTAAAGAAAGATTATCTATCCGGCAGATGTTTGCAATCATTGCCGTTTTTTGGGCTAACCTTTTAGTTGGCGGGTTTGGCGGTTTCGCAGTTAATGGACCCGAATTTATGGTACTTGCCGCCACTATTCTTTGGTCTGTTGAAAGCGTCATTGCCAAGATTACCCTCAAGCAAGTTGATCCGGATATCGTGATTGCTTCGCGTATGGGAATCGGTTCGGTAATCCTTCTTCTTGCAGTGCTTGCCTCAGGTAAAAGTCCCATGCTTTTTACCCTGAATTCCAGCCAGTTTTTTCTGACCTTTTTGACTACACTAGTCCTTTTTGGCTATGTCTCAACATGGTACAGAGCCCTATCCTATGCTCCAGTAACATTAGTCGCCACAGTTTTAACTCTAGCTACGCTAGTTACAAACGGGCTTTCAGCGGTTTTCGTCACGCACAAACTGACTATGACTCAGGTCGCCCAGTTTATTCTGCTTCTCGCTGGCACATCACTATTCATTAATGCGGCTGGGAAAATAAAATCGGTCAGTCAGAAGTTGACTCCAAAAAGTGCAATCTAATAACCTTTCAGGAATTCTAACCTGCGCCCGTTATTCATTCGCTCCGAACTATTACAAATACTGCGGGCCGGACGCCAACAAAAAGATATCATCATATCTCCAAAATTCCCATGCCGACCCTAATTTGGTCGAAATTCTGGATCAGTTCGACGTACTTTTCCGTTATTTATCTTTGATAGCCCATTCAAATAATATTGCTGACCCGTTCGATCAGCGAGTGGTTGAAGCCTACTGGATAGGCAATTCTCTGCTTGAGAAGGTGAAACCCTCTCAACTTGGGAACCATCTACTTTATGATCAGCAGTTAAAAAAAAGACTTCCTCCAAAAATGCTTAAATGGGTTGTCGAAAAAATCCCCAAAGGTGTAAAAGTTCATCACAGCTTCCATGTTTTCAACATATTTATTCGGACTGGGCACCTCATTGCTCCGCATACGGTCGACACTATGGATCAATGCAGGATCGGTTGGGGAAAGGTAATTAAAGTTCACAGTTCACAGTTCACAGTTCACAGTCAAAAACTGATATCTCAGAATAAAAAATTAGTCTTTATTGATTCAGTCCGTGAACTGTCAACACCGATTGACAGATCAATCAAGAACAAATTAAAACCCGGCGATCTTGTCTCATTCCACTGGGGTTTTATCTGCGACAAAATCACCCCGCAACAGGCAAAAAATCTAGCATTTTATACAAACCAGAACCTAAAACTTGCCAATGAAACCATCTAAAATTTTAGTCTTCGGCAACCCGCGCGTAAAAGCAGATTCCATCCCTCTTAAAATATTACCCGGACTTAGAAAACAGTTTCCTGACATTAAATTTGACGTAATGGATCCGACAGAAATAATTAGCCAGAATGACAAAGAATTGTGGATACTGGATACGGTCCAGGGAATCGATGAAGTTAAAATAATCGATAATCCCTCAATATTCGAAAACCAGCCAAATCTTAGTGTCCATGACTATGATCTCATCTTAGACCTGAATCTTCTTTTAAAACTCGGCAAGTTTAAAGAAACCAAGATAATCGCTATTCCTCAAAATATGTCAAAGGAAGCCGCGCAAGATAGAGTATCTAAAATTATTAGTGAAAATTGATTTTAAGAAAATGAGTGGCACAGGAAATACAAGGGTCGTAGGCTCTAACGAATTTTTCAATTTCATGCGAAAGCTGTTCTTTATCTAAATCAATATTCTCCTCAACTAGCCTCACCAAGTTCTTCTCAATACTTATCTGATTTTGTCCTGTCGGTACTATGATTTCCGCCCTAGCTACCTTGTTATCTTTAATTTCAAGCATGTGGTAGAGAGTTCCTCTGGGCGCCTCAATTACCCCAACTCCCACACCGTCTTTTTTTTGAGTTGACGCGGGTTTTTCAGGATTAAACTGATTGCTGCCAAGCAGCAACAGCGAGTCATCAATGCAATGCAAAATCTCAATTGCCTGGGCCAGATTATTGTCAAAAACATTTGTCGAAGGAAATCTAGAAAGTACATAGCCCACATTCTTTATTGTGTTTTCATTCAGTTTTTCCTTAGCTAGGTTAACTCTTGCAAGAGCGCCTACCATGTAAGTTTCCCTTTTGAATTTGTAACCTGAGGCTTGCGAATAGGGGATTACCTGATGTTCAAGATGTTGCCTAAAATTGGCCTCCTCGATTACTCCGTCTTTTGAGGTTTTAATTTTTCCTTCAAGAAAATCGTATCTATTCTCGCCAATTAGTCCTACAAAATTAGTCTGATCATAAAATTTAAATTGAGAATCAGAAAACAATTTAACAAGTCTTTGTGCCGCAGGCCTGGCTTTGATAAGAAAATTTTTGCAACCAGTTAAATCATCAGCCGATGGAAACTTCAAAAAGCCCCCGATTGTCAAATACGGTGCATGGACGCTTCTACCGCCAAAGGCTACCGAAAGCATATTACCTGCTTTCTTGACACAAAAAGTGTCTTCAAGAAATTGCTTTTCTTTCGGATTATTCTCATCAAGTTCCAAAATTGAGTCTTTACCTAAAAGATCAGGTAAAGCAAAAACATATAAATGGAGACCATGGTCGCGGATCATTAGTCCGTTGATGGCCAGTCGGCGCATAATCATAGTTTGGGCAGACGGAACAATTCCCAGAGCTTTTTCGCAAGCTTCAATACTGCAAAGAATGTGGGCGTTTGAACAGGTTCCGCAAATTCGCGCCAAAAGTTGTGGAACAGCCGGAACACTTTTACCCCTAACTCCCTGTGTGTAAAAGCGTTTATACTCGGAAAGTTTCAACCTCAGATCAACAACTTTTCCCCCGCGGACAGAAACATCCAGACCCGCCGCACCTTCAATTTTGGTTATTTGATCGAGTGTTAAATCGAAACTTGAATTATGCATATTACTCTTCGAGCGGTGAGCGAGAAGTTCGCTCATGGGTAAGTTCTCGCTTTCGCTCGAACAATATTTAACCGACTATCACGTTAAACTCAACAAGTAACGTATCCAAAACCTCCAAAAATTTCTTCTCATCCATTGGGCAACCCGCAACATAGACATCCACCTTAACTACTTCATCAACTTTTAAAACCTTAGGAGTGTATGAAAAACGCTCCAGTATCGGCTTTATTTCGGAAAGTGTCGCCTGGTCAAAAAGATTCCTCTGCGCAGAGGGGAATCCGGAGACTGCACAAGACCCGATTGCCACAAGTTTTGTAGAGAGTCCGCGGATTTTTTTCAATTTTTCCGCTTGATTCTGGCTGGAAATTGCACCTTCCACAAATGCGACATCCAATTGGTCCAAAATGTTTTTAGTCCTTAAAGCTTTAGCATAACGTATGTCCAATAAATTTTTCCATCTAAAAAAATAATCGTTGAGAAGCTCGGTAAAAATAATTGTCGAATCCTCGCAGCAGGTAAAAGAAAACCAACCGACCCTAAGTTTTTTTGGAGTGTCCGGCATTAAAATAAACTACACACGGCCTGAAGGCCGTTGTATTTTCTTCCTTCGCTTCGCGAGATTCAATCTTTATCCATGGTCGAAGGCCATGGATTTCGCTCGCTCGTAATAAGTATAGCAAAGACTAATTGATGGAATCATGCAAACTATGCTAGAGTAAACTAGTAGCCTCGGTTTCAGTCACATGGACACTGGTTTAATCAAAAAAAAGCTCTCCGATTTCAAAATCCCTCCTAATCTAGATGATTATGAAAAGGTCAGGCAGTCATTCTCATACCAAGATGCCAAGAAAGAAATAGACTTTGTCGGCGGGAAGCTTAACGCAGCCGAAAACGCCATCGAAAGAAATGCCAAAAACTTCAGAAAGAATAAAATCGCTCTCTACTGGAAAGGAGCAGACGGAAATGAGCAAAAATTTACTTTTTTGGAACTTAACGATGCGGCCAATCAATTCGCCAATCTTCTCCATGAATTCAATGTCGATCAGGGCGATCGTGTTTTTTTCTTCCTGTCGAGAGTCCCCGAACTCTATTTCGGATTCCTGGGTACTTTAAAACGCGGTGCCATTGCCGGAACGATGTTCGCGGCCTTCGGTCCTCAGGCAATCGAAGATCGGCTAGGAAACAGTCAAGCACGAATTCTGGTAACTGAGCCGGAGCTATTCGACCGAGTCGAAAAAGTAGCCCACAAACTTACTAATCTTGAAACTGTTTTTGTTACCGGTGAGCCTCAGAAGGTCAAGCATCTGAAAATTCACGGCAAAAAAGTTTTTAGCTTTACCGAAACTCTATCGAAAATGTCCAAAAACTATAAAACCCGAATGATGAATCCTGAAGATCCTGCCTTTATGCTTTACACTTCCGGAACAACAGGTAAACCCAAGGGCGTAGTTCATGTTCACAAGGCAATTATTCACGAACACATCAGTGCAAAGTTCGTTTTGGATCTTCGGGATGATGACGTTTACTGGTGTACGGCCGATCCTGGTTGGGTGACCGGTATTGCATATGAAATTTTGGGATCCTGGAGTAACGGATCATCAACCGTTGTCACCAATGGCAGATTTGACCCGGGGGAGTGGTACTCAATTCTTCAGGATTATAAAGTGACAGTCTGGTATACAGCTCCAACTGCAATTAGAATGTTAATGGCAGCAGGCAATGATCTTGTAAAAAAATATGATCTCTCCTCACTTAGGCATTTGGCCAGTGTAGGCGAACCTTTAAATCCGGAGCCGATCCGCTGGGGCCTCAAAGTTTTTGGCCTGCCGTTTCATGATAACTGGTGGCAAACAGAAACCGGCGGAATCTTAATCGCCAACTACCCGGCAATGGATATTAAACCTGGCTCAATGGGTAGACCCCTTCCTGGAATCGAGGCGGCAATTGTTGATGATAAAGGCAAAAAACTTAGCCCAAACCAGGAGGGTAACTTGGCTATTAAACCCGGCTGGCCGTCAATGATGCACACAATTTGGCGAAGACCGGAAAAATACAAATCTTATTTTACGGGCGGCTGGTACATATCAGGTGATAGGGCTTATCGTGATAAGGATGGCTATTTTTGGTTTATCGGACGGGCAGACGACGTCATTAAAACTTCCGGTGAAAGGGTCGGACCCTTTGAAGTTGAATCAGCACTAATTGAGCACCCGTCAATTATCGAAGCTGGAGTTATCGGCAAACCGGATCCCTTGCGCGGGGAAATTATCAAGGCTTTTGTTAAACTAAAAGAGGGAGTTAAACCTTCCGAGAATCTAAAGGAGGAAATTGCCCAATTTGTCAAAAAACACCTGGCTGCACACGCATTTCCCCGCGAAATAGAATTTATTGATAAACTTCCAAAAACCCGCTCGGGTAAAATCATGCGCCGCCTCTTAAAAGCGAAAGAACTAGGGCTGCCAGTTGGCGACACTTCAACCTTAGAGGAGTTTTAAATATGGACAGAGACAGTTTGAACTGGAAAGTGGCTGGTTACGCTGGTGAAGGGATAATGACTACCGGACTCCTGTTTTCTAAAACCGCGAGCCGTCACGGCTGGTATATTTTCGACTATCCTGAATATCCATCGTTAATTCGAGGAGGTCATAATACTTACCAGGTTCATGCCGGTAAGAATCACATCCATAGTCAAAAAATAGCCCTCAATTTGTTAGTGGCTTTAAATCGAGATGCGCTAGAATTTCACCGCGACGAGTTAGATGAAAACTCCCTAATTATTTATGACCAAGAAGACGACAACATTGACATAGAAAAATACAATCTGCCTGGAAAGTCAGCCAATTTACCAATGATTCGTTTAGCTTCTGAAGTCGGGGGAGAAAGGGTTATGGGTAATAACGTAGCTCTTGGCGCATCAATATTTGCCTTAGGGCTTGACCTTGGTATCTTAGATCAGGTTATTGCCGATGTTTTCGCTGGTAAAAAAGAAATTATTAATCTTAATCAAAAAGCCGCAAAAGCCGGATATGACTATATCCAAAAATCAGGGGTCCGACCCCTAATAGGGGTTGAACCCCTAAAGCCAACTGCTGATTTGGCACCAATGACTGGTAACGAGGCAATTGCTCTAGGTGCCCTTGCCGGCGGCCTTCAATTTTATGTCGCTTACCCAATGACGCCTTCAAGTTCAATCCTACACTTTTTGGCAGAAACAGCTCGCATGACAAAAATAGTTGTTAAGCATGCCGAAGACGAAATATCAGCAGCCAACATGGCGCTTGGTGCTTCTTTCGCCGGAGTAAGAAGTATGGTGGCAACATCCGGTGGCGGATTTTGTTACATGGTCGAAGCATTAGGAGAATCGGGAGTTAGTGAATTACCTTTGGTGATTGTTGAATCGATGAGGCCGGGTCCGGCTCTAGGAATGCCAACTTGGACTGCCCAGAGCGACCTCAAGTTCTTAATAAACGCCAGTCATGATGAATTTCCCCGTTTTATTTTTGCTCCCGGAGACGCACAAGAGGCATTTGAACTTTCAAAAAAAGCTCTTGTACTTGCTGAAACGTATCAAGTGCCTGTCATTTTACTTTCTGACAAATATCTTTCAGAAAGCCGATATAGTCTAAAACTCCCTGAGACTGTCTTTAAAAATAATCGATTTGGATTTGAAAATAACCCGAAGCCCGATACCAATAGTTTTTATCCCAGATATCGGCTAACCGAAACTGGTGTAAGCGAAAGGTCAGTCCCGGGGCAATCTGGCGGGATTCACATTACAACAAGTTACGAACACGATGAATATGGTTTCACAGCCGAAGATACAAATGCCAGAAAATCTCAAGTTGAAAAGCGTTTCAAAAAAATTGAGTCCATGAAACAGGAAATACCATCCCAGTTCTGGGAAGAAGAGCCTCAAGCTAAACTAACTTTTATTTCCTTCGGATCGACAAAGGGCCCAATTCGGCAAGCAAGAGAGGAGTTGAAAAGGCAAAGAGTAGCAACTAACATGCTTAATCTTTCCTGGCTCTGGCCGTTTCCGAAAGACCAGGTCAAAAAGTCAGTCGAAAGTTCAAAGAGTGCTGTTGTTGTCGAAGGTAATTATCAAGGACAATTAGCGTCACTTATTACTCAAGAAACGGGAATTGTTGTCAAAAACAGACTTAATCGCTATGATGGACGTCCGTTCTACCCTGAGGAAATTGTCAATTATGTTAAAAACCTATCCATTTAACCCAACCTGGTGTCCCGGTTGCGGAAACTTTGCAATTTGGGCAAGCTTAAAACAAGGAATTGCGGATACGAAATATCCAAAGGAAAAATTTGCTCTTTTTTACGATGTCGGTTGTTCGGGAGATATGGCTGATTTTAACCAGTACTACGGATTTCACACGCTTCACGGCCGGGCCCTACCGACAGCAGTCGGTGCCAAACTTGCCAATCACGAATTAAAAGTGATTGTCATAATCGGTGATGGCGGCTGTTACGGGGAAGGCGGGACTCACTTTTTGAATTTAATGCGGGGCAATCACGACGTTACTCTTCTAGTCCACGACAACCACCGTTATAGCTTAACCACCGGCCAGATGAGTCCGACAACCGAAAAGGGGACTAAAACGAAATCTACCCCCGAGGGGAGTATCGAGGAAGCGTTAAATCCAATCGCCATCGCAATCAGCAATCATGCCACTTTCATTGCCCGGGAATTTGCGCCTGATATTCCACGACTGACTCAGAGAATTACCCAGGCGATAAATCACACCGGATTTTCTATAATAGACATCCTGCAGCCTTGTCCGATTTTCAATCCCAAGCAAAGTCACGAGTGGTACAGACAAATGTTGGTAAAGCTGGAAGATGAAAATCACAAACCAAATAGCCGTGAGGACGCTTGGAAGCAATCAGTCAGAATCGATAAACTACCGATTGGTCTTTTCTTTCAGGAAACAAAACCTGCCTATCACGAGCAAGTCTCAGAGCTGAAAGAAGGCCCTCTAGTTAATAAATCGATAGAAACTATTGACATCGGAAATCTTATAAAGAATTTTAGATAACCGCTCCGAAGAAAAATCTATTCTACTGTTTAAATAATAAAACCTTCAGTGGTTTGAGGCCCGCATAGTCATGGTGTCTCAGATCCGGTTTATATGGTGTATTATTTAGACCAATCGGTTTAGTCAGCTTTAACGCGACCTGAATTTTTTCGGTAAGCGGTAAAGTATTATCTGTAATACTTTCCCAGCCGGAACAAGTTTCAGGGTTCGAAAAGCTCACTCCTATGCTTGTACCATCAGAAATTACTTTAATCGCATTACCAACAACTAATGGTCTATTCAAAACGTGATCCCATCCTAGTGTAATTCCATTCCAGTACATTGAAGCTGTATATTTTTTATCTGCCGTCTCCCCGACTAACATGATGTGTTGTGCCCCATGCTTCTTTAAACCTTCCACCGCCTTTTTGAGAAGTCTAAGCCCACCTTCCTTCACAATAAGTCTTCTTGCTTGGTCCGTCGGGAAAAATGGTTCCAATGATCTGAAAAAGCTTTCAATTATTACTGGCATAATTGTCAGGTTACCAATGGGCAGTCAAAAATCAACATCAGGCAGTTTACTGTCCGAAAATTGCAGATAGTTTACTATCCGGAACTTTAGTGAAGGATAGTGCCGCTACGTAGACGTTGTTAGAACTTTTTGGGTTCAACAAGCCTTGCAACTGCCGACAAGTTTGTAACTTCCATGTCAACTTCTCTTATATCTGCAGATACTTTTTCCGAAGACCTTTTAGAACCCTGCCGTTGGGCATGGAGTGGAGTTACTCTGTCAATTCCGCGGACACTTTCTACTTGTCTTGGACTATCATCTACATACACAAATGGAACCTCTGGAATTTCTTTAACTAGTTTCTCAATGATGGGGTTCTTCCTGCCTCTCGTATAAAGCAGTATTTCGTCAGGGATTCGTCTCCCTTTTGCAGAGACTGCCTCAATTCCTCTTAGTACTTTTTCTAGCTGAAATCCCGCTTCTCCGAAAGTTGCAACAATAAATCTAACGTTTTCGGATAAATCAAAATGATCAATCTCGTCAGCTGGTATATTTGATCCTGTCATTGTTCGCATATAAATAGACCATACTTCTTCATCTACACCGCTAGGTTTCTCATTAAAGCGGACACTTGTAGATTGATTGGCAAGTTCGACAAAATATTTCTTCGGAGAACCGTTTTTGGTTTTTTCTTTGACGCCGATCTGGTCTTGTAGCTTTGGCAGAACAGTTTCGATCAAATAAGTACGAGCAAGACTTTCATCTTCTTGACTACCAGTCAAAGCATTTAAGAAATCAGGTGTTTTTGATTTCTGAATAGACTTGACCAGTATGGAAGTTGCAACAAGTTCCAGTAATGGCGAATAGTGTTCTGGGTGTGTTCCGTTGACCGGGAGCACTCTTGCAGCTGCGTTTAAGGTTTTACAGGCGTTTAAAAATTTCTCACGAAGAGTTGGATTAACGTTAGGAATCAAGGATAAATATGATTTGTAGAGCCTAGGTTTTCTTTCTGTATAGGGCTCCAAAGTATCATCCCAGTCAAAAATCGCGCAAGATTCCACCTTACCAGGTGGCTTAAAAATAATTCTCCACGCTCGGGATATATCTCCCTCGTGTTCGCCAGTTATGCCTTTTATTTCTGGCAACTTTCCTTGATTAAGTTTCTCGAAAGCAGGAAGGTAAGTCCTTATAATCTCCGCTTCATTCTTAAATTGCGGCTCAGCTTCCTGGCTCTCCATAACTGAATTATAAGTCATTTAAATAGAAAAAGTTCTAACTCTTCAATTAATTCAGAGTCATGACCTCCGACTTTGGGTAGTCAAAAACTGAGGCTAAAATTGGTCTGTGCCGGGAGTCGGAGTCGAACCGACATAGCCCGTTTTTCAGACGGGTGCGTTGACCACCTCTGCCATCCCGGCTCAATGCGGCCTCCCAAATTATACAATTTTACCCAATCACAATCTAGGACTGCGCTAATCACTTGAGTCTTTTGGAAAAAGCGCTAACATCATCATTCTACGTATCGGTACTGACCCATAGTTGAATATGAGTAGGGCTGGGATTACAATTCTCCTTATGAACGAAAATCAGCCGACACCGTTCGAACACGTAGACACCCCGGATGAATTGCAATATTGGCAATTTGTTGCGGGTGATTATAGCAGACACCTAACTCTTTATTCTGCAAGACCTCCCTTTATCGGATCCAGTGGTATTCACCCCGATGCCAACTTTGAAGAACTGAGAAAATGGCTTAATGATGAAGCAAAATACAGGAAAGAAATAGCAAATTCGCCTGTTCATGAACTGCGGAGCTGTGAATTAAGTTTTAAAAAAATCATTGATTATTACTTAGAAAGAAACAAAGCCGCAGAAAGACCAACAATCGCTATGGACGTTGGAGCAATGGCGGCAACTTCATGGATTAGGTTAGGGTGTGCTTTTCGGGAACAAATCGAGAGAGGGCAACTTTTGCTAATTGCTACAAATCGTACCTATTCTCCATACGATCAAGGACTTGATATTCCTAAAATGCCTGATGAATTGAAAGAATTTGTTAGAGAAAACTAAGATCTAGTCCATTTTCTGGTAGCCGATGCAGATTCTTTCCCTTCCCTTGCTGTTACATTACCTGCTGGTGAATCGCTAAGAGTTATGGGGAATATAGATTTTGCCCATGAATCTGAGTCTCTTAGTAAATATTCTCCAGATCCAGAAAGAGATATACGGATTCTGGGAAGAATGATTTCCAAAAATGGGATTTATCTTTCTCACGGTGGTTTCCCGTACTCTGATCACTTGCCCGAAGATGTATGGCTTGATAATCCTCGCTTTGTAGCTGTTCGGAATGCTCACAGAAAACTAGTAAATGATTTAGAATTTACGTTAGTGACAGAAGTTGAGGAGGGTGTAAAAAGAGGGGCAGATTTGATTTATGCAGTTTTCAAAAAGCCTTGTGCGCCACCTATTGCGTTCGATTGAACCCAAAAAGTTCTCCTATTGTATACTTCAGGTGTGATTGAGATAAAGACAATCATTGCTGTCACAGCAGTAGGACTATCGATTATTGGTTACGCACCCTATATCCGTGACACGCTAAAGGGGAAAACAACACCACATGTATATACGTGGTTAGTATGGGGTTTAAACGCTTCAATCGTCTTTGCACTTCAAGTGAGCGCGGGTGCAGGGGTTGGCTCATGGATTACATTAACAGTTGCGATACTTAACTTTATTGTGATCTTGCTTGGGATGAGAATAGGCAAAAAAGATATCACGAAATCAGACAAAATTTTTCTTCTTCTATCCTTTGTTGCTATATTTTTGTGGCTAATTATAAAGCAGCCCGTATTATCCGTTATCCTAGTTGTCACAATAGGTATGCTAGGTTTTGCTCCTACAATTAGAAAATCATGGAATAAACCACATTCTGAAACACTATTCTTATATGGACTCAACACGTTCAGGCATACACTGGGCTTATTTGCCCTTCAGCAGTACAGCATAGTCACATGGTTGTATCCAGCTACTTGGGTTGTCCTGAATGGATTATTTAGTCTGATGCTGATAGTTAGGCGAAAGCAACTGCAGAAGTAAGAATGTTATTTTGATTTTGAACCCAAAAAGTTCTAACGCCGTCTACAGTTCGGCACAAAACTAGACCTATAGTTGATATTCGGACTTCAATTTTGTATAATCCTCTTCTATGTCTAATGCTGGTATAGAAAGAGAGTCAGAGCGTGTCGAGCAAGAACATTTTGCTACTCGGATAATTGTAGTAAAGATTGGCAGCAGCACAATCACTGAAGGTGCTACAAAAGAAAACCCGCTTAATATCCAACTCATAGAAAATATTGCTAGACAATGCAGTCACCTTTATCAAAACGGTGTCAATGTAGTAATTGTAAGTTCAGGAGCTGTGGCATGTGGACACAATCTATTGTCATCAGCTGAAGAACAAAATACACCGGACAGACAAGTAGAGGCAGTCTTTGGACAACCCACTTTAATTGGTACTTGGGTTGGAGCTTTTAGAAAATTTGGGGTCGTTGCTGGACAAGCACTTATTACAGAAAACGACCTAGAAGAGGCAAGAAAAGTTTTGCAAAGATCATTAAAAAGCGGCGTAGTTATTGTAAATGCGAATGATGCCGTTAGCACAACAGAAATGGAGGCGTTCTTACGTTTAGCGGATAATGATAGAATGGCAGCCGAAGTTGCAGATGCCGTAGAAGCAGACACTATTTTAATACTGACTGATGTAGACGGTGTTCTTGACGAAAAAAGGCAGTTAATCGAAGACGGTTTATTGATAGATAGCAACACAAAATTTTTTAAAGGTTCTGGTGTGGGAACTGGAGGAATGGAGTCAAAAGTTGAAGTATTAGACAATTCCGCTAAAAAGGGAATAAGAGGAATTATTGCGAGCGCTAAGCGTGGAGATATAGTCTTAGAAATTGCAAGAGGAAAAACTCAAGGTTGCACTGTTTTTAAACCAAAACAGGATTCCTGAACCCAAAAAGTTCTCCTTCGACTTCGCTCAGGACAAGTAGCTGTTCGATTCTCAATCAGTCTACCCTTCGACTTTGCTCAGGGTTAATAACAGTTCGGCACAAAGTTCACTAAATTCTAGGTATTGTTTAACCTTGATTTTCGGCTTCTTGACACATGATTTCAATAAAACCATAATGTAATCCATGGCCGATTTAACCCTGAAGAAAATTGGAGATCTTCTTGGTAAAAAACTTAAACCAATTAGTGCCAAGCTTGATAGCCACGATGGTCAGTTTAAGTCAATTCATGCTAAATTGGACGAACATGATAACCAGTTCAAGTCAATCCGTACCAAACTAGATAGCCATGACGGTCAGTTCAAGTCAATCCGTACCAAGCTTGATGAACACTCGGAGAAACTTGATTCTCTTACATTAGACATGATTATGGTTCAAAAGAAAACCGATTTACTTCCCGATCTTCACAGTCTAATCAAAGACACAAAGGTAAAGGTCGATGAATTGGAGGAAAGAGTAGAGAGACTTGAGACTGCAGCCTGAAGTCTTTTTAAGGATATGGCTAGGTTTAATCTACAGCAACTCCTAACCCTATAAATTTTAACTCAGTTTTTCCTAAATTTCTAACTTGATGCATTTGGCCTGCCGGCACAATGATTCTATCTCCTGGATTTATTTTTTCTACCTCATTATTAATTTCTATTTCGCCGTTTCCTTCTGTAAAATAAAAAATTTCATCCATCGTTTGATGTGTATGGGCAACATGGGTAGTTTTAGGGGGAATTTTACAAAGCTGGAACATCATTAGTTTTGATTTAGGATCTGCTTCTTCTCGCCGGATCAAGACCTTTTTATATACCCCAGGATTTTTGGGATCCTCATGACTTCCTGGTTCCCATTCACGATCTTTTTGGTTGACCTTTTTCATTTTGTGCTTTTATTCGGAGAGATTGGTATTACTAACAGGGCTAATAAATAAAATAAAATCCCCGGAAATACTCCGGTAAAGACTGTTAGTGCTAAAAAAATTACTCTAATAACCACAGGATCGATGTCTAAATACTCACCGATACCCCCGCAAATCCCGGCAATCACTTTATTTTTACCAGATCTGTATAGTTTTCTATTCATAGCTTTATATTCTACCAGAAGTGGACTCGTGAGGATTCGAACCTCAGACCTTCGCAGTGTAAATGCGACGCTCTAACCAGCTGAGCTACGAGTCCCTAGCTTAAAATATTCTTCTAGCACTCTGTAATACTGCGTGTTTTCTTTCCATTTCTTATAAGTATTTTTATTTACCCATTCAAAAAGATCATGCTCGTTGGAAAGTTTAACTGTGCCTGATTTATATCTACATAGAAACCCGACCAATACTACATGTGCATTTTTAGTTTTTCTCTTTAGACCCTTCGTAGTCCAAACATAAAAGGGCTTACCAATTTCAATCTCCAAGCCAGTTTCATCTTTAACTTCCCTTTTAAGATCTGTTTCCAGGGACTGCCCCCATCTATATTTACCGCCTGGAAAATCTAATCCCGATTGCCCATGTACTAAGCTTTTGGGATCCCGCAATACTAAAACCTTCCCATCTTTTTCGATAAATGCTTTTTGACTAAAGAAAAGTCTGGTATCAAGTTTATCAACTGCCATTAGTTTACCCTGAGCGATTCGACTGAGCTCATCGTCGAAGTCTTGTCGAAGGGTGCGGACGAGAGGACTCGAACCTCCAACCCTTGCGGGATACGCACCTCAAGCGTACGCGTATACCAAATTCCGCCACGTCCGCATCTCACTCCGTTCGATGTAAACTCCAACTTTCCATTTGTTTACACTGAGCGAAGCTAAGTGCCGAAGAGAGGACTCGAACCTCCATGAGCTAATGCCCACAGCGCCCTGAACGCTGCGCGTCTACCAGTTCCGCCACTTCGGCGCCCATAAACTTCCGAAAGCTAAGAGCCCTCGGTATTGTCCTAACAAGTTTACATGAGCGAGCAGAATATTTCCAGAACTCGTTCTCGCATTCACCCGTGGACTGATAGCCCAGGGGGATTCTGCGAGCAAATGTAAATTTTAACATATTTGAGCCTCAAAAAAAGTCCTTTGCGCCATTGACAGAGCAATTTTCTTATGTAATAGTAAGGGTATTAAGCCTTATGTTTAAAAAACTCGGGCTAATTTTTGTTTGGTTTCTAATAACTCCATCTGTTCTGCTTACATCAGGACTTTTTATGCACCAAATTAACAAGAACAGCCAAGCTGCCATTGTCGGAATCCCACAAATGTCTGCGCAACTAAGCTTGGAAAATCAGATGCGGGGTGAAGTTCTGGGCACTCAAATAGAAGATTTGCGCCCGTATTATGTTACCAATTTCCTCAAAGATACTAAGCTCGAACCATATTCCGGCTACATGGTTGAGGTATCTGATAAATACGGCATCGATTATCGTTTAATCCCTGCAATCGCTATGAAAGAATCAGGCGGGGGAAATGCTATAAAAGAGGTCACTCACAACGCTTGGGGCTTTGGAAACGGCAGAACTGTCTTCGAATCATGGCCAAATGCTATTGATACGGTAGGTAAAACTCTTAAAGAAAAATATATAGCAAGGGGCCTGACTACCCCGGAAGAAATTATGCCTGTCTATGCTCCTCCCCAGGTTGAGACCGGTGGAAAATGGGCAAAGGATATTAACTTCCTTTTTTCAAAACTTGAATCCCTCTAGGTTTATATCTCTAATTTAGGGTAGAATCACATCGCGATGGATTTTAGATTGCAGACAGCACTATTTGTCGGGAAACTGACCGCCGGGCTTATTCGAAAACTTGGCAAAAGCGGGGCAACAGCTGCCCCTGGCCTTTATGCTCTTAAAATTGACCCAAACTTAGTTAAAAAACTTTCGCAGCGAATTAAACTCTATTCAATCGTTATTTCAGGAACTAACGGCAAAACCACAACAGCGAGAATGCTTGCCTCTATTGTTGAACAGGAAGGACTTAAAGTAATTCACAATCGGGCGGGATCAAATTTACTTCGAGGAATTGCCTCAGCTCTAGTTGATAAAGCAGGCTGGTTTGGAAAGATAGAAGATGATATTGCCATCTGGGAAACTGACGAGGCGGTAATGCCCATTGCAGTCTCTCAGACTGACC
Source organism: Candidatus Curtissbacteria bacterium RIFOXYA1_FULL_41_14 (assembly GCA_001775095.1). Lineage (GTDB taxonomy): Bacteria > Patescibacteriota > Microgenomatia > Curtissbacterales > GWA2-41-24 > GWC1-40-35. The sequence continues at coordinate 38,748 of MFCA01000001.1, forward strand.
CAAAGGTTTTAGTTATATCTAACCTTTTTCGTGATCAACTCGATCGCTATGGCGAAATAGATAAATTGAGAAAAATTTGGACCAAAACAGCCAGTAAACTCGATAAGAAGAAGATATTAATAATAAATAGCGATGATCCTCAGGTGGCTAATCTAGGAAATAAAACTTCTGCAAAAGTCTACTACTTTGGAATCACTGATCAAAGCACGGGTCAACAGAGTCTACCGCCCGTTACTGACGCCAAATTCTGCCCAAACTGCCAAACCCCATTAGTTTATCAAGCTGTTTATGTTTATCATATGGGAAAGTATCAATGTCCAAAATGCGCATTTAAACACCCTAAGGTGACAGTTACAACTGATAAAATTACTAAAATTTCCCCTGAGTCGGCCCAGTTCGAGCTAAAAACGCAAGAAGGCTCAACGAAAATAGACCTGATGGTTGGCGGACTTTACAATATTTACAATGCTTTAGCGGCTGCAACAACATCTCAAAGCATCGGAATTAGTCTTGATAACATCAAAAAAGGACTTGCGAAATTTAAAGCGGTCTTTGGCAGAATTGAAAAATTTAATATTGACGGCAAAGTTATATCTCTCTACCTTGTAAAAAATCCTGCGGGATTTAGCGCGGTTATTAATACTCTATTTACCGAAAAAGATAAAAAAGACGTTTTGATTGCCATCAATGATTTAATTGCGGACGGAACGGACGTCTCCTGGCTTTGGGATGTGGATTTTTCAATAATGCGCACCAAAACTAACAAACTTTTCTTAACCGGCAAAAGAGCAGATGATATGGCATTGAGGTTAAAATATGATCGAGTAGATAATTTCTCCTTAATTGATAATGACTTCCAAACAACAATTATAAAAGGGGTTAAAAATTGTTCAAAAAAGCTTTATGTACTGCCAACTTACACCGCCATGCTTGAAATTCGAAAAATCCTAAACCAAATGGGTCATGGTGTTAAATTTTGGGAAGACTGAAAATCAGGTACTAGCCACTAGGAACTAGGAACTAGGAACTAGGAACTAGGAACTAGGAACTAGGAACTAGGAACTAGGAACTAGGAACTAGGAACTAGGAACTAGGAACT
>MFCA01000001.1:39884-41261 GCA_001775095.1 Candidatus Curtissbacteria bacterium RIFOXYA1_FULL_41_14
AGGAACTAATATGAAGCTTAATATTTGTCATCTTTACCCCGACTATATGAATATTTATGGAGACAACGGCAATATCATTTGCTTAACACAACGCTGTGAGTGGCGGGGAATACAGGCTAAATTGGACCAAGTCACTATTGGCCAAAAAATCAATCCAGACAAACATGACATTTATTTCTTCGGCGGCGGACAAGATCAACAGCAAATTGCGGTTTCTAGCGATTTAAAAGAAACCAACGGCATACTTTTAAAAAAGGCGGCCCACGAAAATGCCGTTATTTTTTCAGTTTGCGGAGGCTACCAGCTTCTTGGACATTATTATCAACCTGAAAAGGGAAAGGCACTTTTTGGCGTTGGGCTTCTGGATGTAATTACAGTCGCCGGCAACAAACGGATGATCGGCAATATTGTTATAGAAGTTGATAAAGGAATACTGTCAACCACAAACTGTGAACTGTCAACAAAAATGGTTGGTTTCGAGAACCACTCGGGAAAAACTTTTTTAGGTAAAGGGGTAAAACCTTTGGGCAAGGTACTTACCGGTTATGGCAATAACAGTAATGATAAAACAGAAGGGGCATTTGCCGGCACCGTTTTTGGCTGTTATCTTCATGGTTCAGTCTTACCTAAAAATCCCCATTTTGCAGACTTACTAATCTCCAAAGCTCTCCAGCGCCGCTATGGCCAAATCAAGCTTAAAACTCTGGATGACACTATTGAATGGCAAGCACATAATTCTGCAATTGCCCGCACTCGCTCTCGAACCTAAAATCTGCTAAAATCTATGTTGTTCTAAAGATTTTTCAATCTCAAAATCTGAAAGATTTTGAAGAGGAGGAACAACGAAACGATAAAGTTTTTGTCGGGAACAAAAACTGACAAGCGTAGTTTGTTCCGACGTGCCGAGGTGGCGAAACTGGCAGACGCGCACGGTTTAGGACCGTGTGCCGCAAGGCATGGAGGTTCGAGTCCTCTCCTCGGCACTGCGTCAGAACAAGACTTCTTTATTTCGCGAAGTAAGTAAACCTCTTCGCTCATATTTAAGTCTGTTCTTCCTTTCAAAATTCTTCGAATTTTGGATTTTATTTATGAAAATTAAATTTTTGGGTACTTCGGCCGGATGGCCGCTACCGCGCCTGGGATGTAACTGTAAAATCTGTACGTCGAATGATCCAAAGGATAAACGGACCAGAACTCAGGTCTTAGTCAATGATTCAATTCTCCTTGATGCAGGCCCCGACACCTACCAACATTTATTAGACTTAAAATCAGTCAGTAAACTTAAAGCAATTCTTGTTTCCCATGAACACCTTGACCATATTTTGGGATTTTGGGATATTACTCATATTTATAATCTGACAGGAACTTTAAATGTTT
>MFCA01000002.1 GCA_001775095.1 Candidatus Curtissbacteria bacterium RIFOXYA1_FULL_41_14
AGAACTCATGGCAAAAATCTTAAAATCAATATCGTCAAACCCAATCAAGGCTTTTTGATTGATAATGTAAAAGCCGAATATTTTCCGGTTATCCACGGAAAAACCCCGACGTACGGGGTCAAAATAAAAGATAATAAGATTCTCGCTTATATCCCGGACCTAAACAGAATTTTACCCTCCAGTCAAAAAATCATCCGTGACTGCCACATCCTTATCATCGATGGTTCATCACTAAACCAGGTTGGCCAGGCAAGAGGTCATATCTCAATTGTCGATGGAATAAAACTCGCTAAAAACCTAAAAGCCCGAAAAACTTACTTTGTCCATATTGGCCACAAAACTAGCACTCATCAACTTTTAGAAAAATATCTTGCCGAAAACGCCGGTCCAAATTTCCACATTGCCTATGACGGCTTAGAGCTGGAAATCTAAAGTGCTAAAATTAGATTAATGCCCACCATTCGAAAAATCCTCATTGTACTTGCAGTTATTCTAATTTTTCAATTTTCAATTTTCAATTTTCAATTTTCAATTGCTATCACTCCGCTTGACCAGGCACAAGAGGACTATACTTTTCAGTTCACTAAATACCGTGAAGAGCAAAGTAAATATATCACCGCCCGTTCAAGCTATTTGACTTTTAATACTGCCGTTTCTAAAAGTGAAGCTTTCCTGGCAACAAAAGATTACCTTGGCCAAATTGATAATCTTTATACCTCCTATATTCTTCTGGTTAACGAACACGCCAACAGTCTAAACTGGACAAACAGCACCCTTCCTAAAGATCTTGTTAGTAAAATCGCGGGCGAGCAAACCTCCTATCTTAAAGATCATCAAGAAAAAGTCTCTCAATCAACAACTCTTGAAGAACTGCCAGTATTGGCTGCGGAATTGAAAAAATATGTCGATACCAATCTCGCTGAAAAAATCAATAAAACTTTGGCAATTCTCGAAATCGTTGAAACCGAGTCGGCACTTTCTGATTTTAACGAGCTAACCGCCATTCTAGACCAGGCAATGACTTCTAAAAATCAACCAGGCGCAAGTCAATCATTTTACGCCAACTGGACCTCCGAAATATCCGATATTCGGACTAAAGCGGAAGCTTTTAAAGATCAGGCCAAAGCTCAACTTGCCAAAACCGAGGAGGAGACCGCTTCAGAAAGGGAATTATCCTCCATTTCCTATTCCGCACAACAGGCTAAAAAAGAACTTCAGAGGTCAAAACCATTGTTTGAGGAGGTTATTAAGAGTCTATGAATCAAGATGATATAAACCCCATGGAAGAAGAGATAGCTTCCGAAGAGGTTACAAACGAAGAAAACCAAAAACGTCCAGAGCCTAAATCTAAAGCTGGGATACCTAAGATGAGGCTTCATTTCACCCTCACCAAACCAAAAATTATTACACTGGTCATACTTTTTATGATAATACTTGCAACTTATTTCGCTTTACTTTTACTTTCAGCGAATAAACCGGAAGAAAATCTTTCTTCCATACCAACAAATACAACTACCTATAGCCCTAAACCTTTAGTTGATCCCGAAACGGCCGCTCTTATTAATAAAGTAGAAACCTATAATAAGAAATTGGATACTCTGAATAATTACCCGAAAAAATTGGCCCCGCCCTCCGTCCAACTTGATATTAGCTTTGAAAAGTAATAAAATACGCGTGATGAAACCATCACAAATAGTAAAAAATGTTGCGCAATCAGCTTTTGAGCCGTGGGAAACACTTAATTCGCAAATAACAAGGCCTATAATAGAGGAGACCGCTCGTGAGCTGGGATTTGGCGGATCAAAGACATCAGGAGCAAAAAGAACAATTGCACAGGAAGAACTTCAACGAGCTAGAGAGAAGCGAAAGCTTGAAGAAGAAGATAGTCAAGATAAAGGGCAATCTTCTGAAAAAGCCAGCGCCTTAATTTCCCAAATTCAAAGTGAATATCAAATCTTTGAAGCAAGAACTAATAACCAGCAGGGCCCCAAAAAAGAATTTGTCGAACTTCAAGAAGAGATAGCTAAGCTTTCCAAGACAGCCGGAGTTGAAACAAAAGCTCATCTTGAGACAATTCCCAAAAAAGTAGGAGTTCTAGATATTAAGAGATTAACTTCAATTGTCAGATATTTAAGAATAAAGGTTGAGGAATCCAAAAGCGCAAAAGAGCTAGTTTCTCAAAGAGCCAATGCTAAACGAACAACCGGTATGCTTGCCTGGGTTAGCGGCAAGCAAATGAAGGTCCACGAACAAGGCACACTCCAGCTTCAGGGGTAATTCTCAATTTTCAATTCTCAATTTTCAATTTCTACTGTGGGCTCAAGAGGACTCGAACCTCTGGCCTCCACGATGTCAACGTGACGCTCTAACCAACTGAGCTATGAGCCCGCTCCAGTAGAATAGATTTTACATAAAACCTCCTCTATATTCAAATCCTTATGTGTCTATCTGCATCACACCTGGTGTGATAGGAATAATAGGAACGGCAAACCACTCTTGCCAGAAACAAACATTTTCACTTACAATAAGTTTGTGGACGAGCAAAAAACTGTTGAAAAATATTATATTGAGGTAAGCCAATCCGGCCGACAGCGTTTTTTACTTGGTCTCATAGGAGGACTTGGCTGGGGTATCGGCATCACTATAGGAACGTCTCTTCTTCTTCTACTAATAGGGTTTATTGTCTCAAAAATTGATTTTGTACCCGTTCTTGGAAATTTTTTAGCTCAAGTGATAGAATCCGCTCAAACTAACTTCAAGACAAGATGAATAAAACCAATCTTAAAGATCATCGCGAAATTGGCCGCGATCTTGATCTATTTTCCTTCCACGAATATGCACCAGGCGCGGTTTTCTGGCATCATAAAGGCTGGATAATTTATCGGATTTTAGAAGAATTTATTCGAGAAAACGACCAGCAAGGTGATTATCAAGAAATCTCCACTCCGGTAATGGTTAAAAATCAATTATTCAAGGAGTCTGGTCATTGGGAACACTTTGGTGAACACAACATGTTCAATCTGGCAATTTACGAGGAAGAAGAGGAAAAAAGGTTCCTCGAGAATTCTAAACTAGCAGAAAAGGAAGGAAGGATAAAAGTGTACAAAATCGATGGTACTCCAATGATCTTCCCGCAAGCAAACTATTCTCTCAAACCAATGAACTGCCCAGAAGCAGCTCTAGTATTTCGATCTAAAACCAGAAGTTATCAGGACCTACCAATACGACTAAGTGAGTTTGGAATTTTACACAGAAGGGAACTTTCAGGTGTACTCGGTGGACTTCTGCGTGTTCGTCAGTTTGTAATTGATGACGCTCATCTTTTTGTCCGGCCTGACCAAATTCAAGGGGAGATTCATAAATTACTTCTTTTAGTTATCGAAGTCTACCAGTCTTTAGGTTTTAAACCTAAATTTTATCTGGCTACCAGACCCGATAAAGCAATGGGAGATGTTAAAACCTGGAAACTTGCCGAAGAAGACTTAGAAAGTGCGTTAAAAAAAGCTAAGGTCAACTTTAATCTTAAACCCAAGGACGGCGCTTTTTATGGACCAAAAATTGATATTCACATCAATGATTCACAAGATAGAGATTGGCAGCTGGCTACAATTCAACTTGATTTCCAAATTCCACAAAGAATGAGTCTTGACTTCGTTAATAATAAGGGAGAAAAAGAAAGACCTGTGATGATTCATCGAGGTATTTTTGGCTCGTTAGAGCGTTTTATAGGTATATTAACAGAACATTTCCAAGGCGCCTTCCCTGTCTGGCTTTCTCCAGTTCAGACAATCATCTTGCCAATTTCCGGCAAATTTAAAGATTATGCAAATAAAATTTACCGTGACCTAAAATCAAGCGGTATAAGAGTAGAACTTAACGAGAGGAATGAGACGTTACAAGCAAAAATCAGAGATGCAACCTTGCAAAAAATTCCCTATCTTCTAATTGTCGGTGAGAAAGAAGAGTCATCAGGCAAAATCGCTGTTAGAACTCGTGGGAGTCAAGACCTTGGTCAAATGACTATAGAAAAGTTTGCAGACAAAATTCACAAAGATATTGATAACAAATTATAAAAGTGATAATATCGCGGAGAAAATCCCAAGGAGGTCAAAAGTAAAGAAACTCTATAAATTAAATCATCAAATCTCAGCCAAAGAGCTAAGAGTTATCGACGAGGAAGGTAAGCAAATAGGAATTTTATCACTTTCAGAAGCTTTGAAAAAAGCTCAATCGGCAGAAGCTGATCTTGTAGAAATTGCACCGGATGCTCAGCCTCCAGTTGCAAAAATAATTGATTTTAAAAAATTTAGATATTTAGAGGAGAAAAAGCAAAAAGAGGCCAGAAAACATACTAAACAAACGGAACTAAAAGAAGTCAGGTTTTCCCCTTTTATCGGAGAGCATGACTTGCAGACAGCACTTGAAAAAGTCAAGAAGTTTATAGCTGAAGGACATCTTGTAAAAATATCTGTAATTTTTAAGGGAAGACAAATGGCCCATACAGAATTCGGGCCTAAACTTCTAGATAGAATAATGACGGATCTTTCGCAAATCGCGCAGTCGGAAAGAGAAGCAAGATTTGAAGGACGCAGATTTGTTACAATAATCAGGCCAGTTAAGGGAGCCAGTAGTTAGGCAGATCGATAGTTCGATAGAAAATAATTACTACCCAACTATCAAACTACCGAACTACCCAACTAATTTAAATATGAAACAAAAAACCAAAAAGGCGGCAGCCAAAAGATTTAAAATTACGCCAAAAGGAAAAATTTTAAGAGGACGCCAAATGGCAGGCCATCTTAAGATGGCGAAAACAAAAAGTGCCAAAACACGGTATAAGAGGAAGGCCTTTGTCTCTAAACCTGAGAAGAGAAGGATAGAAAGGCTAATGCCGTATAATTAAAAATCCTAAACTCTAAATTCTAAATCCTAAATAAATCCAAATGAGGTAAAATACAAAATTCAAAACAGGAGGATAACTATATTGTTCGAGCCCTTCGTCGAAACTCAGGGCGAGAACTAAAACTTCTCACTTTGTTCGAAGACTAAAAGGGTTTTAACTGACTATCTTTCTTTTGAACATTTGAATTTTGAAATTGTTTAGAGTTTAGAATTTAGAATTTAGAATTTCTTAAACAATGAGAGTCAAACGCGGTGTAACAAGTCATAAAAGACATAAGAAACTTCTTGCTTCTGTCAAGGGCTATCGCGGCGGAAGGTCAAAACTTGTTAAAGAAGCCAAACAGGCTCAAATTCATGCCGGGGCTGATGCTTATCGCGGCCGCAAAGAGAAAAAACGTCAAATGAGAGGCCTCTGGATTACCCGAATAAACGGCGCGTTAAAACCTTACGATATTTCTTACAATCAATTCATAAATAAACTAAAGTCCAAAAAAATTGCTCTCGACCGCAAAATCCTCTCTCAAATCGCCATCGAAGACCCCAAAGCTTTCGAAAGCATCGTCAAAAAAATCATCTAGTTGATCTAGTTGACAAAAAGATTTTCAGCTGCTATAAATCCATCGCCTCTCGTTCTTAAAGCATTTATTTAAGTTCGAGAGGTTTTTTTATCCAGCTCTGCTGGATCTACTCCAAACATACAAACTGCTGATATAATTCATTTCATGGACAAAGAATTAAAAGAATTATTGACCCATGCCCGCGCAAGAATCGGCTCTGTCAATACCACCAAAGATCTCGATCAGGTCTACATTGAAATCTTTGGCAAAAGCGGCGAGTTCACAACTCTTACCAAACAACTTGGACAAGTTCCTAAATCAAAAAGACCAAAAATCGGTCAGCTTCTCAATGAAGCAAAAAAGGAAATAGAGCAACATCTTGAAAAAAAGCGTTCAGCGTTAAGCGCTGGGCGTTCAGCAACTCCTATTGATATTACAGCCCCCGGCGAAAAGACCAAAATCGGCCACCTTCATCTCGTTTCCCAGGCAATCGAAGAAATCGTCTCCATTTTTAAACAGCTTGGGTTCTCACTTCAAAGTTACCCGGAAGTCGAATGGGACTGGTATGCCTTTGAAACTTTAAATATGCCCAAGAACCATCCTGCCAGAGACGATTGGGAAACATTTTTTATAAAATCCAAACCTCATCCTAATTTAGGAAATCAAGTATTGACCCCGCACACCTCAAACGGCCAGGTTAGAGAAATGCTAAGAGTCAAAACACCTCCAATTAGAATGCTCAACATTGCCCGTTGCTACCGAAGACAAATTGATATTTCACATACGCCAATGTTTCATCAATTTGAAGGCCTTTTGGTTGACAAAAATGTTTCGATTCCGGATCTTAAGGGTACTTTTGATTATTTCACCACCAGATTCTTTGGTCCCGAACGAGTTACCAGATTAAGACAACATCATTTCCGTTTCACCGAACCATCATTTGAAGTTGACGTCACTTGTGGGGTTTGTATGGGACGTGGCTGCCGATTCTGCAAATCCGGCTGGGTGGAACTTGGAGGATCCGGTATGGTGCATCCGAGAGTCCTAAGAGCAGGCAAAATCGACCCTGAAGTCTATAGCGGTTTTGCTTTTGGCTGGGGAATCGAAAGAACAATTGCTATGAAAACCAACATAGGCGACATCAGACTTTTGTACCAAAATGATATTAGGTTCTTAGAACAGTTCTGAGATGAAAATTCGAAATACGAAGCACGAAATTCGAAACAAATTCCAATTTTCAAAATACAAATGTTCAAGACGTTTTGAATTTAGGTCATTTGAATTTAAGTATTGTTTAGGATTTAGAATTTAGGATTTCGGATTTAAAATATTATGAACATACGTATTCCTGCATCCTGGCTGCGAGAATATCTAAAAACAGATATTGCTCTCAAAACTATTGCCAACCATCTTTCGCTGGCTGGTCCAGCGGTCGAAAAAATCCAAAAAGTCGAAAACGACTATCTTCTGGATATCGAAGTGACCAGTAATCGCATTGATGCCTTCTCAGTTTTTGGTCTGGCAAGAGAAACTCACGCTATTCTAAAAGGGAATAATTTAAAATCAGAACTTGTCAAACCCAAAGGCTTAAATCTTGTGCTCGAACCTGATACCGCAAGTCCTTTAACACTGGATGTCATTATCAAAAATCGGAGCCTGTGTCCTCGATTCACTGCAATCATCATTGATAATGTCAAAATTAAACCCTCACCGGCATTTATAAGAAACCGCCTGGAAAAATCGGGCATCAGGTCTATAAACAATATTGTTGATATCTCCAATTACATCATGCTTGAACTCGGCCAACCAATGCATACCTTTGACTTTGACAAAATTAAAGGCGGCAAAATGATTCTCCGTGCAGCCATTGAGGAAGAAAAAATTATCACTCTCGATGGACAAACAAGAAAAATTCCGGCAGGCGCCATAGTTATCGAAGACGAGAAAAGGCTTATCGACCTTTGCGGTATCATGGGCGGCGCAAATTCCCAAATCTCCAAAAGAACGAAAAGGGTCGTCCTCTTTGTTCAGGCTTATGATCCTTTGACCATTCGTAAAACTACCCAGAATCTTGCATTCCGAACAGAGGCAGCAGCCAGGTTCGAAAAAGGAATCGACTTGGAAGGAATTATCCCGTCACTTTCCCGGGCAGCTTACCTTGCCAAGTTAACAGCGGGTGCAAAAATAGCCTCGGAATTAGTCGACATTGCCAATTATAAGAAGGAACAAAAACCAGTTATCTTAAATCTGGCAAAGCTTGCTTCTTACCTCAATGTGAAGATACAACCTGAAAAGGCTGCAAGAATCCTTGGGCTTCTTGGTTTTGATGTAAAAACAACAGCCCAGACTATTACTGCTCAAGCTCCAAGTTGGCGCACAAATGATGTAGAAGATGATGTCGATCTAATTGAGGAAATTGCCCGAATCTACGGTTACCACAATCTTTCGTCAAAGCTGCCCAAAGGACAAATTCCTCAAGAGATAAATATCAGTGATCTGGAAAGCGTAATTGATCTTAAAAGGGCTCTTAAGTTTTTAGGACTGACCGAAGTTATGACCTATTCGATAATATCTAAAGACCTGCTTAGTCTCGCCCAAGTTGGAGAAAATGAAGCAGTCAAGCTAACTAATCCCCTAACAGACCAGTGGCAATTTATGAGGTCAACAATTCTCATATCTTTGGCTCAAATTATTACCAGTAATCAGAATCTACAAAAAAATATGGAAATATTCGAAGTTGCTAAAACCTACCAGAAAAAAGAGGGTGATTTGCCAAAACAGGATTTAACACTCGCCGTTGCACTCGATAATGCTAATTTTTATCAAATTAAAGGGATTGTTGAAAACATCTTTGAGATTCTTGCGCGTGATATTAAATTTCAAAAACTGACCGGCAATAATCCACTTTTTGAAAAAGAAAATTCGGCCCAAGTTAAAATAGGGGATACAGTTGTTGGTACTTTGGGGATTTTAAGTTCGCAAGTCACCGACTATTTTAAAAATGAAAATCCAGTCGCAGCAGTCGAAATAAATCTGTCAGCAGTCTACAGTCTACCGACTACAGCTAAATCATTTAGGCCGATCCCTAAATACCCGTCGGTTATTGAGGATATCTCGGCTGTATTTGAAGTTGAAACCGCACTTGCGGAAATTGTATCTGCAATAAAAGAATCAGGTAAACCCCTAGTTAATAAAGTCGAGGTAATCGACGTTTATCAGAATGAGAAAATCGGGACAGATAAAAAGTCCGTGACCCTGCGTCTGTCCTATCAAAAATCATCAGGCACACCTACTCAAGAAAAAGTTACTCAGATAAGAAACAAGGTAATTTCCTCCCTTGAAAAAACTCTTAAAGCAAAAGTCCGAACTTCCACTTGATTTTATTTCGCAATTTTTATATTATCTTCAGCATGGTTGAAGCATTAACAGGAGAAAAACTGCCATTCTCACAAGAAAGCAGCGATGTACTATATCACGCTACTAATGAAGTAAAAAGGCAAGGGATTAATTACAGAAGTATTGATCATTTAGTTTGCGGACTACTGAAAGATGATAACATACAAAAAAAGCTAAATGAATTAGGAGTCGATTTGGAAAAAATTAACTCTGCTGTCTGTAAGTCAATACGTTTAACTCCAGGCAGTCACTCAGTCATTGGTCTAATCGACAATCCAGGAACAACAGAAGAGGTATTACAACTAGCCGCTAAAGAAAGCAGCCAAAGAGGAGCTTGTCAAATTACACCTGTTGATATTTTAATAGCAGTCATGACTGAAGGTAACAATACCGCGGCAAAAGCGTTGAGAGAGTCAGGTGTTACCTTTGATAAACTAAGAATCTCTTGCTACTCAATGCAAAATCTTTAACTATAGTCAGTCACTCCACGACTCTCCGACAGAAACCGTAATTTCCTGCTCGGAATCACGCCCGGCCTCGTTATAAGCCTTGACTTTTACTTTGTGTTTACCTTTATTACTTTCGGCAAAGGTAAAATTAAATTTATACGGACCATCGCCTGTCTTGTTGTCTTTTATTGAGCCGTCTATATAAAACTCAACTTTGGTTACCTTGCGGCCTGTTTGAACCTCGACTTCCGTCTCGAAACTCAAATCCACCTGGTTATGATCTGAGGGTTTATTGATCTTAACTTTAATCTCATCAGGATTTTCTGTCGGTTCATTCTTAAGTTCGCTCGGCGGACGATACTTGGGATCGGATTGACTCTGTGCCCAGGCATCAATTCCTTCCTGCCAGCGGTTTTTGCCGTCAGTAGAAACTGGATCAAACTCGACAAAAACAAGATAATCCTTGCCGTCTAAAGTCTTTTCAACTAAACAATCGCGTGTCGGCTCAGTACCTTTAATAAAATACTCGCTTCTTTTAGGGTAATCTCGGCAGGGAAGACCGCCACCTAAAGCATCAATCTCCAGAGCTGTAACACTATCGGGCTTGCCAAAACCTTCCGGCCCTTTATCTTTTAAAACTCTACTCATCAGTCGATTCCAAATCGGAGTAGCGCCAGTGACTCCTGAGGCAATCTTTGGATTCATTTCAGAATTGTCATTATTACCTACCCAAACACCTACAGCTGCAGACGGGGTATAGCCGACAGCCCAGTTGTCCCGTTTATCATCAGTTGTCCCGGTCTTCACCGCAACAGTTTTACTGCTAATATTTAAAAGGGAAGAAGGTCCAAAGACGTCACTTCTGGCGTTATTGTCTGAAAGAATATGTGAAATCAGGAAAGCGATATCCTCATCAATGACTTGTTTGCTTTTCCTTTCTTTAACTTCATCCATAACTTTGTTATTTTTATCCTCAACCTTAAGGATGGCAACGGGTTCGAGATATTTGCCGCGATTTGCTAAAGTCGCATAGCCTGATGTTAGATCCAAAAGCCTAACTTCACCACCTCCAAGAGTTATGGAAAGACCAAAACGCTTCAGGTTTTCATCTGAAGGTTCCAATGATTTGAGACCGGCTTCATACGCAGTCCTTAGCATGTTCTTAATCCCGACTAAAGCGGTCATCTTAACAGCCGGCATATTGATTGAATTGCCCAGAGCAAATCGAATTTGAACCGGACCCCGACTTTTTCCATCGTAATTAACGGGTTTATAAGACGGTTGACCAGCCCCTCCTGGGAATTCGGTAGGAACATCCATTATCACAAAAGCGGGTGTGTAACCGGCTTTAAAAGCCGTAGCGTAAGTAAATGGTTTAAGAGCAGAACCGGGCTGACGCAGAGATAACGCCACGTTAACCTGACCCTCATAATCTTTGGCGAAATAATCTTTAGACCCGACCATTGCCAAAACCTCAGAAGTCACCGGATCCATGACTACGGCCGCTCCGTTTCCCACATGAAGGTCAGCAACTTTGGCAACCTCCTCAGTCACTATTTTCTGGGCATCATCCTGCAGGTCAAGATCGAGAGTGGTAGTAACTTTTAACCCTCCCTGTTCCAGAAATTTTTCGCCATATCTTTCTGCCAGCAGGTTTCTGACATAAAAAACGAAATGGGGTGCTCTAATTCCTTGTTCACTGGCGCTAAATTTAATCTGGGGTATTTCTTTTTTTAATTCTTCCTCTTGCTCACGAGTGATATAACTATCCTCGCGCATTCTCCTTGCCACATCTTCCGCTCGTTTGATATAAGCCTCGGGTTCCGCCCCAAAAGGTGAATAATATGAAGGACGCTGCGGGAAACCTGCTAAAATAACCGCTTCAGCTAAAGTTAAATCCTTTGCTTCTCTACTAAAGTAAGTTTGAGAAGCTGCTTCGATTCCCCAAGCCGTACCGCCGTAGGGAACTTCATTCAAATAAATTTGCAATATTTCGTCTTTAGTATATTTACGTTCGACTTGAATAGCCAAAATAAATTCTTTTATTTTACGCGTTATTGTCCGCTCCGGAGAAAGAAGGCTATTTTTTACAACTTGCTGCGTAATTGTAGAACCTCCCTGTAGTTTGTGAAAAATTAAGATGTTAAAAACAGCCCTTCCAATACCTACTGGGGAAAATCCGCGATGCTCATAAAAATCTTTATCTTCAATAGCAATTGTTGCCTCTTTAACATATGACGGCAACTCGTTCCATTTAACAAGTGCCCGGTTTTTCTCTCCAAAAATGTCGTAAAGAAGTTTTCCATTACGATCGTAGATTTTTGTTGAAAGAGAAGCATCTCTGGCTGTTAACTTATATGGAGAGGGCAAATCCTTGGCGAAAACTATAAAAGAGAAAACTGTAAAGATAATAAGGCCGATTAGCGAAAAAAAGACTAAAGTTGTAATAAGACCAAAAAAACGAATCCAAAAACGGCGCTTATCGAAGTTTGATGGTTTTAAGAATGGGTGACTGGAAGAGCGGGATGAAAGTTTGGCTAGTCTTGATGAGAATTTACGGCTTCCCGGGCGATATGGTGCAAACTTCATAATTTCAAACAGAGAAGCCACACTGGCATGAAGAACCGTAGTTCTGTGCCAAGTGGACCTGCTGATATAAAAGCTAAGTAGAGATAATTATATATCAGGACCACCTGCTTTGCGAACATTGCCATAAAACCTCCATCATTGTAATATTTGATGGTATGGATAAGATCGATAAGGTTTTAACAAAAGTAGTCGAGCAAATCCTTCCAAACAAAGAGGGTTTAGCTAAACTCATGGCTTCTAAAAAGATCCGCGTTTACCTTGGTGTCGATCCGACAGGTAGTAGACTTCATCTTGGCCATACTATCCCTCTGCGTAAACTCCAGGAGTTCGCGGACCTTGGCCATGAAGCGATTCTGTTATTTGGCACAGGAACTGTTCTTACAGGTGATCCATCGCAACGCGCTCAAGCCCGCACAAAAATAACCCAAGAGGAAATTGATAAAAATATTAAAACATGGAAATCCCAAACGCAGAAGATTATCAACTTTGACAAAGTCAAAATTAAGGAAAATGGTGATTGGCTATTGAAACTGAACCTTGCTGACATTATCAATATCGCCTCGAATTTGTCTGCAACTCAGCTTTTTAAGCGTGACATGTTTCAAGACAGGATTAAACACGGCAATACTGTCTGGACTCATGAAATGCTTTACCCAATGCTTCAAGGTTATGATTCGGTCGCAATGGATGTCGATTTGGAAATAGGCGGCACGGACCAAACTTTCAATATGTTAATCGGCCGCGAACTTCAGAAAAAAATGAAGAACCGGGAAAAATTTGTTTTGACAACACCCTTAATCTCTGGAACTAATGATAAACCAATGAGCAAATCCTCAGGAAATTGCATTTGGCTTGATGATTCACCGCAAGATATATTTGGCAAAATCATGTCAATGGCAGACAGTCAAATAGGAGAGTACTGGCTAAATCTCACTGATCTCGACCCTCAAGAACTAAAAAGTTTCAAGCCTCTAAATGCCAAGAAAAAACTGGCTTTTGAAATCGTCAAACAGTTTTATGCCGAAGAAATTGCAAGACACACCATGGAAGAATTTGAAAGAGTTTTTCAAAAAAAAATGCTCCCTTTAAATATCCCAATAACCAAAAGCTCCGGGGCAACAATCTCACAAGCCATATTAGATTCGGGCTTATCTGGAAGCATTTCGGAGTCAAAACGACTTATACAACAGGGAGCAATAAGCGGAACTATAAGCCCTAATAAGCCATTCGGAAAGATTTCTGACCCAAAAGAGCCATTCACCGGAGATATTATAGTTAAAAAAGGAATCAATATTGTTAAAATAACAAAACAGGAAAAATGAAGCTTTTCAAGCGTTCTTATCTTAAAAAAATCTGGATTGCAATTGTTGTCATTGCCGGACTAAGCTTTATCATTGGCCAATTCGCCTTCTATCTTCTCTACGGCTTTCAATAAAAACTTCAATTGCTAGCCTACATACTGAATTTTTCGAACTCAACTTTACACTTTACACTTTACACTTTACACTTTACCTGTTATGGACCCAAAAACTCCTGTTAGTCAGCTTTCCGGAATAGGCAAGTGGTATTCCCAAAAGTTAAAACGCCTAGAAGTCAAAACCTTAGAGGATCTTATCTATCACTTTCCTTTCCGCTGGGATGATTTTTCTACTATTGCTAATATAAACAATATTACTCCCGGCGAAAAATTAAGCATTCAGGGCATTGTTTGGAAAATTCAAAATATCAGAACTCGCATGGGCAAATTTGTAACCTTGGCAACGATTGCCGATCAGTCGGGAACAATTGAAGTTATCTGGTTCAATCAGCCCTTTTTAACAAAAATCATCAAAGCCGGAATGCAAATTTCTCTTGCCGGCAAAGTTGAAGTTGAGGGATCTAAACCAAAACTTGTTTCCCCATCCTACGAAATCATCAAAAGCCCTGATGTGCCAAGCTATACCACCCCAGGGGTGTCTTACGTTGACACCTCAGGAAAAGGAGTTTCCCAGACGCTACACACAGGAAGACTTGTCCCTATTTATCCGGAAACAGAAGGTGCTACTTCAAAATGGATTCGTGCCAAAATCGCTAAATATCTGCCGATTTATACAAAAAACCTGAAAGATCATTTACCCAAAAAAATTATGGAGGAGGAACAGTTGGAAAAATTGGAATCAGCGCTAAAAAAAATCCATTTCCCAAAAAATTATGGTGAGGTTAGTCAGGCAAAGCTGAGATTAGCCTTTGATGAATTATTTCTAACACAACTAATGGCAATTTTGGCAAAAGAAAAATGGAAACAAAATCGCAAAGCGTTACCAATGACTATAGACAAATCCAAAATTCTGACCCTTACCAAAGTCCTTCCCTTTAATCTAACCGACGCTCAAAAAAGGGCCTGCCGCGAAATTGCCAAAGATATGCAAAGGGAAATCCCCATGAATAGACTTCTGGAAGGCGACGTCGGTTCCGGAAAAACGGTTGTTGCCGCTATTGCGTCCTATATCGCATTTCTCAATGGGACAGATACTCTTGTAGCTGCTCCTACTGAGATTCTAACTTTCCAGCATCAAAAAACTTTTGAGGAAATCCTCTCGCCCTTTAAAGTGACAGTCGGCATTTGGACAGGAAGCCGAAAGATCAAAGGTGACATTACGTGCGGCACTCACGCCCTCTTAACTACTTTTAAACCGCAAAAACAAGTCGGATTGGTAATAGTTGACGAACAACACCGTTTCGGGACAGCTCAAAGGGCTAAGCTTTTTATGGATCAGTCCGGCAAATTAACTCCTCACCTTTTAACGATGACTGCAACGCCAATTCCCCGAACCCTTGCCCTGACTCTTTATGGTGATCTTGATTTATCAGTACTTGACCAAATGCCGACAGGCCGTCAAAAAATTGCCACCTTTGTCGTTCCAAACAACAAGAGAAACGATGCCTATGGGTTTATTGAAAAAGAGATATCGGCCGGCAGGCAAGCATTTATTATCACACCATTTGTCGAACCTTCAGAAACAATGGCTACGGTCAAGGCAGCAACAGAAGAATTTACAAAACTCAAGAAAAATTTTTCTAAAAAAGTCAAACTTGGCCTTTTGCACGGCCGCCTTAAATCCAAAGAAAAAGAAAAAATCATCAATAACTTTAAAAACGTAAAGGTCGATATTTTAGTTGCCACTCCAGTCGTCGAAGTCGGAATTGACGTTCCCAACGCCACTATTATGATGATAGAATCTGCTGACCGTTTTGGACTAGCCCAGCTTCATCAACTCCGCGGCCGGGTTGGCAGAGGAAAGTATAAGTCTTATTGTTTGCTTTTTACCGATTCCCTACAAGAAAGTTCTATCGGCCGTCTTAAAAGCATGGAAAGACTTCAAATAGGATTTGAATTAGCCGAAGCTGATCTTGAAATGCGCGGACCGGGCGAAATCTTTGGACTTAAACAATCCGGCTTTGTCGATTTTAAGATTGCCAGTCTTTCCGATCATCAACTAATCGAAAAAACCCAAAAAGCCGCCCAGAAAGTTGCAAATTCCGATCCCACCCTCAAAAAATACCCGCTCCTTGCTGAAAAAATTTCTCAACTCTCAGCCGATTACTCCCAACCAAACTGATATATTTTCACAAAAAATGATATTATATCTCCCTATGGAAAGACGCAAGTTCTTGAAACTAGTAAGACTATTAGCAATCGTCGGTGGCCTCAAAGCCACTGATAAAATCTTTCATTGGGAAAGAGCTTCGATAGATAGAGAATTGGCCATCCGGTTCAACGAAAGATTCGATGCTTTCTATCCAAAAATGTTTCCCGAAGGCACACCTGAAGAAGAAATGCTAGTTCCCGACGAATTGATGTGGGGAAGGGGCTTTGATATTAACGATCAAAACGGATACGGTCGTGTCGCTCTTGTAAAAAGACCTGATTGCAGACGAGGGGTTTTGGCCTACATCCCTTGTGAAAAAAGCCCAATGGAGCTAACTACTCTGGGTAAGGATATAATTATAAGAAAAAACATCGCTTTAGCAAAAGAGTCAATTGATAGGCTTTGGCAACAAATTGAATCCGCTTGGGAAAACCGTCTAAATCCGCCAGTCCAAACCCCTCAACCTGGTATCCCGCTGAAACCCTGCTTAGAAAACTAAGGTTTTCGTTCAGCTAAACTTTAGATTTGACACCAAGTTGGTTTCTGCTATAATCCAACCGTATCGAAGAGTCAGAGAATCAAAACCGTTTGACCCTCTGACTCCTTGACCCCGTTAGAAGTTTGTTTTTAAATCTATATTTCGAAAAGTCTCTTCGGAGATCTTTAAGTCTGTATAAGTTGAAATACCATACTTCTAACGGGGTTGATACCCAACTATTTTAGTCAATTGCCAATTGTCAATTGTAAATTGTAAACTATTTATATATCAGCAGATCGCCTTGGCACAATTCTTCAAATTCGTGCCAATGGCGCTCCTCTGATATTTTTGCAAAATAATATTTATTAAGTAGAATTAAGGAAATTTCGCAAAAATGACACCTTTACCTAAGAAAAAACACGCAAAGGCAAGAACAAGAAAACGTAAAGCAGCTATCAGCCTTAAAATTCCGGAGCTTGTTGCATGTCAAAGATGCCAAAATCTGAAATTTCCGCATCAAGCTTGTCCTAGTTGTGGATTCTACAAAGAGGGGATAGAGCTTAAGGTCAAAAAGGGGAAATGAAACGCAAAGATGATCCGAGGCACAAAACTAGAATCCAGACAGTAAAGACACTATTTGAAAAAAATTTTAGGCCCAGTCTAAAACTTTCAGAAAATTCACTGGCCCGAAAGGTGATCCTTGACCAGAAAGAAATTGATAGAATTATCGCCAAAAACGCACCTGTGTGGCCTATTGCGCAGATTGCAACGGTTGACCTAGCAATACTTCGCCTTGCCATTTGGGAGCTTGTTTTTAAAAAAAAAGAGCCTTATAAAGTAATTGTTGACGAGGCAGTGGAGATTGCTAAAGAATTCGGTTCGGAAACATCAGCCAGTTTTGTTAACGGGGTTTTAGGATCAGTGATAAAATCAAATATCAAAATAACAATGCAAAATTTAAAATAAGAGAGCTTGTTTTTCTCGCAAGCTCGAAAAATAAAAAGTTAACATTAGTTAACTTACATAATTTTGATTTTTGACTTTTAACTTATAACTTATCTTATATGATTGATTATTTAGAAGATATTAAAAAACTAATCTCAAAACAATTCGGTATAACTGAAGATGACATCGAGGAAGATTCTTTTCTTGAGGCAGACCTTAATATAACGGATTTAGATCTCGAGGACCTTTTGGAAAGTATTCAGGATAAATACCAGATCCAGGTCCCCACTGAAAAAGTCGCAACTTTTAAAAAAGTTTCTGACATAGTCTCATACCTTTTTGAAAACGTTGAAAATGCAGTCTAATCTGGTAGACCTCCAAAAAAAAATAGGTTTCAACTTTAGAAATGAATCACTCTTAAAAAACGCATTTATTCACCGCTCGTACCTAAACGAACATAAAAACTTTAAGGATGATTCAAATGAACGCCTGGAATTTTTGGGTGATTCGATTCTATCTCTGGTGGTTTCCGCCTACCTTTTCAATAAACTCCCAAAATATCCCGAAGGAAAACTTACTCAACTTCGGGCGGCCCTCGTCAGAACGGAAACGCTGGGAAAACTAGCAAGCCAGCTCTCCTTAGGCAACTATCTTTATCTTTCAAAGGGTGAGGAGGAGTCTGGCGGGCGGACTAGTATTTCGATCTTAGCCAATTCTTTTGAAGCTCTAATAGGAGCAATTTACCTCGATCAGGGGCTGGAAAAGACTCAAGATTTTTTAAATAAAATGATTCTTCAAAAATGGCAAATCTTGGCTAAATCAGCGGTTTCTGACAATAAATCAAAACTCCAAGAACTGACGCAGAGAGAATCTCATCAATCGCCAGTTTATCAATTGTTAAAAAGCTGGGGACCGGATCATGCCCGCAGATTCGAAATCGGAGTTTATTTAGGCGAAAAACTATTGGGCAAGGGACTGGGTAAAAATAAACAAGAAGCCGCCCAAAACGCCGCTAAAGATGCTCTTAGTAGACTAAAGGGCTAATTTCTGGGATAATCTATACAAATTTTCAATTCTCAATTTGAAATTTTCAATCAAATCTAAATGTTTAAATTTTTAAAAATTAATCATTGAAAATTTATTAAAAATTAAAAATTGTAAATTATAAATTTATTTTAAGCATTAAGGAAATATGTCAGTAAGGATCCGGCTTTCAAAGGTTGGCAAAAAACATCAAGTCTCTTATCGTATAGTCGCCCAGGACTCCAGAAGTAAAAGAGACGGCCAGTTTCTGGAAAATATTGGCTTTTATAACCCGCAAAACACAACGGATAATATAAAGTTAAAAATAGAAAGATTTGACTTCTGGATAAAAAAGGGCGCTAAACCGACTCAAGCAGTAGCAAAACTCTTAGAAAGAGCATTGAATGCTAAAGAACCCATCAAGACGACAAACAAATAACAACCTTAATAATTTTCAATTTGAAATTCCCAACCTCGTCTCGACTCGGTCGAGGACGGGTTGAAATTTTCAATAAAATCTAAATATTTTAAGTTTGAAAATTAAATCATTGAAAATTTATTAAAAATTAAAAATTTTATGGAAGATTTATTAACATATTTAATCAAACCTCTTGTTTCAGATATAAAGAAAGTCAAAATAGAAAAAGTCCAAGAGGACAACGCTGTCAAATTTCTTATATCTATTCCCAAAAAGGATATCGCTAAAGTTATTGGTAAAGACGGTAAAATGATTAAATCTATTAAAAATTTACTAAAGATTAGGGCAATAAAGGAAAATGTCTTTGCATCCATTGAAGTTCAGGAAATCTAAAGTTTCTGAAACGTCAGAAGAAATCAGCTAAAATCGGCATGAATCGGATTGAGAATAGACCGAATATATCGAATTCTGATTTATCTGAATTTTCAGCCGTTTGATACACCGATTTCTGCTGAAACTCCGAAGTTTCTAAAAAAAATGACTTTCTACATTCTCACTCTATTTCCTGAAATGTTTAAAGGAGTTTTAACTTCAAGCATCCTAAAACGAGCTCAAGCCAAGAAACTTGTAAAAATCAATCTTATAAATATACGCGATTTTGCAAGTGATAAACATAAAACAGTAGATGACAAACCCTATGGCGGAGGAAAAGGAATGATCCTCAAAGTGGATGTGGTTGTAAAAGCACTAGCAACAATTAAACCCAAACCTCATGTAATTCTTCTCTCTCCGGCAGGTAAAAAATACGATCAAAAAAAGACCCGGGCTCTAGCCAGAAAAAAGTCATTGGCCTTAATCTGCGGTCATTACGAAGGAATTGATGCCAGAGTAGAGGAATTTGCAAGTGAAGTTATTTCAATTGGCGATTATATTCTGACCGGAGGCGAAATTGCCACCATGGCTATTGTTGACTCAGTAGCCAGACTAATTCCCGGTGTCATTCACCCCGAATCATTAATTTCGGAGTCTTTTTCTCTTCCCTCTGATACTTTTGGTACCTTTAATACTTTTGATACTTCTCTTCTTGAGTATCCTCAATACACCAAGCCTGAAAACTTCAGAGGCTTAAAAGTACCCTCGGTTCTCCTCTCAGGTAATCACCAAAAAATAGCCAGATGGCGACATCTGCAAAGTATTAAAATAACCAAAAAATGGCAATTCTGAAATCTTAATACTGTGAAAAGAGATCCGTTTTTCCTTTCGGGACTGGGGGAATTGCTGGTGGAGCAATAAAGCCTGTAGAGAGGACTTGATCTAAAGTAGCCGACTCCTCACTTGTCAAATCCTCAATCTGAGATTCAATAGAATTTAATTCTTTAGGCAAAGGTTGCCAGTAGGCATCAATTGTCATAGAAGCTCTAACTTGAGTTGTTTGTTCAGAGGATGATGCTGAAGATGATAAACTCAGATCCTTTACTGCCATTACTCTCGAGACAGAGAAGATATTTTTTAGAAATTGCTCAAATGATCTATAATCACCCGTCAACAATATTCTAATTTGTATCTTAGGTGCAAGGTCACCTTGCGTACTTCCAGTACTGCTACCGGCACCTTTAGTAGCCCCAGCGTCTTTTAATGAACCTGGCGCAAGATCAATTTTATTGAGAAGAACACCAGAAGCTCGCGACGTATTTTCAATTTGCGTAATCAATGTAAAAACGCCTTTATCTGAAGGGAGCAACTGCTCAGCTATCCCGAGCTTAATATCAAGACCGCGACTGTCAAGACTTGCAAGTGTTTCTACTTTAGAATCAAGGCTCTCAACACGCTTCGTCAATTGCTCGTTTTCGCTTCTCAGCTGCAGAATTTGAGTAAACTTCGGCCAGATAATAAAAACGATAATAATAACAGAAATTAAGATTGCCCCTCCCGGCGCTGCCAGACCCATCCATTTCGAGATTTCTTCCTCGTTTGCAATTTTTGGTAATGTTATACTCGATAGGTTCATTTAAATCCTACTAACTGCGCCGAGATGGCAAATGTATAAGCTCCGGTTTCGTCAGAACTTAATGAGTCAATAGCAACATCGGAAACAATTCCCGCACCTTCCTCGGTAAGGTTTTTAATAAGCCAGTTCATATCTTTAGATGATTTAGCCTTACCGGAAATTACAATCTTGCCGGAAGAAATTCTCAGGTCTGAAAAATAAACCTCCTGAGGAGTAAGTTGTTTTAGTTGATCAAAAACATATGATATATTACTCCGGGCAGAAATAATTTTGTGGGCAGTTGAAGCTTTTTGTTTAACAACAGTAATCAACTCTTCGGTTGTTTTCAGGTCACTGATTTGGGCAGTACTCTCTTCAACCTTCGCAAACATATCCTTTCTGACAGACACAAGTCTTGTAAAGAATACTAGTGTCGCTAGTGTCAAAATCGCCGTGAAGACTAAAACCGCAATAGAAACAAATAGTAACTTTCTCCTCGCAAGATCAATCCGCTCGGCTGTTTTCTCTTCTGATGGTAATAAATTTATATCGGCCATATATATTAGGGTCTAGTGTTTAGGGTTTAGAATACTAGTCTCTAGACACTAATTTTTTCTAGACTCTTGTTTCAGCGTAGCAAACCTTATCTTCTAAGAGCAAGCCCGGTGGAAACACAATAAAAGCTTCCTTGTCCGGGAAGTTTTAATACCACGCCCTCCTTTACAAAATCGGCCCATGAATCTCCCAAGGAAACTTCTAAACTTGTTCTCTGCGCCAAAAATTCCGAAAGCCCCGGCAAGTAAGCCCCGCCACCACACATTACTATACGACCTATCTGGGAATTTTCAACATGACTGTGCGCAAATTCGATTGCTTTAGTAATTTCGGAAATCAAAATATCCAAAATTGGTTTTAAAACCGCCGCCACCTTCCCAGAAAGTTTATCCTCCATAATTCCATAGGTTTGCTTATATTCTTCAGCCTGACTTTGGGGCAAGTTAAATTCAGCCATTATTGCTTTAGTTAAAGTTATGCCGCCAGCCGCAATAGATCTGGTAAAAAGAACGTTACCCTCATATGCCATAACCAGTTCACTCGAGAACGCTCCCAAGGAAACGATTATCGTAGGCGGATCTTGTGGTTTAGTCAAAGCTCTGGTTAAAGCAATTGACTCAGTTTCCAGACTTTCAGGCCTTAAAGTGGCATTTCTAACAACATCCAAATACTTTCTAATAACTCTCTTGGGTGAAGCGATTAAAAGAACATCCATCTTAGCCCCGTTTGTGGCGTTTTGGGGGCGTGAGACCACCTTGTACTGCAAAAAAACATCTTTTATGGGTAAGGGAATATATTGCTCTGCTTCCCAATTAATAGCGGCAGCAAGTTCCTTATCCGTTAGATAGGGGAGCTGAATTAATCTGGCTACTACTTGCGACTCGATGAGAGAAACAACGCATTTGTCTGTAGTAATTTTTGCCTGATTGACACAATTTCGAATAGCTTCGGACAGATTCTTTAAGTCAATCGGAGACTCTGACTGCATTCCGCCTGGAGGAGTCTTCAAACTGCCGGCAGCCAGCAGTCTCTTTTTATCATTCCTAACTTCAACCTGTACAACTTTAATAAATGATCTTCCGATATCTAAACCAAATATATTAGCGGCCATACAGCTTTTTAAAACAATCTAAAAAATTATTCCTGAAATTTATATCAGAGGAGCGCCCTGAGTCCTGAGCTTGTCGAAGGATCGAAGGGCGACCTGCTGATTTAAACGACCTACCAATATCAAGACCAAAGACTTGGGCAGACATAATATTTACTCTGCAGATGGGCTTCCTTCGGAAATCGGCTTTGCTGAAGGAGTCGATGGACTAGCTGTCGGGAAAACCGATTCTTTCTTAGGGGCATTTTTTACTGCCTTCTCGATATTACCAACATCTATTGTCCTTTGCCCTGACGGAATCTCCGGCTGCGTACCTGTGTTCTGAGTAAATACTATAAGAAGAACAACCGGGATAATAATCGCACTTACCCCGATTATTGAAAGAATTAACTTCGTCCGCTTGCTCATTATTTTGTCAGTTGTCAAATGTCATCCTTCGACTTCGCTCAGGATGACCCTGAGTCTATCGAAGGGTCAGTTGTCAATTGTTACTTGGTTATGTCTCCTTCGGAATATAAAACGTAGTCAAAAACCGCCGGCAGTTGCGGCAGAACTGTCTTCGTAACCTGAACTTTCCTGGTTAAACCAAGTTCGGTAGTAGCACTGGAGGTAATATCATACTGCTGCAGGGGAAGTGTACCGCCATCACTTACTACTTTAACTGTCGCCTGATTCCAAAAAGGTCTGATCCTTAATAGGACCGGATTTGTCCCAAGGGGATCAATTCTTCCGCATTTCTCAAAGCCAGTAGGGAGGCAAGATGAACTCCCTGGATCATCACCTGGATTTTTAAAACCTGCCTCGGACGCGCCATGTAATGAAGTCCCTTCCCAAGCAAACCTCTGCTGAGTATAATTCCCCGGCAATCCGCGAATTACTGTTATCTCTATCGAGGCCGGACTGGTCTGCTCTAAAGAATCAGATGACTTAGCCCATTCTATTCGTACCGGAAAATTCGATGCATTAGTTAATTCAATCTGTCCAACATCCCCTTCCAAAATTACCGAGTTGTATTGATGCCTCTCATCAACAGTAACGTTCGGTGTAATATCTCCAACTGGAGGAACCACACCAGTCCAAGCTCCTGTTTTTAAAACAGAAAGGGCGTGCTCAATACCGCCTTCTGCTGCGTTAAACGCCCTTTGTGACTGCTCGCTCTGGGTTGTAATTCTAAGGTTCGTAAGGTTTCTGGAGGCTACCGAAAGACCAACAGCAAGCGCAACAACAACTACCAGTAAAACAAGTACCAGGACTTGTCCTTTTTTCTTTTTCATCTCTAATTCCAGTTTAGGTTTGTCAATTGTCAATTGTCAAATGTCAAATGTTAATTGTTATTTAATATTGCCTTAGCGAAATCGTCGTCTCAAACTTGACATTTGCCAAAAAATCCGCGCGTGAAGGAGCATCAATTCCTTGATTGACCATAAAGCTTATGGAAACAATAGGAGGCGACCCGGAGGCCGTAGGAATTATTTTAAATCCTAAAGGGGGAGTACACGTAATATCTACTCCCGAAATAGTATCTCTACTTGTAATTGATTCATAGTCACCCGTATTAATATCTGTTCCGGGAGAGACATCTGCTACACCAATCCACCCATTGCTGGAAGGCGACGCAATACTATTGAAACATGCTATATAGAGTGAGTTTCCATCTGTCTTAGTTATATTAACCCCGCTTGATGAACCATTTGGTGTAATTTCAACAGCTGCGGTTGCACCTCGAATTTGTTTCTCCAGCAAATCCAGAACTGCCTGGCCGTTTTGCTTAACCTCTGCAGTCACATTAGCCTGATTTGTACCTTTTAAAACATTGGTTAAGAATAAAAGAGTAGCTCCTACGGCCGTAACCAGTATGCCCAAAACAACCAGCAGCTCGATCAGGGTGAAACCATCCGAAAATTGAAAATTGAAAATTGAAAATTGAAAATTTTTGCGGAAGGGCATTACTTCAATTGTCTCGAGAAGTCAGCACATTGTCAATTGCTTGCCCGCCGTAGCTTTAGCGAAGGCGGGCCTGCTCGCCGAAGTCCGGCAAAGCAACTGTTAATCATTGCTGGAAAGAATAGTCTGATTAATGACCGATTGGGTACCTCCAGAATCAGTCCATGAGACAGTAACTGTAACCTTTTTCTGATCGGAATTCGCTCCAATCTCGATCTTTAAAGATCGATCAAAAACAACTTGATTTAAAAGTACCGACTCGGGACAGTCAACAGAAGGATCTGATGAATTATTTGCCAGTTTCCAATTATTTGGATTAATATCGGCAGTATTAGCAAGCACCCAGCAGTCGTTATTTGCCAAACTAGCAAAACCCTGCCTGTCGCGCAAAATTCTAACTTGCTCAATATTTTGCTGAACCAATTTTGTAGCCTGGGAAGTATTTTTAGCGGTCCTTGATGCTCTTTGGACAACCAAAGTCGTAGTTACCAAAGCCACTGCCAAACCGACAATCACAGCCATGGCGATAACAACCTCAATAAGCGACTGCGCTGACTTACTGACAACTGACAACGGACAACTGACAACTGACTTATGGCTTGCTTTCATCCACTTCCCCTGAAGTCTGAATCTTAACATTATAGGTTTTAGAGGAATCAGATACTAAAATCAAACTTATCGTTAACTGACTTTGCGGAGTAAGTAAATTTTTTAGATTATCACTAGTATCGATAAATGGGGGAGCCACATCGTTGTGGAAACTAACACCTGCTGCCACAGACCGATAGAAAATAGTCACGTCATTAACGGAAGAACTAAGTATACTAATTCCTCCTATCTTCACGTCTCTTGGTAGATTTACCGTTTTTGAGCCAACTGTGTAACTCTCTGTTCTACTAGGATCGTCCTGACAATAACCGGCCAACAAATATGATTGGGCATCTTGGCTAATTTTAATAAACCACCCGTCAAGAATTAGGTCATCTCTTTCAGGATTACTCTCACATTTACCGCCCGTGCCCTTATCACCGGATACTGCCTTGTTTTGAATTAAGCGAATGTCGCCTTTTAGCATTTGCGCGGCACTTTTGAGCCGCTGGTTACGTTCAAAAGACAGATAAGACGCGGTTATGGCTGAAACCGCAATACCAAAAACCGTAATCACAATCATAAACTCAATTAACCCAAAACCATGACGCCTACGGCGCCAGTTGATAGTTGACCCTTCGATGTACTCAGGGTCACCTCTTCGAGCCTGAGCCTCAGAGCCGAAGGCCTGAGCTTGCCGAATGGGTGATAGTTCATAGTTGACAGTTTTCTTATTTACGCAGACCGTGAACCGAGAACCATGAACCGTGAACCTCATATACTCAATATAACATTAAATACCACTCAATAATCGGCTTTGCCCAGAAAAGGGCAGTTAAAAATCCCAGAGCCAGAAATGGAGCGAAGGGGATAGTCTGGCCAAAACTTTTTTTTCCACAAATTATCAAAAGGAGTGAAGCAACAGCACCAATTAAAAATGCCAAGAATATTGCTAAAATTGCACCTTTTACACCCAAAACCATACCAATTAAGAAACCAAGTACGATATCTCCTTCGCCCATCCCCCGGCCACGAGTCGCCAGAACTATTATTAGAAAAAAAAGACTAGCGGCAAACGCCGCTAACACATGCTCAAAAAAAAGCCCGGAAGATAAGTAAAAGTAATTATAAAAGAGTGAAATAAGAGAGGCAGCAAATACCAACGTAGTCGGAATAAGCGAGAATTTTTGATCCACAACAGCTACCACCAGAAAAGTCGATACAAGGAAAAAGTAGTAGAGAAGAGCAGCAACGGAAAGCTGGCCGCTTTGAACCAATACAAGGAAAGAAGAAACAAAAAGCAAAGCAATTATCGTCTCAACCAGCGGATATTGCCAAGAGAGGGATTTTTTACAATAGCGGCATCTGGCGCCAAGGGTAATGAAACTTAAAATCGGCACAAGGTCAAACGTTCTCAAAGTCGCTTTGCAGTAATCGCAATAAGACCGACCCAAAATCGTCTCTCCCCGAGTTGTTCTGTCAATAACCACATTCAAAAAACTGCCAACAGCAGAACCTAAAATGAAAGTAATAAGAAGCCAAAAAAACATCTACTCTCAAGAATTAAGGCTGACAATTACCACTGCCAACCTCGCCTATACTAACGCTTTCCGATCGCCAGCACCAAACCCAATTCCCGCTGCCGGAAGTCGGGTCTTCAATTTCGCCATAAACTGCTGCTTCTGATGAAATACCCGAACCTGAAACCAAATACTGATACTCTGTTCCTATAGGATCAAGAGGTATTATTTTTAAATCTCCTGAAGCCCTTAGCGCTGTTAAACCGCTAACAGAAGCTGGGCCGGCCGGTGAGGGATAAGCGTCATAAGTTGTGTAATATGCCTTCAGGGCATTGGCAATTTGACCGATATCGTTTTTCCTGGCGGCATCCCGAGCTTGAGATTTACGTTTAACAGGGTTGATGGCAACCATAATTGTTGCGGCCAGAACAGCCATAATAGCAATCACAATCAGAAGCTCGATCAGGGTAAAACCATGCCGCCATGAACGGCGGTTAACAGTTGTCGGTTCATGGTTCACAGTCTTTTGAATTCTGTGAACTATTAACTGTAAACCGTTAACTAACTTGGGCATTACTTTTAGACTACCCTAAAAATTAAACTCTGTAAAGTGATTATGGAGTACAACTACCTGAAGTAATCTCTTGGACTTTGCCAATTGCCGATTGCCAACACCAAAGCCAATCACCATCACCCGAAGTCGGGTCTTCAAGCGTAGCATACAGCGCCGCTTCACTATTTGCGGGAGCGCCGCCAAGAGTCAAACAATAATCATCACCGGTAGGTCCGGTTGGTACTTCTTTTAAATCACCACTTGTAGTTAGAGCAGTTAAGCCTCCGCTGGTCCCGCAGCCGTCCGGCGTAGGATAATAACCATTTCCGCGGCTGACATAATAAGCATCCAGAGCGTGGGCTAGGGTTCCGATATTAGTTTTTCGAGAAGAATCCCGTGCTTGCCTTTGTCTTTTGGCGGGATTAACCGCCACTAGAACTGCTGCGGCCAGAATACCTAGAATACCAATAACTACCAGAAGTTCGATCAGTGTAAAACCATGCCGCCAACGGCGGCAGTTCACGGTTTTGAGTTCACTGTTCACGGACTTTTGTTTTCTGTAAGCTATGAACTGTGAACTATGAACTAGATTGGGCATTACTTCAATTGTCAATTGTCAATTGTCAATTGTCAATTGTCAGTAGTCAGCAGTCAGTAGTAGTATATTAATTATCTTGGCCAAAAACAGCAAAAATATCAAAAGAACACTGCTTCTTGCAATAATCCTAATCCTTTCCTCAATTAGTTTCTTCTCAGCATTATCCAAAGTGGGGCTCCCTTATACTTCTGACACACTTTTCTACAAACACATATTTTATCAATTTCAAGGGGGCAGCTTTAATGAGGCTCGGGATAAGGTATTAAAGAATCATCAAATACTTTGGCCGGATAAAATCCAAAGGAATATTTTTACAAACGAAGAAACATATAAAAACTCCTATACGTTCTTCACTAAAAGACCTCTGTATCCATTCATGGCCTTCATAATCAATAAATTTATAAGAAACGAATTCTATGCATTCATGCTGCCTGTATTCATATCGTTTCTGGGTTTTATCACGCTTGCATTTTTTTTACTCATAAAGAGGACTGGTGTCGTTGGAGCCTCTATCGGGTGTCTTTTATTAGTCTCAACCCCGCTTTTTATAAAGAACGCTATATACTTTATGACGGATACAATTGGGGCCTTTTTCTGGCTTACACAAATAATATTGATAATTGCTTTTCTTCAAAAACCTAAGTGGCAGGTTCTGTTACTTTTTACTATCTGTCTGATTATTTCACTTTTTAATAGGGAACAAAGTCTGTTTATAGTACCCACAATAATTATCGCAGGCTTATTTTTTCTTAAACAGAAAGAAAGTACTCAAGTCAAGCGGATAGTTCCGCTTTTGCTATTATCCTCCACAATTAGCCTTCTTTATATTCTGGGGCTTTATTTACTGGGGCAAAGGGGAGCCCTTGACTCAATCGTCTATGCTCAAAATTCCTTTGGATTTTATAACAACTCGTTCACCAAGATTGAAACAGTAGCTTTTATGATTGATTCAATTTCCTACGTTCATCAAAAATTTATCAAGGATTTGCTAAGTTCTCCGGCATATACACTATTTTTCACAACTTTTATCTTTGCAGTTTTCAGGTTTTTCAAGCAAAAAAATGGTTTCAAAACAATTGACACCTTAATTTTATCCTCAGGAATAGGCTCTTATTTATCAATTTTTATTTTACCTCTCTTGAACTATCGTTATTTTTTCCCGGTAATGTTTACGGTGATTTATTTTTCTACCATGTATATACTTGAGTTTTTAAAATCATTAGAGCAAAAACCGCCAAATAAAACAGAAATATAAATGGGTAATATTCCAGCCATTCTATTTATTTTTATTGTCAACGTAGTATTCTTTATAAGATTATTTTTGCCTACTTCAGTCTTCGTTACGCCAGATTTTGGCAGAAGTGATGCCCTTCATTCAAACCTTCCTGAAAAACTAATTCTGCAAAAGAGTCTCAAAAGTTTAAGAGTTCCTCTTTGGGAGAATAACATTGGCCAAGGTTATCCTGTCTTTGCCCAGGGAATAATGGGCTTTTTTTATCTGCCTAATTTAGTAATCTTCGGCTTATTGCCATTTAATTTTGCAATACCCACAATGTACGTCTTTACTTTTCTAACATCATCATTTTCAATGTTTTATCTAATAAAAAAGCTGAGATTCGGTAATTTAGCTGCCACAATTTCGGGTATATCCTTTGCCCTCTGCGCCTCAATGATTCTTCACGTCCAACATTTTAACTTCATCCAATCAGCATCGCTTCTACCGCTACTTTTCTTATGGCTTTTAAATTTTCTTGAAAAGAAAAATGTAACCAATGCGATAATCTGCTCACTTATTCTCTCCCAAATAATTCTTGCAGGCTTTGTTCAAATCTTTACTTACACTGCAGTCATTTTCTTTCTTTTTGCAGCCTTTTTAACATATCTACAAGACAAACAAGGTTTTAAAAAAGTCATACTTTCATACATATGTATAGTTTTGTTCTCAATAATGCTTTCTGCAATTCAAATTCTTCCATCATACGAACTCACAAAATCATCAACCAGAAACTCCGGCGTAGCCGGCCAAAATCTACTTGAAGCTTTTCCGCTATTTCCAAGAAACTATCTCACTTATTTAAACCCCTTTATTCTAGGCAAAGCTCAGGATGGCTCCTATAACCATACCCAATGGTCCAAATACGGCATCTTTTGGGAAAGCACAAGCTATATCGGCTTAATACCGTTAATATTTTATTTTGTCGGTCTATACTTTTTACTTCTCAAACGCGCAAATTATGTACTTCTGGCTGTTTTTACAGCATCAATAATCGCTATTTTATTGTCCCTTGGCAAATATTCGCCCCTACACATAGTCTTTGCCTTCCCGCCTCTAAACTATTTCAGGGTTCCTGCCAGATTTATTCTGCTTGTTCAGTTTCTAACGTTAATAATAGCCGCCTATGGAATCAAAAGTCTTCAGGAAAAAATACCTAAAATAAATATCCCAATTCTTCAAATCACGCTTGTCATATTCACTGCGGCAAACCTTTTTTTCTACTGGGCAAATTACAACCCAATAGGTGAAACTAAAAAATGGTTAACGCCTCCAGAACTGGCAAATTCAATTGATAGTAGTCAAAAATGGCGTATATTTTCTTTTGCATCGAAACAATGGAATAACGTATTTACAACTAAAGGCTGGCAAAATCAAGACGAAAACTATTACTTTTTCAGGAATTCTCTTGATCAAAATTTGAATTTACTTTACGGCATCAGCCAATTTTCTCACTTTGAAACCTTACCGACTAGAAGGTATGACCTGCAAAACCTGTTACTCAGAAACTCAATAACGCAAAAGGGTGAAAAAATAAACATTACTAAAAGGGGGCAGAATATCCTAAAACAATCAAATGTAAGGTATTTAATTTCTCCTAACAAAATCGAGTCGGAAGGACTCTCTCAAGTCAAAAGCGTTAGCAAAGACAATTTCATATTCTATTTATATGAACTGGAGAATCCAAACAGCCGTACTAGTCTGTATTACGATTACAAATCGGTAAAAACAACTGGTCAATACGCCAATCTTATAGAAGAAATCAATCCTGCTCAAACCGTTCTTTTAGAAAATATAGAAAATCTCAAACTAGAGAATGGAAAAGGCTCAATATCGACAATTAAGATAGAAGAGGACTATCAATCTTACAAAATTACTACGGATAAACAGGGTATATTTGTAGTTTCAAACTCACCATATCCAGGATGGGAAGCAACAATTGATAACAAAAAAACTACTATTCACCCAGCAAACATCAACTCTCAGGCAATAATCGTACCACAAGGAGAACACAAAGTAGAATTCGAATATAAACCAAAAAGCTTTCTAGCAGGTCTGATAATCAGCTGTGCGTCTTATATTTTCGCTCTCATCTGGCTAGTAAAAGAAAGGCTAAAGTTCCTCAACAGGTTTATCAATACCTTCCTTTTGACTCATCTGTGATCTCTCAAAATACTCATCTGCTTTCTCGCTGTCATCAAAACAAACGCTGTAAACTTGACCCAAACCTTCCCATGCCTGCCAATAAGATTCATCTATTTTAACAATTGCCAAGAACAAATCCCTTGATTTCTCGCAGTCTCTTTTCTCAAAGTAGTAAACGCCTAGTCCAAACATAGAAACATGATTTTCTGGCAAAATCTCTAGACTTTTTTCAAAATATTCCTTGGATTTATCAATATTCCCGTTCCTCAAAAGCGCAAAAGCATTGTCGGCAAAAACGCCAGAATAAGTTGCTTTAATGTCGTCTTCAAAGAAATTAACATATCTGTTCTTAACAAGACTAACTTCAAAACTAAGCTTGTCTAAGCCTTCCAAAACTCTCTTGGAGATCTCAGAATTACTCGGTAAACCATCATGCCGGTAGAGCCTCTTTAGCATTCCTTGTTGAACCCATACATAATCGGCAGGAACTGAAACTGCCGAATAAGAATAAATTGGAGATTTGTCGTAGTTTATATCGATTAATTTAAAAACTGTATCAGCATATTCAGCCTTGCCTTTTGAGGAAAAATTCTCTGGAAAAGAAATTTCGGGATAGAATCTTTCAAGCTGTTTCCTGTAGCTTTCATGCCTTAACCTTCCTGTCAAAATAATAGGAGACTCCTCGTTTATCTTATCAACGTAATACGAATATTGAGTATTAAAAGTAATTGTATCTCCTTGTAAGAAAAGTATCCCGGGAGGCTCGGCAGCAGTGAGAATATCCTTACCCAAAATTCCACCAACTTCGTAATCTGAAAGATCTGCTTTTGGCCAGTTTGTAATAAACAAATAGAAAGGAAAAATCAAAAATACAGAAGAAAAAAGTAACTTAAAAAAATTTTCTTTCTTAAGATGGAATTTTTTCATCAAATTAAAAATAGACTCAGAAATTGCAACCATGCCGAAAAAAGCAAATACTGTAAGAAACACGTAGTTTAGGAGTAAAAATCTCTCGGAAATACCCAGAAGAAGTGATGTAAAAGGAGGAAAAGACGCATATGCCAAAAAAAACGGACCGCTAAAAAAAGCACAAAGCAAAAAGAACCAAAACCATTCCTTTTTTTTAAAAAAAAGCCAAAAAAATCCCAACACAATTAAAATTGCACCGAAAAAAGTAAAGTCAAAAAGGACAACCTTAAAGTACCAGAGAACTTGAACGAGCCGAGCGAAAGCGGAAAAACCGACAAGATCGTGAGAAGCTGTAAAAGCTCCGTAATCGGCACGAGTAATTAGCTGCCAGAACCCCGAAATATTCGAAGGATTGTCCCAATTAACCGGAGTTTCACGCGAGGCAGCCCAAAAAACATATACATAAGGAACCATCCCCAAAAGGAATGCGATAGATAATTTCAATAAGTTTCTAAGATTCTCAAGCTTAAAGATTTTTAACTTTAAAAATACATATAAATAAGCCGGTGCTAAAAGTAGAGAAGTATAATGATGAAAAACCGCAAGACCAAAGAAAAACACACATAGGTATAAGCTCCTTTTTCCAAAAAAACTCTTGGGAAACCACAAATAGTCGAACAAAAAAAACAAAGAAAGAAGAACTAAAATTATAGCAAGTTGAAACACTTCTGCAACGTGCGCATAAAGCCAATACAAGGGTACAAAAGCCAAGATTAGAGAACCGGTAATCGATAAAATTAAATTCCCCAAAAGCCTAAACAGAAAAAGACTCAAAAACCCAATACCAAGGGCCATATAGACAGCTGAAACTAAGTTTGCTTTAAAGGCAAAAGTTCCGGCAGGTATTAATCTGGTTATAATAAATCCCAAAATTGTATTTAGCGGATACCCTGGAGGATGAGCGACACCGGCAAAATAATAAGAAAGGATAATGTCACCAGAATCTCCACCAAAAACGTTACCAGCTACACCTCGGAAATAAAGAAGGAAAACTATGAAAGAAAGAAGGACAGCGGCAAATATTCCGTACTTTCCAAGCGCGTAGACAGACTTACTCATTTACTTTAAATCCAGCGTAGATTTTAAAAAGGTTTTTGTCAAAAATGACACATTTACTATAAACTTCCGTGGGCTCTTAGCCCTCGGTCCTGCCTGCCGGTAGGCAGGTATTTTCCTTTAAGTTTACATGAGCGAGCAAGGTAACCCAAGTACTCGGAAGTATGTATTCTCTCGCTCCTCATCCGTGGACTAATAGTCCACGGTGTTCTGCGAGCGAGTATAAAGAGAGCACAACAACCTTAATGTTGTGCTCAATAGAAATTATGTCAGAGCCTTAATATTATGGTGTACAATCTCCACTTGACACTTCTGTAGCTTTACCAGAAACAGATCGCCAACACCATTCATAAGTACCTGTACTCGCCGTAGTAGGATCTTCCAGTGCATCATAGATTGCAGCCTCGCTTGAATCGCTTGCAACCGTATACGAATATTGACCACTTGTTGGATCAGTTGGAATTGACTTCAGATCCTGAGTTGTTGTTAATGCTACCAAACCTCCCGGTGCACCGCTTGTGCCAAGATAGTAACCTAGACCTGGTGTTGTGTAATAGGCTTGCAGTGCTGTTGCCATTTGTCCGATGTCGTTTTTGCGGGCAGCATCACGAGCCTGCCTTTGTCTCTTAGCCGGATTTACAGCTACTAGAACTGCCGCGGCCAAAATCCCTAAAATTGCAATAACAATAAGAAGCTCAATTAAGGTAAAACCAAATAATTTCTTGCGGGCAGAAATAACCATCAAAATTTTCTCACCTCCTCTTGAGGATTAATTTTCTAATTTTCCCTCTTATATTTAAGTATTGAGGATTCTCTTGGCTGTTGTCAAGGGTTCAGAAGTCAAAGTCGAAAGTCAAAGTGAAAAGTATCATAGATAGAAGTAAGTCGTATTGGTCCTATTGGACTTATACGACCTATACGCCATCCTTCTCATCTAAAATTGGCTCGTTAGATTGTAGATGGGTAAGATGATCGAAAGTACCAAAATTCCCACACCCGCACCTAAGATCACTAATATAACCGGCTCCAGCGCTGTTGTTAAATTACGAATCAGATTCTCGCTCTCCGCCTCAAAGTAGACAGAAAGCCTCACTAAGACCTCATCCATTTTACCGGTTTCCTCACCAACTCTGACCATCTGGCCGATAATTGGCGGAAAATCAGGGTTAGTTGCCAGTGGCTGGTAAAGTGGTGAACCTCGCTCGACTCTCGAGATTACAAATTCAATCCCTTCTTTGTAAGAAGGAGTTGCTAAAAGATCGGCAACCACCCTAAGGGCAGTAATAATCGGAATACCGCTGCCAATCAATAAACCTAAAGTTCTTGTAAATTGCGCCAGGACTAAGGTTTTGCGGATTTTTCCCCAAATAGGTAATCTAAGCACCATATTTGAAACTATCATGCTGCCCTTAGGAGTACTTACAAAAGCCTTAAAGCTATAGATAAACGCCCCAATCATCATCAAAAGAAGCCACCAAAAATTTCTCATAAAGTTTGAGGTAAAAATTAAAACTCTAGTAGGCAGCGGCAAAGCAGCGCCGATTTCAGTATAAAGGCTGGTTAATTTCGGAATAACAAAAATCATCATTATACTCATAACAATAATCATCACCACAACAACAATTCCCGGATAAATAAAAGCGCCTCTGGTTTTAGATTTAAACTCTCTTTCTTTTTCTAAAGACTCGGCCAGTTTATTCAAAACTTTATCCAAAACGCCTCCGGTCTCTCCGGCTTCTACCAATCTAATATAAATCACATTAAAAATTTTAGGATGTTTACCCAAAGCCCCAGAAAGAGAAATTCCGCCTTCCACATCTGCTACAACTTCAGAAAGAACCCGGATAAAATGCTTATTCTTTGTCTGTTTTTCCAGAATAACCAGAGCATCAGTCAGAGGAAGACCCGCCGAGATCATCGTTGAAAGCTGTCTTGTAAAACCTAC
This sequence comes from Candidatus Curtissbacteria bacterium RIFOXYA1_FULL_41_14, assembly GCA_001775095.1. Lineage (GTDB taxonomy): Bacteria > Patescibacteriota > Microgenomatia > Curtissbacterales > GWA2-41-24 > GWC1-40-35. The sequence continues at coordinate 34,628 of MFCA01000002.1, forward strand.
TATTTCAGAAGAAGGTACGCCTCCAGTTCTAGGTAGAACTTTCTCAATGGAAATTCTGGATTGAGTACCGCGCTCTTTAATATCAATCGGTACCAGGCCTTGACCTTGAAGTGTTGTAACTAAAGCTTTCTCATCGATTGCTTCGACTTCCCCGACAAACTTTTTACCGGAAGTATCTTTTGCGCTGTAACGATAAAGTGACATATTTTCAGTGTCTAGTTGCTAGTGGCTAGTGACTAGAACCCTCGCTATTGTTTCCCACCAGCCTATCTAATTCGTCCTGTCTAATGCTATAACTTTTAGCGACATCAAGAGCAACCCTGCCGGCACTAACCAGATATGCCAAAGATGCATCAAGAAGAACCATTCCTGCTTCACCCGATGTCTGAATAATATTGTCGATCATATGGCTTTTTGCTTCTCTGATTGCTGTCTGCACAGCGCCGGAAGTCATAAGGATTTCAACAGCGGGTAATCTTCCTCCGCCAATTGCCGGTACAAGTCTCATCGAGACTACTGCAGCAATGGTTTCAGCAAGCTGCAGGCGGACTTGGGCCTGCTGATTTTGCGGAAAGACATCAATAATCCTATCAATAGACTGCGCAGCTGAATTTGTGTGAAGGGTTGCGAAGACTAAATGTCCTGTTTCGGCAATGGTGATAGCAGACGCTATCGTTTCATAATCACGCATTTCTCCAACTAAAACCACATCCGGATCTTCACGCAGAGCCGATCTTAAAGCAACCTCCCAAGAGTGAGTATCGAGGTGCATTTCTCTTTGAGAGATCAAGGATTTACCTTTGGGGTAAACATATTCTATAGGATCCTCAATGGTCACAACGTGAAGAGCTCGAGTCTGATGAATTTCATTGATAATTGAGGCAATGGTGGTCGATTTACCATGTCCGGTAGGTCCAGTTATCAGAATGAACCCCTGGCGAAGTTTTACGAAATTGTGACAAATCCTAGGAAGATTCAGTTCCTCAATTGATTTAATATAAGAGGGGATAAGCCGCAGTGCCGCAGAAAGATAACCCTTTTGAAAATAAGCATTTACCCTAAATCTGGCAACCTCTCCAAGTGCAAATGAAAAATCCAACTCTTTATTAACAAGTAACATCTCCTTTTGCTCGGGAGATAAAAGCTCAAATACTAAGCTTTCGGTATCTTCTGGCGTCAAGAGTGCGCCTGAAACAGGCAAAAGCTGCCCGTCAATACGAATCATCGCTGGTGCCCCGGTTATCAGATGAAGATCTGAGGCTTCCTTTTTAACAACTATTTCTAAGTATTCCTGTATAGACATTTGACTTAATTGGTCCTACAAGTCTTATAAGTCGTATAGGACTTGTTTACTCCTCCGCAACTCTCAGCACTTCTTCGATAGTCGTAACCCCTTCAATAACTTTTAAAAATCCGTCTTGTTTCATAGCTATCATACCTTCGCTAATTGCTTGACTGGCAATTACCATGGCTGGCTCATGGCTAAGCACCATTCTAGAAACCTTTTCAGAAACAACTAAAACTTCAAAAATACCAATACGTCCTAAATATCCGGTATTATTGCATTCCCGGCATCCCTTGCCCGCATAGAAAGTTACTTGTTTACCTTTTTCAAATTTATAAATACCTTCTAAATCCTTTTTTATTCCCGCTAATATTTCCTCTGTCGGCGGTTTTGGATACCTGCATGCAGAACAAATCCTTCTTACAACTCGCTGACCAACTACGCATGTTACCGTTGAAGCAATTAGATACGGTTCTGCCTGCATGTCCAGAAGTCGTGGCAAAGCTCCAGCTGCATCATTAGTATGAAGTGTTGAAAAAACTAAATGACCGGTTAGAGCTGCTTGTATTGCCAATTCTGTCGTCTCTGTGTCACGAATCTCACCAACCATAATAATGTTAGGATCCTGACGCAGAAATGACCGCAGTCCGGAAGCAAACGTCAAACCAGCCTGTAGGTTCACCTGAACTTGATTCACTCCGGCGATCTGATATTCGATAGGATCTTCTAAAGTCATAATGTTAACCTTTGTTGAATTCAACTTGGACAAAATTGCGTAAAGTGTCGTTGTCTTCCCAGAGCCAGTAGGACCGCAAACAAGAATAATCCCGTGAGGTCTGGCGATATTTTCCTCCAGATGTTTAATTGCTATACCACGAAGTCCAAGCTCCGGCAGTGAGGGAACACCGCCGGTTTTTTTAAGAAGCCTCATTACCACCTTTTCCCCATAAGCAGTAGGCATAGTCGAAAGTCTCAAATCCAAATCTTCCTGGCCGATTTTAAAGTTAAAACGGGCATCCTGAGGCAAGCGCTTTTCATCGATCTTCATGTTACCTAAAATTTTTATTCTGGAAACAATAGCATCGTGAATGCGTCTCGGTAAAATTAACTTCTCATGTAAAATTCCATCAATTCGATAGCGAATTCTTGTCTCGTTTTCCAAAGGCTCAATATGAATATCAGAGGCCCTGACTTTAATACCGTATTCCAAAAGTGTTGAAACAATTCTGGCAACAGGAGCTTCCCCTAAAATACCGCTTACTTCTGTCTGTATAGTCAGCGGTGCAGTTAGTCCGGGTGCAGCTTCTTTTAAGGCTTCACCAACTTCAAAAGAAAGCCCTCGACTGTACTGCTCAGCGACTGCTCTCTGAATAGACTGGCTAGTAGCAATGTATGGCCTGACAGCAAGACCGGATTTTTTCTCAATAAACTCCAACACCTGTAAGTCCAAGGGGTCAACCATGGCAACAGCGATGGTATCTTTTTCTCTGGCTATAGGAATTACCGTAAATCTTCTGGCAACCTCTTCAGGCAGATAAGCTAAAACTTCAGGTGAAATTGGTTGTTGAGCAGGATCAACATAAGGAACCCCTATAATTTTACCTTTAGCAGCGACAAGCTGCTCTTCATTAACCCAGCCCATCTGGGAAAGAATTTTTTCGGTGGATTCTTGTCTTCTTTTAGCTTCATTTTTGATAAAATCCAGCTGCTGAGAGGTTAGTAAACCTTGAGATGCTAAGACATCTTCAATAAAAGAAGAGTGCGTCGAAGAATTCGTACTACTTTGCAGATTAAACCTCTGGGCAGTATCCGCCATGTTAAAAAGTAAACTAGTGTCTAGCAGGACTAGCGGGTAGTTCAAAGTACGCAAAAACTACTAGACCCTATTCGCTAGTTTTTCTAGACTCTATCTTGATCATAGCAAATCCGAAGGGCAAATTGAAAATAGGCAAAAGGGGAAGTAGAATGGATGGGTAAATTCAAAATTCAAAAGGCAAAAGTCAAAATTATGGTAAGTTCTCGATCCTTCGATGAACTCAGAACTCGAACAATAACATATTCTTCGAGTGAGTCAGCGAAGTGACGAATCGAGAAGTTTCCTTACTTTTGACTTCTAACTTATAACTTTTAACTTATTTAAACTATGTCTTTATTCCAATCCTACCTTATCATCGGAGAGGCAAGTCAAAGAAGAATCCAAACAGAAACCCTCGCCAAAAATCTGGGAATTGATCTTAAAAAAGTTTCTCCGGACATTTTCATAATCGCACCTCAAGATCAGTCGATATCAATAAGCCAAGTACGGGATCTAAAAGCCCACATATTTGAAAAACCCGTAAAGTCCAAGTATAAATTTATAATTATTGAAAGTGCCCATAACTTAACCGTAGAAGCCCAAAACGCACTTCTTAAAATCCTCGAAGAACCGCCGGATTGCGCCATCATCGTCATGGAGGCCAAAACCAGACAAGACCTTTTACCAACAATCCTCTCAAGAGTAGTCATTAAACGTTCCCAGCAGTCAAAAGCACATTTGTCCTCAAATCCAATATCTTATGAAAAAGAAAATCTTCTAGCTGATTTAGAAACAATCGCTCAAGTCAAAGACCCCACAGATTGGATTGATGAACAAATTCAACTACTCTACTGGCAATTACTTGAAAATCTAAAGGATGAAAACTTTTCATCAGCTATTTGGCATTTAGCACAAATTATCAACAGGTTCCAAAAAGCTAAAATAATGATCGAAGCCAATGTAGACTCAAAATTTGCTCTTGCAGATTTGATTTTTAGCCTTAAATCGCTTGACTATCCTAAACTTAACCAGTTACATTAATTAGCCTTAGTTTAGCTTGCACTAGAAGCACATTTTTGCTACAATTAATATAATGGCCGCTCATCTCAGAGACTTATCACTTTTCACTTATATCAGCAGGTCAACTTGAAACTTTTTTTCAATGTTGCTCCTCTGATATATCAGATTCAGCGAAGCTGAAGGCTGATATCACTCATTATGTCTGATTCCTACACTGCTAAAGATATTCAGATACTTGAAGGTTTGGAACCGGTCCGCAGAAGACCGGGCATGTATATTGGTTCAACCGACATTTTCGGCCTTCACGAGCTGGTTAAGGAAATTATCGACAATTCTGTAGACGAGGCCCTGGCTGGTTATGCAAAAAATGTCTGGATCGTTATCAACCGTGACGAAAAGGTCACAGTCGTCGACGATGGTCGAGGAATTCCGGTTGAACCCCATCCTAAAGTAAAAAAATCAACACTTGAAGTCACAATGACAATGCTCCATGCGGGAGGTAAGTTCGGCGAAGGCGCTTATAAAGTTTCTGGGGGGCTTCATGGAGTCGGCGCCTCGGCCGTAAATGCGCTCTCAGACTGGATGCGTGTTGAAGTTAGAAGAGACAGTAAAGTATTTGCCCAAGAATATAAACGCGGCAAACCAATAACTAAAGTCGAACAGGCCTCAAAAACACTTATCCCGGAAATAATTACCCCTCCGAAGACCGGAACTGCCACAATCTTCCTGCCGGATAAATCGGTTTTTTCAACTATTAAAACGGATTTCAAAACTCTGGCAAAAAAAATCAAAGAGAGAGCCTATCTGGTCGCCAGACTCAGTTTCCATATCTATGACCAGAGAACAAACCAAGAGCTCCATTACTACTTCGACGGTGGTATCGAATCGCTGGTTCATCATCTCAACAAAGATAAAATCCCCGTCAATATAAAACCATTCTACGTAAGCCGTGATTCGGGTGGTATTTTAGTCGAAGCTGCCCTGCAGTATAACGACGGATATAGCGAAACCGTCGAATCTTTTGCCAACGTAATTAACACTCAAGAAGGTGGAACTCATCTGACGGGCTTTAGAATGGCATTGACCCGGGCAATTAATGACTATGCACGCAAAAATGGCTATCTCAAAGAGAAAGACAACAATTTAGCCGGTGACGATATGCGCGAAGGCTTAACCGCAGTTATTGCTATCAAGATGAACTCTGAAAACTTGCAGTTTGAAGGCCAAACAAAAGGCAAACTTGGCAACGCCGAAGTCCAGCCTGCGGTTAATCAAATAGTCAAAGAAGGACTTGACACTTACCTTGAAGAAAACCCTCAAGACGCCAGACGTATCATGGAAAAGGTTATTCTGGCAGCCAAAGCCAGACTTGCAGCCCGTGCTGCAAAAGAGGCAGTTCTAAGACGCGGCGCCCTTGAGGGTATGACTCTGCCAGGAAAATTAACAGATTGCCAGGAAAGAGATCCGGCTCAATCCGAACTATATATAGTAGAAGGCGATAGCGCCGGCGGCAGCGCCAAGCAGGGGAGAGACCGCAAATTCCAGGCAATCCTGCCATTAAGAGGCAAAATTTTAAATACGGAGCGGGCACGCCTGGATAAAATCCTGGAATTTGAAGAGATCAAAACCTTAATTATCGCTCTGGGAACCGGTATCGGCGACACCATCAATATTGATAAAATTCGCTATCATCGCATAGTTATTATGACCGATGCCGATGTGGACGGCGAACATATAAGGACTCTGCTCTTGACATTCTTTTTCCGCTATTTGCCGCAACTTTTCGAAAAGGGTTACCTTTATATAGCTCAACCACCGCTTTTCAAAATAACCGTCGGCCGCGAAGTTTATTATGCTTATTCAGACGAACAAAAAAGTCAAATCCTTAAAACCAACGGCAAAACAGCTACTATCCAAAGATATAAAGGTCTTGGGGAAATGAATCCCGAACAGCTTTGGGAAACAACAATGAATCCCCAAAGCCGCATTATGAAAAAAATAACAATTGAAAACGCTGCAGAGGCAGATCATGTCTTTGTAATGCTCATGGGCAACGAAGTCCCACCCCGCAAACGATTCATCCAGACACACGCTAAACAAGCAATGCTGGATATCTAAAATACTATGCCTGAGCCTGAAACAAAAACAGCAGAACTACAAGGTCCAAAATCTTGGAATGCTCAACCGTTCAAAGACCGCGAAACTGAAACCACCGGTATAGGGTTAGAGTCACAACCATTTAGTATACCAGGGGTTGGTCAGGCGGTTTTTAGAGTATCTGCAGGTTATCTTGGTAAAGGGCTTGATACCAGATTTTTTACAAGACCTGTAAGTATCCTTGTCGAAGTTGAACTGGTTGAAGACGATGAATCTCGACGGACATTCGATTACTGGAGACGTAATCTAGAAGTCCAAATTTGCTTGAAGAATCAAAAGATTCTATGGGGTTACCCTGATGAAACAAATAAAACCCCCAACAAAATCCTCTTTGATCGCTGGACAACAGAAAGACGATACAGAGAATGGGCCCAGACGGGAGATAATAAACTCGAACCTACTCTTTTAATCGTTAACGCAGATGAAATTCCAAATCTTCGTTTTCAATTTGTAGACAGTATGGCTACAAATGTACGCATGGAGACTAAGTCAGCCTGAAAATGATCTTTTCGTCCAAAGTTATCGAAGAACTAAAATAAAAGCTAATGCAATTAGCTTCCATAACTTGTGACTTTTAACTTATAACTTATAACTTTTAACTTAAATAAAATGGCTGATATCGGCAAAATCCAACCAGTTGAAATAATCGAGGAAATGCAAAGGTCTTATCTGGACTATGCAATGAGCGTTATTGTTGCCCGGGCGCTGCCGGATGTTCGCGACGGCTTAAAACCTGTGCAGCGAAGAATTATCTATGCGATGCAGAGAATAGGTGTTACCCATAGCGCCCGCTACACTAAAAGCGCCAAGGTTGTCGGTGAAGTCTTAGGTAAATATCATCCCCACGGCGATGCTCCTGTCTACGAAGCGCTTGTTAGAATGGCTCAAAATTTCTCGATGCGTATACCGCTCATTGATGGCCAAGGTAACTTCGGGTCAGTTGACGGTGACCCTCCGGCTGCTATGCGCTATACGGAAGCCCGCCTGGCCCATATCACCGAAACTTTACTTTACGATCTTGACAAAAACACGGTCGATTTTGCCGACAATTTTGATGGTACTCTAAAAGAACCCATATTTTTACCGGCACTTTTACCAAATCTGTTAATTAATGGGGCATCCGGCATCGCCGTTGGTATGGCTACCAACATTCCTCCTCATAATTTGGGCGAAATTATTGACGCCGTGATCTGCTTAATCAATAACCCTGAAAGTTCTGTCGAAGGTCTGATGGAAAGTGTCAAAGGCCCGGATTTCCCGACCGGCGCCCAAATTTACGATATAAGCGAGATAACTGCTGCCTATGCTACCGGCCGGGGCAAAATTTTAATGCGCGGCAAAGCGGATATAGAAGAAACTAAGGCAGGTAAATTCCAAATAATAATCACCGAAATCCCTTACCAAGTCAACAAAGCAACTCTGGTTACTAAAATTGCCGATCTTGTCAAAGAGAAAAAACTGGATGGCATCTCTGATTTGCGCGACGAATCAGATCGAAGAGGCATGCGTATAGTTATTGAGCTCAAACGGGATGCCAGACCTCAATCAGTACTTAACAATCTTTATAAACATACGGCGCTGCAACAGTCCTTCCCGGTCAATATGGTAGCTCTTGTCGATGGTACTCCTCAAACCCTTACGCTCAAGATGATCCTAGAGGAGTTTATCAAACACCGTCAAAAGGTCATCATACGAAGAAGCCAGTTTGAACTTGATGAAGCTAAGAAACGCGCCCACATTCTGGAAGGGCTAAAAATTGCCGTAGACAACATCGACGCTGTTATCGAAACAATCAAAAAGAGTAAAGACCCTGCTGAGGCTAAAGTCAACCTAATGCAGAAGTTTAAATTAACGGAAGTCCAAGCGCTGGCTATTCTTGACATGCAGCTTAAAAGACTTGCTGCCTTGGAAAGGCAAAAAATTGAGGAGGAATTAGCGATGACTTTGGAAGAAATTGCCTACTTGGAAGAACTGCTTAAAAGCCCCGAGAAGATACTTGAAGTTGCTAAAGGAGAACTTTTAAAGATTAAAGAGCGCTTCGGTGACGACCGACGAACTCGAGTTTTCAAACAAAAAATAGGTGAATTCTCCGAAGAAGACCTCATTGCAAATGAAGCAACAATTGTGACTATCACCGTCGGCGGCTATGTCAAAAGACAGGATATTGGTTCATTTCGCACCCAAAGACGGGGAGGCAAAGGCATCTCTGGTATTACTACAAAAGAAGAAGACACTGTTGCCCATCTTTTCGCAGCCTATACTCACGATAATTTACTTTTCTTTACCGACAAAGGACGAGTCTTCCAACTTAAGGTCTACGATCTCCCGGAAAGTTCGAGAACATCCAAAGGTGTAGCCATCGTCAATCTTTTGGATCTTTCCCAGGACGAAAAAGTCCTTTCAATCTTGCCTGTCAAGAAAAATAAAGAAGCAACAACTAACAACTACAAATATGTACTGATGGCTACCAAAAATGGGGTGGTTAAAAAAACCGAAATTAACCAGTATGCATCAATTAGAAGATCAGGAATTATAGCCATAAAATTGTCAGGTGATGACCAACTGCGCTGGGCAAAATTAACTACCGGGGATAATATTGTTTTTCTGGTTTCGAGACACGGTATGTCCATTAAATTTGACGAGAGAGATGTCCGGCCAATGGCACGGGATACGATGGGTGTGCGCGGCATAAAAATTAAGACGGGCGATGAACTTATCGGAATGGACGTTATCGACAAAAATGACATTAAAGCCGACCTTCTAGTTGTTACCGACAAAGGAATTGGTAAAAAAACTCAGGGTTTAGCCTGGCCAAAACAGCTAAGAGGCGGCGTTGGCGTAAAGGCTGCCAACCTTACAGACAAAACCGGCGAAATCGTCTGCGCCCAAATTCTGACCAAAGCAGATGAAGCACTAATTTTAACTTCTCAAAAAGGTCAAGTAATGAGAACGACCTTAAGATCAATCCCCAGACTGACGCGCGATACCCAAGGTGTAATTATCATGAGACTTGGGTCAGACGACAAGGTGGCTGCGACGACTGTCATTCAAAAAAAACAAGACGAGGAGCAAATACCAGACGTAACCGTTAAATCTGTGCCAAAAAAGCCAAAAATTACACCTAAGACTCAGATAAAAATTAAATCCCAACAAACAATCAAAGTTAAATCTAAACCTAAAGCCTATTTTAGGGCTAAATCGAAACCACAAGTGAAAACAAAACTAAAAATAAAAGTTGTTAAAAAGGCAAAAAAGAGGTAATGTTGTCATGATGTTAAGGAAAAAACCGGCAACGATACTCCACTTAGAAGCCCCAGGGGCTTCTTTTTTTAATTTGCACAAAAGTGCAAATTATATCAGAGGAGCGCCATTGGCAGGACGAGTCGAGTCTGACTCGACGAAGTCTGCCAAGACGACCTGCTGATATAAATTAACAATGGCAAACGAAAAAAATACAAAATGCAAAATAAAAAAGCAAGATTAATTCTCGAAGACGGCACCATCTTTAAAGGTAATGCAGCCGGCAGTCAGACCTCTTCAGCAGGCGAAGTAGTTTTTGCAACAGGCATGGTCGGTTATGATTTATCGCTTACCGACCCTTCTTACGCCGGCCAGATATTAACCTTCACATACCCTTTAATCGGTAATTGGGGTGTACCGCCAAAAGAGTTTTGGGAATCGGATAAAATCCAAGTTGCTGGTCTTGTAGTCAGCGACTTAACTACAAAACCCAGCCATTGGCAATCGCAACAAACTCTTGATGAATGGCTGAAAGAAGAAGGAGTCTCTGCAATTTTTGGTATAGATACAAGACTCTTGACCCAAAAATTACGAGATAGGGGAGTAATGCTGGGTAAAATTGTAGTTGAGGATCAGGATATCGAATTTTATGATCCGAATGCCGAAAATCTTGTCGCCAAAGTTTCGCCGAAAGAACCAAAAATCCTCAAATCCGAAATCCGAAATCCGAAATCCGAAATCCGGGTCGGCCTATTAAATTGTGGAGCGAAAAGAAATATCCTGCGCAGTCTTCTTGCTCGAGGAGTAACCGTTTATGATCTCCCATGGAATTTCGATCCGTTCGTTTCGGACGGGTGGCAGTCGTGGAAAGGTTCCCGACAGCGCGGACCCCGCACTTTTACAAATTCTGATCAAAATCACAAATATCAAACCAACCTAAAAGTGCGGGGGAGCACTGACGGGAAGGAAACGACTGACAGGACCCGTCCGGAATTCCCCAAACTTGACGGCCTGGTCATTTCCAATGGTCCGGGAGACCCTAAAATGGCCAAAGAGACCATCAATATTATCAAAAAAGCTTTAAAAAAGAAGATCCCAACATTCGGAATATGTCTTGGCAACCAGCTTCTGGCTTTAGCGACCGGGGGAGATACTTACAAATTAAAATTCGGCCATCGGGCACAAAATCAACCGACTATTCAAGCCGGAACCAAACGCTGCTACATCACCACTCAAAATCATGGCTTTGCGGTCGACGAGAAAAAAATGCCAAAAGGCTTTAAGAGATGGTTTCATAATGCTAACGATAATACTAATGAGGGAATAATCCATGAGAATCTCTCATTTTTTTCCGTCCAATTCCATCCGGAAGCCAGTCCCGGGCCAACAGATACCGAATGGCTCTTTGATTACTTTTTGGAGAAATTTAAATGAGAAAAATCCTTCTTCTTGGATCCGGAGCTTTAAAAATCGGCCAAGCCGGCGAGTTTGATTATTCCGGATCGCAGGCAATTAAAGCTCTTAAGGAGGAAGAAATTAAGGTAATTTTAATTAACCCAAATATCGCCACAGTCCAAACATCCGAAGGCTTCGCAGACCAAGTCTATTTCTTACCTGTTGAAACACACTTCGTCAAAGAAATCATCAAGAAAGAAAGACCCGAAGGTATTATTCTTTCGTTTGGAGGACAAACCGCCTTAAATTGCGCTCTGGAACTTGCAAAATTAAGAATACTAGAAAAATATCGAGTTAAAGTTCTAGGGACCCAAATAGACACAATTGAAAAAACCGAGGATAGGGAACTTTTCAATGAAACTTTGAGAAAAATTGGTCTGTCAATTCCAAAAAGTGTTGCGTGTAAAAGTTTAAGCCAGGCGGAAATTGCTATCGGCAAAATCGGTTATCCTGTTATCGCGCGATGCGGTTTTTCTTTAGGAGGTCAGGATTCACAAGTCATTTTCAATAATACTCAGCTGAAAGAAGCTGTCATCAGGGCTCTTTCCAAATCTCCACAAGTTCTAATTGAAGAATACTTAGAAGGCTGGAAAGAAGTGGAGTACGATGTAGTCAGAGACAAGTATGACAACTGTATTACTGTCTGCAACATGGAAAATGTCGATCCGATGGGTATTCACACCGGCGAATCAATCGTTGTCGCTCCTTCGCAAACTCTGAATAATTTTGAATATCATAAGCTTCGGGAAATCGCCATCAAAGTGATCCGTCACCTAAAAATAGTCGGGGAGTGCAATATTCAGTTTGCTCTAAACCCCCGTCCGACAAACTCTAAATCCGAAATCCTAAATTCTAAACAATCTCAAAATCCAAATGACCTAAATTCAAAACGTTTTGAGCATTTGAATTTAGAAAATTCGGATTTGTTTAGAAATTCGGATTTAGAAATTAGAAATTACCTCGATTATAGAATTATCGAGGTTAACGCTCGTCTTTCTCGAAGTTCTGCCCTGGCTTCGAAAGCAACCGGTTATCCATTGGCTTATATAGCAGCCAAATTGGCACTCGGATATTCGCTGACCGAACTTAAAAATACCGTTACAAAAAAAACCATAGCCTGCTTTGAACCTGCCCTCGATTATCTGGTTGTCAAAATTCCACGCTGGGATCTGGGTAAATTTCTAAAAAGCGAAACGCAAATCGGACCCTCTATGCAATCTGTGGGAGAAGTAATGGCAGTAGGACGCAAATTCGAAGAAGCAATTCAGAAAGCAATCCGCATGCTTGATATCGGACTCGAAGGTATTTTGGACAAACGCGCCCCAATCTCCAAGTATCAAAAACCCACCCCCTGGCGAATTTTCTCCGTGGCAAAAAGTCTGGCGGCCGGAGAGGCTGTCGACAAAATTTACAAGGCAACCGGCATCGACCCATTTTTTCTGGAAAAGATCAAAAACATAGTAGAGTTTGAAAAAAATATTAAAGCCTGTGATACTCGTGATACTCTTACTACCCGTGATACTCTTCTTTTAGCCAAGCAACTTGGATTCTCTGATAAACGATTGGCAAAACTTACAAATTCAGCTGAGGAAAAGATTAGGAAACTGCGAAAAAAATATGGCATCTATCCGAAAGTCAAGCAAATTGACACTCTAGCTGCCGAATACCCGGCCCAGACGAATTACCTCTACCTTACATACAATGGAGAATCGGATGATATAAATTCGAAATCCAAAGCACGAAATTCGAAACAATATCAAATTTCAAATAACAAAAATTTTAAACGTTTTGAACATTTGAATTTAGAGAATTCGGATTCGTTTAGAAATTCGAAATACGAGAGCGTATTTTCGGAAAACCGAAAAGTGGAAATTAGAAATTCCCAAAACGATCGCAAGGTGATCGTTTTGGGATCTGGTCCTTACCGCATTGGGTCTTCCGTTGAATTTGACTGGTGCTCGGTAACATGCACCCAGACCGCTTCAAAAAATAACCTCTCCACAATAATTGTAAACTGCAACCCGGAAACAGTCTCTACTGATTACGACATGGCCGACAGGCTTTATTTCGAAGAACTCTCTTTGGAAACTGTTCTGGAAATTTACGAAAGGGAGAAACCCTTTGGAATAATTCTCTCGATGGGTGGCCAAACTCCCAATAACCTGGCTACAAGTCTTTCTAAAAACGGAGTCAACATTCTGGGTACTAAATCAACTTCTATCGATCAGGCAGAAGATCGAAATAAATTCTCAAACCTTTGCGATAAACTGTCAATAGACCAACCGGTCTGGGCTAAATTAAAAAATCTAAAAGAAGCTCTCACTTTTGCCGAAAAAATCGGCTATCCGGTTCTAATCAGACCTTCCTACGTTCTTTCCGGAGCAGCTATGAACGTCGCATTCAGTTCTGAAGATCTCGCGATATATCTTAAGTTAGCCTCCCGTATCTCTAAGGAATATCCTGTTGTGATCTCAAAATATTACGAGGAGGCTAAAGAGATCGAAATTGACGCAGTTGCGCAAGAAGGCCAGATTCTATGTTCTGCGATTTCCGAGCACGTTGAAAATGCCGGAGTCCACTCGGGAGACTCAACCATGGTTTTACCTGCTCAAAAACTCTACCTCAAAACGGTTACTCAAATCGAAAATATCGCCCAAGAAATTGCCAAAAATTTAAAAATTACGGGCCCTTTTAACATCCAATTTTTGGCAAAAAATAATCACGTCATGGTGATTGAATGCAATCTGCGCGCATCCCGAAGTTTTCCGTTTGTTTCCAAAGTAACCGGAGTCAACTTCATAGAGGTTGCAACAAATGCAATCCTTAACATTAACCAAATACCAAATACTAAATACCAGATACTAGACTATGTCGGCGTCAAAGCTCCCCAGTTTTCTTTTTCCCGTATTAAAGGTGCTGATCCGATTTTAAGGGTTGAAATGACCTCAACCGGAGAGGTTGGCTGTTTTGGCGATGACATCTATGAGGCCTTTTTAAAATCGCTTTTGGCAACTGGCGTAACTCTACCCAAGAAATCGGTTTTTGTATCCCTGGCCGGCGACGAAAATAAAGTAGATTTTTTAGACAGCGCCCAAACTTTAAAAAAACTTGGCCTAAAAATTTTCGCCACCGATGGAACCAGCAAATTTCTTAAATCGAAAGGCATAACCTCTACCAAGCTTTACAAAATTCACGAGCACAAGAAACCAAACGTTCTGGATTTCCTGCACAATAAAAAAATCGACCTGGTGATTAATATTTTCGACCCCTATTTCAAAAAAGAATTTGATGACGATTATCTAATCCGCCGCTCTGCAATCGATTTTGGTATCCCGCTTCTAACAAATATGCAAACCGCCGAGCTTTTTGTCAAAGCAATTTCTCTCAAAAAACTCTCTGATCTTAAAACTCTTCCCTGGTCACAATACATCACTCCCTAGGATGAATACATCATTGCGGTATATTGACTCTCCACAGCTCTTGAATTAGAATATCCTCTTCTTTAGAAACTCTAGATGACTAATTCCTCTAACATTCGGGAATCGGGGATAAGAATGATTGGCAAAGTTCCGTGGGGAACTCATTTTTGCCAATTCTACCAAACCAAAAAGGACCTTCTCGATATCCTTATCCCTTACTTCAAATCCGGACTTAAAAACAACGAGTATTGCATGTGGGTCACGTCTAAACCTCTTAACGTGGAGGAAGCCGTAAAACGGATGAAAACGACAATGCCTGATTTTGAGTCATATTTAAATAAAGGACAGATAGAAATTATTCCCTACACCAAATGGTACCTCAAAGATGGCAGTTTCGACGATAAACGGGTTCTTGAAGGTTGGGTTAATAAACTCAATCAAGCATTGCGCAAGGGATACGATGGTCTGCGACTGACAGGCAATACCCTCTGGTTAGAGCAAAAAGGCTGGAAAAAATTTACCGAGTATGAGGAAGAAGTAAATGGAGTTATCCGCAACTATAAGATGATCGCCGTTTGTACCTATTCGCTTGACAGATGTGGTGCTTCGGAAATTGTCGACGTTGTCAACAATCACCAGTTCGCCATGATTAAGAAATCCGGACACTGGACACTTTTCCAAAATTCGGTACGTAAAAAAATGGAGGAAGCGCTTCAACTTAGCCAGACGCGCTTCAAGTCAAATATTGAACTTACAAGACAAATCCCATGGACTACAAATGCAAACGGTAAGGTTACAGAGGATCTGCCTGTATGGAGAAAATTCACCGGACAGACATATGAAGAAATTAAGGGCTCGGATTGGTCCAAAGCTCTGCACCCGGATGATTTTGATCGTACTCTTAAAATTTGGAAGGATTCGGTCAAGAATAGAAGCAACTATGAGACCGAATATCGTATACGCAGACATAACGGTGTTTACCGGAATTTCCTGGTCCGCGGCACTCCGCTTTTTAATGAAGGAGGAAAAATTCGGGAATGGGTGGGTACTTGCATCGATGTCACCGAACGCAAGACGGCCGAAGAAGCACTGCGTGAGAGTGAATATCGCCTCAAAAGAGCTCAAGAAATTTCTCATCTTGGCAGTTGGGAACTTGATCTTTTAAACAATAAATTAACCTGGTCAGATGAAGTTTACCGAATCTTTGGACTTAAACCTCAACAATTCGACGCTACCTATGAAGCTTTTCTCGAAGCGGTTCATCCTGAAGATCGAACCACGGTAGATACCGCATACTCAGGATCACTTCGCAAAAAATCAGATGGTTACGAGATAGAGCATCGGATCGTTAGAAAATCAGATAACCAGACCCGCTATGTCTATGAGAAATGTGAGCACATTCGCGATGGCTCGGGAAAAATTATTAAGTCAATCGGGATGGTCCACGATATCACCGAACGCAAAGAGGAAGAAAAAAGGATTGAGCATTTGCTTGGAATTGCCCACCATGAACTTAAAACTCCTCTAACCTCACTCAAAGGTTTTAGTCAACTTCTAAAAAAACGCCTCGCGAAAGAGGGTGACGAAAAAAAACTATTTTTTGTTTCAAAAATTGAAAGCCAAACCGATAGACTGGTCGAACTCATTGACCAGCTATTAAATGTCACTCGAATCAAAGCAGGCAAGATGGAATTTATGGACGACTATTTCGATTTAAACAAATTAGTCAATGAGGTCATTGAAAACCTCAAGCCGACTACCAGCCATAAAATTATAAAACAAGGAAGAAAACCAAAAATAATTTTTGCTGACCCAAAATATATCAGCAGAATAATCACAAATATGATCACCAATGCCATTAAGTACTCACTCGGAAGAAACAAAATTATCGTTAAAGTCGCAGGAGAAATAGAATCGGTAACTGTAAGCGTTCAGGATTTTGGACGTGGTATTAAAAAAGGGAAACAATGGGTAATTTTTGAACCATATTCCAGAATCGAAACCAGAAAAGAGGAAAAGGTTCCCGGTCTTGGTCTGGGACTTTACATAGCCCGAGAAATAGCCAGTCACTATAAGGGTAAAATTTGGGTAAATAGTAAAACAGGTCAAGGCTCGACTTTCTATTTTCAGATGCCTTGTTAGTTGCTTCTTTTTTTTAAATAGATTATATTAGTCTCTTTTAATCATGAGGAACAAGAAGAAAAAAATCTGGATAATTGACGATGATCTTGCCATTCTTCAATGCATGGCGATCACACTGGAGGACGAAGGTTATCAAGTCTTAACATTTGAAAATGCCACAGTCTTTGAGAAGGCTATTGAAAGAAACCTTCCAGATATCATACTGATGGATTATTATTTACCTGACCAAAACGGCGACCAGTTAATCTTGAATCTTGAGAAAAAAAAGAAAACCAAGAAAATTCCGGTAATTTTGATCTCTGCTCATCATGAAGCAAGAAACCTAGCCAAAAAAAACGGCGTGGTTAATTTTCTTGCAAAACCTTTTGACACGGATACTCTTTTGAATATCGTTAAAAAGAACATCTAAGACTTGCCTGCCGGCAGGTAGGTTTCCTTACAAAACCCTTACTTCTTTTTTATCTCCTTTTAAATTTAAGGTAGTAAAATAATAGTCTTAAAAATTTAAAAAGGAGGTGAAAATGACTGAAATTGTACTTAATTCCAACTATTTATCAATACCTCAAAAACAAGAAGCAACAACGTCATCATTATTAAAGTCGTCTCAAAAAATAGGCATTTACTTTAAAAAGACATTCCAAAAAACAATATTTTTTCAAATTTGGGTACTTTTAAAAGAACCGGTAATTTAAATTAAAAAAATAAATGCAAAACGTGAGATCTCCGCCTAAGGGCTTTCACTAATTTTATAACCGAACCCTCTGACAGTATGTATTAACTTATTTTTAAAACTCTTATCGATTTTCTCTCTCAAATAACCAATGTAAACATCAACAGCCCTGCTTTCAATATCCGGAGAATAAAGCCAGATCCGGTTTAAAATCATTTCGCGCGAAAGAATCCTGTTTTTATTAATCATCAAATATTGCAACAGTTTGTATTCTTTGGGAGTAAGTTGAATTAATTTGCCTGCGCGTTTCACTTCAAAATTCTTACTATTAAGCTCAAGATCCGCAACTTTTATATCCTCGTTATTTTTTTTGACGCGTCTTAGATTCGCCTTAATTCTTGCCAAAAGTTCTTCCTCGACAAAAGGCTTAGTTATATAATCATCCGCTCCTAACTCCAACCCGCGGACAATATCACTTTTATCACCTCTGGCGCTAATAATTAGTATCGGTAAATCTGCAAACTTTTTCTTAAGCTGACGGCAAACTGTTTCTCCGCTTATTTTAGGTAAGATCAAATCGAGAAGCACTAAATCGGGTTTGGATTTTCCAGCGACTCTTAAAGCCGAAGCTCCGTCATTTGCGGTTTGTACTTCATAACCTTCATCGCCAAGCAGCTCCTGTAAGAAATCACAAATATCGGTATCATCCTCCACAATCAGAATCGATGTCATGCCGATGAATTCTATCACATTTTCTTACATAACTATTACAATTTTTTGTATTTTATTTAAACGAGAAAAATTTAATATGATAACTGCAAATAACTCAGCTTGTTTTTGCAAAACAACACAAAGGGGGTGAAGGGTGAGCGATTTTACAGGCTTTTGCAGATATTGCGAATGGAGTCTGGAACATGACGAACGCAATTGGCAGACAGAAGGGGAAGATAAAGTTTATATCCCCAAATCTTTCAAGAAAATAATAGAGGAAGAACCTGAAAAGCAAGTTTATATCTACGCGTGATAAAATCTTAGTCCGCTGAAAACCTTGTTATTCTTCGAACAAAGTGAGAAGTCTGTAGTTCTCGCTACGCTCGAACAATATGCAAAGCATGTTGTTCGAGCCCTGAGTTTTACCGAAGGGCTCGAACAATAGGGGTTTCCAGCAATCTCAGATCTACTTATTTATTCCCGCTATGGAATGCTTTATGAACATCCCTAAGTTGAGCATTGGTAACGTGAGTATAAATTTGGGTTGTTGCCACATTCTTGTGTCCCAAAAGTTCCTGGACTGACCTTAAATCCGCACCGTTCATCAGCAAATCCGTCGCAAACGAATGACGCATCACATGGGGTGTAGCCTTAACTGGTAATCGAGCTTTACGTACATACTTTTCTAAAATCCGCTGAACGGATCGAGCAGTTAATCGCATTTTCTCTCCATTAACGGCCGGCTCTTGATTCCCTCTAGTGCGAATAAATAGGGGGTTAAAGATGTCAGTTCTTTTAGCTAAATAGCGCTCAAGCCAGATTTTTGCTCTGTCAGAAAGAAAGACTACGCGAAGTCTTTGTCCTTTCCCGATAACTCCGAACTCTCCTCGTTCCAGATTAACCTGGTCGCGATTTAAACGGCAAAGCTCCGAGACTCGAAGACCCGTTGAAAAAAGCATTTCCATAATAGCTTTGTCACGAATACCTTGATCAGTAGACATATTAGGCTGGGCGAGCAAACGGTCAACCTGGTCTCTATCTAAAAACTTTAAAGACCGGCTTTCAACCTTTGGCAATTCAATTTTGTCAGGCGAAATAACGGGTAGATCCTTCCTTATTAAATACTTTAGAAATGACCGAAGAGCGATTACGTAATAATTTTGGGTGACTTTTTTGAGAGGCAAACCTTGTCCTGAGCGTGTCGAAGGATTACCGTTTGGACTATTGTAATGGGCTAAATTTACTCGATATTTGCGCACTAATTCGACAGTTAAGTCCTGCGGTTTGCTAATAGGGGAATGAGAACTCGACCAGGTAACAAAATTCTCAAGATAATGCCGATAATCACGAATTGTAAGAGGGGAAAGGTTACGTTCGATTTCTAAGTATTCTAAAAACTCATCAACAAGGGCGGGCAAGTCAAACATGTTTGTTATTGTTCGAGAGAAATCGAGAACTTACCTTGTGTCATTCTGGAAGGAGTGAAACGACTGATAGAATCTCCTTTAGATCCTATCGCTTCGCTCCAGGATGACGAAGGAAAGCTCATACACTATTCTACGACGCTTTCGAAGTAAAAATCAATTAGTAGAGAAGTCACTTCCAAAATTCTACGACCCTAGTAATCCGCATGTGCAATCCTAAAACACACCGAGTGTAATGGAAGTATCAACCTATAGTTTGACTAGCTAGGAAAACTCGGGTATAATTAGAAACATGGAACCTAAAGAAAAGAAAGGTACCAGAATCGTAATTGGGCCACAAGAGTTAACCCCCGAAGAACAACGAATCAGAGATGCAACTACTGGAGCCATTGAGCAACTCAGGTCGGATCTCGAAAAATCTCAAGCACTAGCAGAATTTATGGCCAACTATCGTGCTCTGAGAGCCCTTTGCCGGGCTGACCTTAGCTGGATGCAACCTAATGAAATTACCACAGAATCACTTATTGTATCTTTCCGCTCCCAAACAGAAGCTATAGAAGATGCAAAGATTGCCAGTGAACTACTGCCAGTAATCCAATCAACATCTGGTCAACCTGATCAAATCAAAATGACTTTAAAAAGGATTAGGGATAAGCGAGGTTATTATACCTATGCTGTTTTAGCCCAATTTCCGAAAGGAAAATTTGCGGAGGATCCCGTCTTCGGCCACATGGACAGGCAACCGGATGAGACTGACATTATCTATTTTCGGCCAACGTCCCCCTGTGTCCTGCACACGTGTGATGATTTATTCAAAATCCACAGAAATAATGGATTTCATATCCCTTTCAAAACAAGAAATGAAGCGGTAGCACTTTTAGAGCAAACTCCAGAAGGTTTAAACGAATATGTAGTATCAAGAACCGAAGAAGGCAGAGTCAAACAAGAAGCCGGTAATTTTATTTTGGTTGCTTTACACGGCGCATATTCTAACGAAATCAATGTGGTGAGGGTCTCCAAGTTTTTATCAAGACAGACAGGCGCAGAACCATCGACACGAAACTAATTAGTTGTTACAATTACACTAAATGGCCCAACCTAAGTATAAACGCGTTCTTCTAAAACTTTCCGGTGAAATGTTTCTTGGCAAAAGAGAATACGGGATTGATCCTGAATTTACCCAGTGGCTAGCAAAGGAAATCGTCAAGGCTCAAAAGGTGGGCTCCCAAATTGCTATTGTCGTTGGCGGCGGTAATATCTTCCGCGGTACCGCAGCAGCCGATCATGGCCTTGAACGGACTGTCGGCGACTACATAGGCATGCTGGCAACAATCATGAATTCACTGGCTCTTCAGGCAGCCTTAGAGAAAGAAAAACAAAAAACACGGGTCCTTTCGGCCATTGAAATTAAAGATGTCGCCGAACCATATATCAGAGGCAGAGCAATCCGCCATCTGGAAAAGGGGAGAGTCGTCATTTTTGCCGGCGGCACCGGTAATCCTTATTTTACAACCGATACCACTGCAGCCCTACGTGCATTAGAAACTAATTGCGAAATAATTCTTAAAGCTACCAAAGTTGACGGAGTTTATGATAAAGATCCTAAAAAATTTAAGGATGCCAAAAAATTTGATCACATGTCGTTCAAAAACGCAATCACAGACAAACAGATTGGAGTTTTGGATAACAGCGCGCTCTCACTTTGCATGGACCACAAAATTCCGGTTCTGGTTTTTAATCTGAACGAGGAAAATAAC
>MFCA01000003.1 GCA_001775095.1 Candidatus Curtissbacteria bacterium RIFOXYA1_FULL_41_14
TATTAAAAAAGCCCTCGAGCTTGCCAGAGGAGACTCTCCCGGAGCCTATTATTATCCGATGTGCAACGGCGGTGGTGGTTTCTGTCTCCCTTCAGGTCAACTAAAAGATACCAATACCACCCTTCCCCTTTCCCCTTCGCCTCCAGCTCAAGTTTATATCAAATCAGTTCCTAAGGATCCGAAAACTAACAAAGGTTATTATTATTACCCTTCTATCAACAACAACGGTGACCCTTGTGACAACCAAGCGACTGGGTTGGGATATTGCATTACTTACCAATTAGTAACCTGTCTTGAAAATAGTAAAGACCCGCAGAAGGATAGTCTTGTGATGACGCAATGTATGGTAGCATACGGAGGAACAGGCATGAGCTACACAATTACCCCGAACTAAAATTAGTCACTAGTAAATTAGTGCCTAGTAGCTTGTTTATTATTCGACTGATCTGTAAAGTACAATGGCAAGAGAAATCATGACATTTAAGCTTTTGTTGATTCCAAACATCGGTATTTCGACAATTTGATCCGCCAGTTTTAAGACTTCTTTGGAAACCCCCTCCGTTTCATGTCCAACAACGAAAACGACAGGTTGACTATAATCTGCCTTTCGAAAATCAATGCTTCCCTTCCCCTGCTCAATTGCGATTATCCTAAGTTCACCCCTGGGGTGAGCTTGGCTGTGTCGTTGCGCACCCCAGGGGTGTGCATAGGATTTACGTAAATTTTCAATCGCTTCTACCGCCGTCGAAGCGTATTGCCAAGGCACCCATTTATCTGTCCCTATCGATGCTTTGGCAATTCGGCTATTCGGCGGTGTTTCCGACTGCCCGCAAAGATAAATGCACTTAGCCGCTACTGCATCCGCCAGTCTAAAAATCGAGCCGATGTTATAAGTATCCAAAACGTTATCGCAGATAATGTAAATCTCCCGCCTTTTAATTTTGACGAGGTCGGACCTCGTAGGTTGACTCACCCGCAGTTCTTTCGCAGCCAGTTTCATAGTGGTTCACTGTTCATAATTGACGGTTCACAGAAAATAAAATTTTAATCCGTGAACCATGAACTGATAACTGTTAACTTCATTTTACTGTTACACTCTTTGCCAGATTTCTCGGCTTTAGGCCCGCAGTCCGAAGGACGAGGACCGCAAGCCTAGAAACTTACTTAACGGTCACACTTTTGGCTAAGTTTCTGGGCTTTAGGCGCACAGGCGAAGCCGAGCACCGCAAGACTCGCAATCTATTTGACTGTGACTGACTTGGCTAGATTGCGAGGCTTATCAGGATCCAGTCCTTTTCCGATCGCAATAAAGTAGGCTAAAAGCTGAGAAATGACAATTTGGGGTATCATTGTGGCTTCGGCAAGGTCATCTGTTTGAATCCAAAAATCAAAAACCTCATTGTTTTTTGGCCCTATCCCAATAATGTATCCTCCCCTCGCCTTAACCTCGGCTGCATTAGAAATAATCGCTTCATAGGTCTCATCATTCGGCGCAAATATTATGCAAGGGGTATTTTTGTCAACTAAAGCAATCGGTCCGTGTTTTAATTCTCCGCCGGCCAGGCCTTCGGCATGTATATAACAAGTTTCTTTAAGTTTTAATGTGGCCTCAAGCGCAGTCGGATAGGATAAACCTCGTCCAATAACATAAACATGTTCTTTCTCTTTTAAAAACCTTGCCAGTTTTTTAATTTTTGAAAGCTCCTTCCCATGTAAAATCTTTTGCACATTTTTTGCACAAGATAAAAGAATTTTCTTAGCTGTCAGCTCCTTGCCGACAAGTGCATAAGCAATCTGGATTAAAGTGGCAACCATCGCAGTCAGGCTTTTTGTAGCCACCACTGCTTTTTCCGGACCTGCCGGCAAAAGTAAGTTGAAATCCGCCTCCCGATATAAAGTCGATCCCAAAACATTAATAATTGCAGCAATTTTTGCGCCCTTTTTCTTTGCCCGGACAACCGGTTCAATTACGTCAATTGATTCACCGCTTTGCGAAATTGGAATTACCAAAGTATCTTTGTGGATATAATCCTCCAAATAATTAAATTCAGACCCTATGGAATAGTTGACATGTCTTTTGGCAACTTTTGAAAAAAGATATGTACCGCAAAGTGCTGCATAGGAAGCTGATCCGCAGGCGACAAAAAAAGTTCCAAATGCCCTGTTAACCAACCTGGCAAACGCTTGAGTCTCAATACTGTTTAAGGCAATTTTGGATATTATCTCGGGCTGTTCATAAATTTCTTTTTCTATGAAATATTTATATTTACCAAGATCAACTTCGCTGGTTTTCCAATTCAGTCTTTGGATTTTAATTGGTACTTTATTACCAGAAAGTGTAAAAACCTCGATTGTTTTCTTTGTAACTTGGGCAATTTGGCCGTCTTCAAGAAAGTAAACATCGTGTGTATGAGGGAGCAGTGCTGCAGCATCTGAAGAGACGAAAAATTCACCCCCTGCCTGCCGGCAGGCAGGTCTGCCAAAACCCAAAACCAATGGTGAGCCTGTTTTAGCGGCAATCAGTTGACCATCAATCATCACCACAACCGCATTCAAGCCGGAAAGTTTCAAAAACGCCCTCCTCACCGCATTCTTTACGTACTCTGACTCTCTAACTCTCTGGCTCTCTTGTTCTTTTTTTATCTTTACCTCTTCCTCTATTGAATGCGCTATTACCTCTGTATCAGTTTCGGAAGCAAACTTGTGTCCTTTAGCTTTAAGTTCTTTTTTAAGTTCCTGAAAGTTCTCAACGATTCCGTTATGAACAACAGCGATTTGGCCAGTACAATCAAGATGTGGATGGGCATTGGCAACTGTCACTCCTCCATGTGTCGCCCAACGGGTATGACCCAAAGCTAGTGATGAGTGATAAGTGATAAGTGATGAGTCAATTTTTGAGTCACCAATCTTACCGATATGTTTCTCTATCACTAACTTATCACTTGTAACTTGTGACTTGTCACTTTTCACAGCTATTCCCCACGAATCATAACCCCGATACTCAAGCCGCTTTAAACCTTCAAAAACTATTTTCGGAGCATCAGTGCGAGGACCAACGTACCCAAAAATTCCACACATATGGAAGAAATTTTACCCTTTATTAGTTTTTTTTGGCAAATCAGAACTATTTACCACAATCAGATATGTCAGAGCAAAGATTAGTTTTTGAGACAATAGTTATATCCTTCGGGTGGACTCTCATTGCAGGTTGCACCAGAATGACCTGATATTTCTTGATCGCTTTCGTTTTCCAGCTTCGCCCAAAGTACAAAAGATTGACCGTTATCAAAAATTTCATATAAATAATTTGATATTCCCTCAGACGGTGTTGGACCCGGAGTTGGTGAGATCTCCGGAGTGGGAACTGGGGTAGAGGTTGGAGCCGGCGTTGATGTAGGTGTTGGCAAAACATCACCAGTCGTAAAACTTCTCTTGGACCATAGACTATCTCCGGCAGCATTAGTTGCCCTTACACGCCACCAGTATGTGGTATTTGGCAAAAGACCACCTGGCAAAACACTACCAACCTCAAATGAAGTTGTAGTAAGCCCGCCTTGATTAATAATCGTCGGGGTAAAGTTTTCAAGAAGTGATACATGAACCCGGTAGGTATCCGCACCGGCTGACGGATTCCAGGTCAAAGTTGGACTTGTTGAAACATTAATTTCTCCATCTGTTGGCGAAATCAAAGCAGGTTTTGGTGGAACTGAAGGTGTTGGTGCCAGTGTGGGTGTGGGGGTAGGTGTAGGCGCCAAACCACAATACGGGTCAGCATATACCTGTGCAATCGACGAATCCTCCGCCCAGCGTCCTCCTCCTCCTTCTCCCCACTTACCGCTAATAGGTGCCGCCAGTGTACACCACGCCTCATGCTCCTCAATATTATTATCGGTATCCAAAGGATCATACTGCCAGCCGGTCATTCCGTCATGGGCCAAGTAAAAGTTTGCTTTGACATCGTCATAAATAGGTTTAAGATTCGTGGGCCAATTTGCAACTAAATCATCCATAGGCATTGCCCAGGTAAAACCCATCATTGCTCTATCAAGCATGTTACCGGATATTATGGCGCCGTAATTATTTTGGACTAAACTAAGAGGGCTTGGGCCATGCTTTGCATGCATCACAGCCAAATACCATGTTGGTATCGCGCTGTAGGCATCGGCGATCCAATCCCGCATAGTTTGATAATAACTGGATTGAGTGTAACCTTCGGCATTAAACGATGATGACGGCAGCGTCCCCGGCTGTGTAGGGTCTAGATCTTGAGTAACTGGATCTACTTGTGGAAGCTCGGGGGGGCAATAAGAAAATTTCGCGTCTTTAGTACAGTAAATTCCAATCGGTAATCCGGCGGTGTTTTTTCTAAAATAATTTGTATTATTCGGGTTTTGTACAGCTACGAACTCTTCTGTATTAACGATATTTGGAGCTGGAACAGAAATGAAACTTATTGCGGCACCAAGATCCGCCCTCTGGACGGTATAATGATAATAAAGTGCTTCTAAAAACTCTTTTTCCTTGTTCCTGTAAGTCGCATCCATCATCCAAGGGAAGCAATTCCAGGTAGAACCTTCCGGGGCTCCTCCTGGTTTAATGTATTTAAACCAGCAAACCGTTTTAACGTTGAGCTGGGTTCTTAGCCAATCAGGGGAACTCGACCCGGCGTATATTCTTAACAGCCCTTTTTTGCCGGCGCCTTTAAGTTCTGTCAGCTTATTATCAAGGTAATTCCAGTTGTAAACGTTATCTGAGGTTTCGATTTTTGACCACTGCTGCCTTAGCATATAACCTGCCGCAAATGGCCTATTATATTTAATCGGGTCAAGGTTAGATTCAAAGCCCAACGCCCCCGTTCCTATAAAGGTTCCGAAAGCCAGTGTTGGTAAATCAGCAGCTGAAGCAACTTGCCCACGTGCCGATTCTGCTTTTTCTTTCTTGAGAAATTGCTTGGGGAGATTAGCCAGATTACCAATTATTCCTGCTTGTGTCGGATCTATTGGCAGTTGCTCAATGTAACCGCCTTGCACAAGTTGCGGAATCCAGTCCGCATAAGTTTTTGAATCAGAACTTGATCCTCCTCCTGCCGGATCAGGATATCGGTGGTTATCCTCAAAGTAAAGCTCAAGCGCCGTCTTAACGGCCGTCAAATCATTCTTTCTTTTAGTGTCCCGGCCTTTTTCTAGAGCATTATCAAAGGCGACAGTTCCGAAGCCCACTAAAATACCAATGATTGAGATAACAACCAGAAGTTCAATTAATGTAAATCCCCTTTTTATCTCACTAATTCTTCTGTCGGGTTTCTTTAATCGGATCATTCCCATTAGCATAAATTTATATTATTTAGACTTAATTCTTTGACAGTTGATTCTTCAAGAAGTCAACATTGGGGATAGGTGAAGGATCACGGCCATAAACCATTGCTAAATAGAAAGACACCCAGCTCCCGAATGTTAAAAACTCAAAGACCTGTTCCAGTTTTGTTTTCGACTGTGGCTCAAAAACTGCTGCTTTAATGCCATTTTCTTCAACAATATTTTTTGTGATTTCGTATCTTTTCAGAACTCGCTCAGAATATAAATTCGACTTTAGAAAGAAAAATATTTTATAATCATTCGCTTCTTTTGGTGACGCAAGTCCCTCAGTTAAGTGGTGATTAGCCTCGGGAAGAGCAAAATAGCATGATAAGGACTTGGCATTTTCGTTGATCTGATTGGCAAATACATGGATATTTCCAACTAAATGTTCAGAGGCGAAAAGAAATGGGATTTTTTCCTTAAATTCTAAAGCGATTTGTTTGGCTTTGTTTTTGCTAGTTTCTACATCAGGTTTTGACTGAGAATTGATCTTTTCGATTATAGATAAAGTTCTTGAAATATCAGCCTCATTAAAATCCAAAAATCCCAATTTTGAAAAAATCAAAATCTGACTCAAAACTGAATAGCCCAGTCCCATTCTTGGTTGACCGGATGGATTAAATTTAGGCACAAATTCATAGCCCGCAACTCTTCCCTCTTTAACTAACTTTTCCAAATCCCCACCGGATGAAATGGCTATCATCTTAGTTCCTCTTTTCTCAGCTTCCTGATAATTTGCCAAAACCTCTTCAGTCGTACCCGAGTAGGAAGAAAGAACTACTAGAGAATTTTTATCTACATAACCTGGAAGATGATAGCCGTTGACTATTTCCAAGGGGGTTTTTAACTGGTCGAAATAAAGCGAATGGATAACGTGCGTCCCTAAAGTTGAACCTCCCATGCCACAAACAACAATGTTATTACAATCAGCAAATTCTCGGGGCAAATCAAGACCGGAAACTTCTTCCCAAACCTGCTCACATTGCTTACCCAACAGCTCAATTGATGTGGAAACTCCCTTTGTGTCTAATTTTTTTATTTCTGCGAGAGAATCAAGATTAACCATAAAATCAATTTATTCTAACATGAATTTAATTTAAAGATTTCAGAGGAAAAGCAAAATTTAAATAATCTTTAAGCATTCTTCCGCCAGAAATTATTTCCAAATAAGCCGCGAGCTGGGCCTTGGCACGCTGAAATCGTTTGAATGGATTATTCACTTCAGCCGCCGCCTCAGATAAATTGAAATATAAGGAATCCACCTCATCTTGATAATCCACACCTTTAACTACTCGATAAACTGGAGGGTAAATATCTGCAAGACCCCCATCCATAGTCGAAACTCCCAAACACAAAGCACCAAATGCTTTCCAACCAGAAGTTCCACAGGCCTCTTTACCAACTTCGGGGGTATTTATCCAGATATCCGCACCCGTTACTAGATGCTCGGCCAGTTCCTCGTCATAATCCTGGACAAAATGAACTCTTTCACGAAGCGCCGGATAATCGTTAATTCGATGAAGAATTCTTTTTAACTCATCTTTCATGGGCTTGTCAGTTGGATGAGCTCTTCCGGAAATAATCAAGTGCATGTTATTACTCTCTAAAATCCTCATTAGTTCTCCCGGTTGTTCAAAAAGCATCCCTGGTCTTTTATAACCTGCTAGTCTCCTGGCCCAAACGGCAATCTTAGCATCTGGGGAAATCCGGACTGAGTTGCCGTCTTGATCAACCCGTCCCGAAAGATATTGAACAAGACGACTCTTTGCATCTGACTTCAGTCGCCCAAGCTCATCTATGTCAAGACCTTCTATCCGTTCCTGATAGTCTTCACCAGGAAGGTCAAACTCATCAATAATTCCTGTGCTTTTGTATAGTCCATATAATCCTTCACCAACCCATCTCTCCATGAAAATGCCGTTCGTTATCGGTTCAAAATAAACCGGATCGCCATTGATCCGTCTGAACTGGCTGCTGGCAATTTTAGAATGCATTTGACTCACCCCGTTAGTTCTCCTTGATAACTCAAGTGCTAATGTACTCAAACTTAGTTTTCCATCCGGGGCTTTGTCAATCATTTGAGCAATCCACTCATTAACCTGTTGATTCTTAATATTCCCAAATACATATTTCTCAAAAAGATCTTTAGCGAATGAAGAAACAGCAGCAGGCACTAAAGTATGATTAGTAAAAACAACGTGTCTTCGAGTGTGGTCGAGTGCTTCTTCAAATGTCATTCCGCTACTAACAGCTTCATCGAGAAATGCAACTGCCGAAAAGACTTTTGCCGACTCATTGAGATGAAGAATGGCAGGAGATAGCTCTAATCTTTTAAGAGCCTCGTGACCTCCGAATCCCAAAACTACTTCCTGATAAAGACGATGTTGAGACTCATTAGATCCATAATAGAGATCTCTAAGTCCCTCCTCGTAAAGGGCAACAATACTCCCATTACCAACTTGTTTTTGACAAATATCCAGATGAACTGATTCATCGTTTACTCGAATCTCGACTTGTCCTAAATCCTTTCTTATTACCAATCCTAAATCCTTGGGAGTTAATGCCTCATAATCTTCCTTCTGATAAAATCCTTCAAGTCTTTGTCTCCAGCGTTGAGAGTATGCAAGTGTTGAAACAACAAACGGTATCCCTAATTTTTCAGCTTGGTGCAATTCATCTCCTGTTAAAATACCCATTCCGCCAGTAAAAGGCATCTGTGCATAAGCTACTTCCATCGATGCTGAAACCCATGGAGTTTTTCGTGTAATTACTTCTTTCAGGCCGGGTCGGCCGATTGCATCGAGGAATCTTGAATAATTATCGGAATTTACTTCTGGTCGTCTTTCAAGATCGACAGTCATTTAGGTTAGGGTAAACCCAGTATAAGCACCTGTGAAAAAGAGTGTCAATTAGAAGTTTTTACTCTCCGTATCTGCGGTGGCGGTGGGAGAAATCGGAAATTGCGCGCTTTAACTCTGTCAGCGAAAAATCCGGGAACAGAAGTTTGGAGAAAAAAAGTTCAGTGTAGGCTGTTTGCCAAGGCATAATTCCGGAAGTTCTTTTTTCTCCTGAAGTCCTGATAAGAAGATCCGGATCAGGCAAATCTGCAGTTTCTAAATTTTCAGAAACCAGTTTCTCATTAATTGCTGAAGGCTTCACACCCTTTTTTAAAATCTTCTTAAAGGCGGCAATTATTTCTTCATGTCCACCATAATCAATCGCGATATTGAGAACATACTTGCTATTTTTGGCAGTCTGCGCCTCAATCTTTTCCAAAATCTGTCTCAAAACTTTTGGCACCCGGTCGCGCCTGCCCAGCCAATTGAACCGGACTCCTTCCTTAATTAGTTCTTTGAGGTGAACCTTGAAAAAAGAAGCATATAGCCTCATCAAGTACTTAACCTCTAAAGTTGGTCTAGACCAGTTTTCGGTAGAAAAGCCCCAAAGCGTCAAAATTTTGACTCCCAAATTTCGTGATTCGCGGACTACTTTCATGGCCGCCTCGAGCCCCTTCCTATGGCCTTCAATCGGCGCCAAACCATGCTTTTTAGCCCAACGCCTGTTGCCGTCCGGAATAATCACTACGTGATTGGGGAGATTTTTGTAAATCTTTTCTCTTGCCATCTAGCTGGTATTTCAAAGGATATCAAAAAGCAGAGATTGTTTCAACCGCGTCACCAAGTCTCACTCCGGGAGTGTATCTCATTTATCCCTCGTTATCACAAAGTCCGCAAGTTCCGAAAAACTACTTTGCAAATCATTATCTCTAGTTATACTTTTGATATAAACTTTGGCGCTTTTAACTAGTTTTGCCTTCTCATTTTCAGCCCAGAACAAAGCGCCCGAGTTGATAATTAACTTTTGAACCCTTTTTAAATCGCGATTTCCTGCATTTTTCTTGCCCCAAATTCGAGCTAATTCTTCTCTTTTCTTGCCAGATAACATCTCTTTTGTTTTATGAATAAGCAGCGTATTTTTACCCTCCCGAAGGTCGCCTAAGACCGACTTGCCTACTACTTTCTCCTTTCCAAAAACCCCCAGAATGTCATCCTGAATCTGAAAGGCTAAACCAATTAGAAGTCCAAGCTTTGACAGGGCATCGATCTGTGATTTGTTCGCTTTCCCCAGTATTGCCCCGACTGTCAGTGGACCGACAAAAGTATATTTTGCAGTCTTCAATTCTGTCATCTGCCGGATATTGTTAAAGTTTGTCCATCTATTTGAATATTCAACATCAAGCCCTTCTCCATATCCCGTTTCAATAATCGTGGAAATTATTTTCGCAAAACAAGCAACTTTTTGACTGTCTGTAAAACTTGAGCAATTAACTAAATCCAAAGCCTCAAAACAAGCAATATCCCCCAGGACAATCGCCTGACTCATTCCATAATGTCTACTCGTTTTTTTCTCATATCTTCTATGAATTGTCGTCCTTCCTCTACGCGTACTTGACTCATCAATAATGTCGTCATGGATTAAAAGGAAGCTGTGTAAAAGTTCATATGCCAGAGCAATGGACAGAATATCTGCTATGCGAGGGGTGGCAGTCGTGAAAGGGTTCCCGACAGCGCGCAGTTCGACATTATCTTTTTGATCACGAATCGATTTCTGTTTCGAGCGAGCACTGGCGGGAAGGAAACGACTGACAGGACCCCGAGCAGTAATACCAATTCTATAGCCTATCCAAACCAAAAACGCCCGCAGCTTTTTGCCGCCGGAAGTAAAATCGTAAAGATCTTTATAGAAATGCTTAATAAGCGGAGGATAAATTCTTGAGTCCTGAATTTTTTTTCTAAAATATTTTTGGGAGAACGGAACAAATTCACTCAAGAAAAATTTCAAATCATCCGCAAGTACAGATTGATTACCCATAACCTATTTTAACTCCGTTCGGGCGACCCTGATTGTTGACCTTCCGGTCTACGAGATTCTTCCCTTGCCTTGTCTGCCATTTGTTTCCAAAATCTTTTGTATTCCAGATCCTCTCTAAAGCCTTCACGAGCTTCTTCGAGTTTCCCATCTTCGGTAAGTCTTTCGGTCCAGAATTCCACTACCGTACCATCAGCAGTAGTGCAACTCATCTTTTCAAATTCAAACCATCCACCCTGACCATGGAAATTAAATTTAACCAATCCTGCTGTAACCTGCGGATGAAGCTTCTTGCCTACATTATATAAGGTTATCAGTGTAATCTTTTCTCTATCCGGAACTGGGCACAATCCGAATGCGCCATAAAACTTGTCTCCCCAACTCCTCTTTAATTCTCCTCGAATATAAGTAGACTTGATTAGTTCAAAAGGCTGAAAAACTAATTTGACACCCCGCACAACAACTTGCCGGGCTGGAACCTCCTCGCCTACAATGGCCCGAAAAACTTCAGGTTCGCCAAGCGGTCCCCCATATCCAAATAAAACAGAAGCCATAATAGGTGAAAATTATACATAAACTATAGGGCTAAGTCAATTGATGCTTGAACGCTATCTTTGTGTGGCGACCCTGTGTTTTTCCACCCACAGAGCTCCTTTACCTTCTTCTTGTGCCAAAGTCACTAAATCGTCAGGTAATGGGAATTTGACCTCTTCCTTGATGACATCAAGATTCTCAACTTCAACATCCGGATTACCTGTTTTTATAAAATCAACTAACCTTGTAACCAGATGTTCAGGTGCCGAGGCACCGGAAGTAATTCCCAAAGTTCTTACCCCAACCAGCCATTTTGGGTTAACCATTTTTTCATCATCAACAAGATATGCCTTCACGCCTTCTTCCTTGCAAACCTCTACTAATCTCTTGGAATTTGAACTTGCTTTTGAACCAAGCACCAAAACCAAGTCGCTTAGTCTGGCAAGGCGTCGGGCTGCTGCCTGACGGTTGGTGGTTGCATAACAAATATCCGAAGACGGAGCTGAAATAATTTTTGGAAATCGCATCTTGAGCCTTTGAATAGTTTCATTTGTATCGGAGACAGAAAGCGTAGTTTGGGTCAGAAAAACTAACTTTTCCCTCTGAGGCACTTTTAAACTTTTAACCTCATCGGCGTTTTCGATTAAACTTATCGTCCCTTCACTAACCTCACCGAAAACCCCGATTGGTTCTGGATGACCGCGGTGACCGATATAAATAACATGGTAGCCTTCCCTGACATATCTTTGCGCTTCAAGATGGACTTTAGTTACCAACGGGCAGGTTGCATCTACAACTCTGTGGCCTCGTTTTTTTGCCTCCTCTTTTACCTGCGGATCTGTCCCGTGAGCGCTAAAAATAACTATCGATCCGCCAGCTGGCGGATTTGGAATTTCATCCAAATTCTCAACAAAAATCGCTCCTTTTTTCTCAAGATCAGAAACAACGTGTGTATTATGGACAATGGCGTGTTTAACATAAATTGGCCCGCCGAAAATTTCAAGAGCTGCCTCGACTACATCTATCGCCCGGTCAACCCCTGCGCAAAAACCCCGAGGCTTAGCAAGAAGAATCTTTTGAATCATGGAAGACAATTATATCCTTTTGTGCCTCCGTTTTTCTAATCAGGAATAAAGCACAAAAGAATATATCAGAGGAGCGCCATTGTCACGAATCCTGAGCGAAGTCGAAGGATTGTGACAAGGCGACCTGCTGATATATCAGAGAAATTAATGTTTTGGCGTTTTCAATCGCGAAGCCTGCAACGTCATTGTTGAAGTACGCATACACATCAAGTCCCCTTTTTCGCCATTTTCTGATCCTGTTTGCCCACGATTTTAATTCCTTATCAGTGTATTTTGAAGCATATGACCCTCCTTCTCCATGAAATCTAATGTAGACAAAATCAGCCGTAATCACTTCTTCACTTGGTTTACCCTCCGAAGCTTCAGCGGAGGAGGGCCAAAAACTACCCGATTCGGCAATAACCAAAGCAGCATTATATTTTCTTAAAATCTTATAGATGGACTCATCAAACCAGCTCTGATCCCGAAACTCAAAAGCAATTCGGTTAACAGTTCTCGGTTCACGGTTCATAGATTTTCTCTTACTGTGAACTATTAACTGTGAACAGTGAACTAAAAAATCCTCGAGCCGTTCCCCATCAGCCCTAAACTTCGGCGGCAACTGAAAAAGGACCGGGCCGAGTTTTTGGCCAAGTCCCGAAAAAGACTCTATCATCACCTTTGCCGGTTCGCGACAATCCTTCAATCTCTTGATATGAGTAATAAACCGGCTTACTTTGACTGCAAAAACAAAATCTTGGGGAACAGTTTCCGCCCAATTCTTAAACGTCTCCGGCTTCATTTGACGATAAAAAGTGCTATTAACCTCAACCGTCTTAAAATGCCGTCCGTAATACTCAAGCCATTTCCTTTGAGATAAATCCTTAGGATAGAATAGCCCTTGCCAGTCTTTGTACGTCCATCCGGAAGTTCCGATAAAAATATTAGACATCTCTAAGACTAGTAAATAACATCAAAGTTGTCATAATTCTCCAACCGATTGCCCCACTCAACCTCAACTTTATCGACCTTTGCTCCGGATGGACCCCTCTTGCACCAAGTTAAGAATTTCCCCAGATTTTCTTTGGTCCCTTGCGCTAGTGTCTCGACAGATCCATTAGGATTATTTTTAACCCAACCCACAAGACCTAATTTTTCCGCCACATCCTTGGCATTTGATCGAAAAAAAACACCCTGGACTTGACCATAAATGACAATATGTAATTGCATAAAAATTCTAAACCCTAAACTCTAAATCCTAAACAAATCCAAATGAGGGAAAATACAAAATTCAAAACAATCTTAAGACAAATTTATTTTTTATTTGATCATTTGAATTTAGGATTTTGAAATTGTTTAGAGTTTAGAAATTAGGATTTAGGATTTTCTCGCCAAAGGCATTTGGCGAGATCCACATGCATCTTGTCTTTAAATCTTACTCCCTCTGATATCAATCGACGTCTTTGCTCCTCTGCTCCCCCAAAACTCCCACTTCGCTGAAGCTTCGAGGGGCCGGCAAAATTTGGCGCAATCCTCCCGTTTCGATCAACTACTCGGTGACAAGGTACGTCAGTTGACCGATTAGCATGCAACATCCAACCAACCACTCTTGGGCTAATTCTCAATTCTCCCTGCCCTGCCGGCAGGCGGGCATTCTCACTTTCCGATTTATCGAAAATACGCTTTGGTATTCTCAATTGATTTGAGATTTGCCCGTAAGTCACAACTTTACCTTTGGGAATTTGTTTAACTAACCGATATACTTCTTCCTTAAGATTTAGACGAGCCATACTTTTTCCGATTGTCAGTTGTCAGTTGTCAGTTGTCAGTTATACCTGTTCATCGCAGCATCAATACCCAAATCAAGATATGATTTTATTGCTTCAGTGCTTTTTTCAATTATTTTTGGAAGCTGTTTATTTTCCTCAGTTGAAAATTTTTGCAAAACGTACTTTTCAGGATCAATACTTTCCAATGGCCGTCCAATTCCGATCCGCAGCCTCGTAAATTCCATGCCTAAATTTTCAATTATGCTTTCAATTCCGCGATGACCGGCACTTGAACTGCCATATGTTAATCTAATTTTTCCGAAAGGCAAATCCAAATCATCATGAATTACTAACAAATCGGAAAGATCGACTCGAAAATATCGACAGATAGAAGCAACAGCAATTCCTGACTGGTTCACATATGTTGTTGGCTTAGCAATCACTAGCTCAGCGTCTTTGGCATAATGTGACGAGAAATCGGAATTATATTGCCAGGATAATCCTTTATTCCCAGCAAAAAAATCCATAACCATAAAACCCAAATTATGCCGGGTTTTTTCAAATTTAACACCTGGATTCCCCAAACCTACGATAAGTTTCATAAAAGACCCTTATTATTCTCAGCTCTCAAATATTAATTGTCAATTCCAAATGTTACAATGTCCCTTGAAAAGTGCGAAAAAAGAACCATTCTCTAATAATCCCGGATTTAGTTGTTGCTCTGCTAACCCTTGCTTTTATTACTGCTGGGGCTCTTGTCTCAATTAATAGGTTTTGGCAATACGAGGTTTTTTATTACGATTTTGGCATTTTCGATCAGGCTCTCTGGAAAGTTGCCCATTTCTCCCCACCAATAATTGAACATCTTGTTGTCGGTGGAAAAATAATTTTCGCTGATCACTTCAACCCAAGTATTTTTATCCTTTCCCCCCTCTATTGGCTAACCGAAAAACAGGAAATAATGCTTATCGCTCAGGCAGCCATTGTTGGATTAAGTGGTATCATTTTGTACCTTATTGGCAACCAAGTCCTAAAAAACAAGTTTCAATCGCTTGCAGTTACTGTCTCATACTTTCTCTTTACGGGCCTCCAAAATGCAGTCATTACCGACTTCCATGAGGTTACAATTGCCACCGTTGCCCTAATGCTTGTTTATCTTGCCATAGTTAAAAAGAACATAATTTGGTACTGGATTCTGCTATTTATAATGCTTGGATTTAAAGAGAGTAATTTTTTGGTTGGATTCGGTGTCGGTATTTCATTATTTTTTTTGAATAGGCAATGGGCAAAAACGGCGCTGTTAACATGTATCATATCTCTCTTGTACGGATTTCTTACGATTAAATTGTTTATCCCCTATTTCGCAGGGGAACCTTATCAATATGGAGTACCCATCGATCCCAACCCCGTAGTCTTCTTCTCATCATTCGTCGATAATCCAATCAAGTTAAGAACATTATTTTTTAGCTTCGCAAGCTTTGGATTTTTGCCTTTGTTATCGCCGGCATTGTGGTTTTTGATCTTTCAAGATTTTACGACCCGTTTTTACTCACCTTCCTGGGCATTAAGATTCGATCTAGGTATGCACTACAGCGCCCTTCTTTCTGTAATACTTGCTCTCAGTTCCATTTTCTCAGTTAACTTTCTTAACAAAAAATTAAATAACAGAAAGCCCTTTATTTATCTAATTCTCTCTCTCTTGATTGTTAATTCTTTTTTCCTCTATAGATTTGTTCTTCATGGTCCACTCGCTCTTGCGTACAACCCAGCCTTTTATGAAAACACTAAAAACTTTATGTTTTTAGAACAAGCTGTCAGTAAAATTCCGAAAAATGCCTCTATTGCAACACAAAACGATCTTTTGTCTCACTTTACGCACCAGCCATCATGGCTACTTAAAACTATTGATGATAGAGCCGAGTACATTTTGCTCGACGTCCGTGAAGGACAAAACCCCAACAACTATTGGGGCTTAGGGTCCTTACAGGACATAAAAACAATGCTAAAGACAATCCAAGGGAATCAAAATTATGCCCTTTATTACCAAAACGGTGATGTCTACATTTTTCAAAGGTTAAGTAAAGAAAAATAATCAAAAACCTTTAGACCTTAACTTTTAGCAAGTAGTCTTTTACTTTAATATCATCAATCGGTCTAAAATCTCTGTAAAATTGACCCACGGCCCAAAAATCAGAACTGACAAGTGGACAAATCACCTCATCATAATCATTTTTCACTAAATCCAATGTTGAAGGAGCTGCACAGGCAACCCCTAAAATTAACTTCTTCGGGCCAAATTTTCGAATGATCTTGGCTGCGGCTTTAGCTGTCTGGCCGGTTGCCAAACCGTCATCAACTACAATAACGATCTTAGCTTTAAATTTCGACGGAATAAGCTTTACACCCAATAATCTTTCGCGGGAAAAGGCTTCTTTCTTTTTCTTAATTATTTCTTTTTTGAGGTAATCGCCTGAAACATCCAAGTCTGCAATTAGCCATCTATCAAGTATTGGTTTCCCAAAAGATGCCGTTGCGCCAATTGCCAGTTCCGGATTTTGCGGTGCGCCTAATTTTTTTATTACTATCACGGTTTGCCTAATTCCCAATTTTTCTGCTATTACCTGCCCGACAACTACTCCGCCGCGAGGAATTGCCGCAACTATTGATTTTTTCTTATCTAATTTTAATTCGGAAAACTTTTTCGCAAGAATTTCTCCGGCATGCTGTCTGTTTGCATAAATCATCCTATTTTTGAATCCGCGAAAACCCCGAGCTTCTGTATTCGTTGATGAAGCGGATAAGAAAACTTCATCCGAACCCGACCCGCCCCTCCAAGGTCAGGGAGGATGTCATTTAATTTGTTTTTCCGCAAAGTCCCCAGCAATCGGCCATTTATACATCTGGCCCTGATAAGCCTTGATCATCGAAACCACCCATACTATAAGGCTGACAACGGAAATAATAACATTAACCAAAGTTTCCAAGATACCAACTGGCCTCAGAACAAAGCCTAAAACGATACTTAGGACGAATAAAGCCCCAAATATAACAGTTGACTGCATAGCATGAAAGCGGATAAATTTCTCATCTTTTTCAACAAGTAAAATCACAATTCCTGTAATAAACCCTAAAAGATAAGAAAGAGCCGCTATTAGATTTCTATTCGATTGATTAGTGGTCATTTATATCACCTCCTTACGCAAACAGATTAAGTTGCGAATCTTTTTGTTTTTCCTCTTCAACTTGCATTTTACCCACATTTTCTGTATTTGGCCAAATTTTAACTATGCCAAATTTACCGTCATATCCGGGCTCAACAACAATATCTCTATTCCTTATTTTATTAATTCCTTCAACAACGTTTGGGGAGACAAGCCGTGCAATGTCCCTAAGATCTGCTTTTAAAAGAACATTAAATTCGCTGTCTAATTGATTTACTAAAATAAGGTATGCATCCATCACCGTTTTAGTACCAACCCCCACACCCAGTGCTTCCGCTAATATCTCAGAAAGCGGAACTAAAGAAATATATGGTGGCCGTGAAGAATCCTCCGAATAGACCTGCTTGACTCCTCTGGAAGCCCGAATTTCCATTTTCGAATTTCTTGATGCCAATTCTTCAACCCGATCCATCACCCCAATTGTTAAAGACCGCCCGCAAACCGGACATTTATTGCCTTTTTTTTCGCCTTCCTCTGGATTCTGACTATAGTTGCAGTCGCGATGGCCGGTGTAGTGATATTTGCCTTCTTCTGGATAGAACTCGATAGTGAAAGCAATTTTTGAGGGAGCAAAAGTCTCTGAAGTTTCAGAGGATTTATTACCCTTTGATACATTTGATACGTTTGTTACTTTTGGTCCCTTTACAATGGCATCATAGATGGCATTGTAGGAAATTTCTTCCCCTTCAAAAACAGTTGCCTCCCTGCCCATCTTTTCCAGTGAATGAGCATCAGAAAATGAAAGTATCGCCCGCCTGTCAAGATCGGCAATTCGCCAATTCATCGCAGGATCAGAGGAGAGACCAGTTTCTACGGCATAAATATAATCGGTCATATCGCCAAAACATTCTTCGAGGGAGTCAAAACCTGAAAAGGAACCAAACACTGAAAACCAGGGAGTCCAAATATGAGCAGGAATTATTAAAGTTTTTTGGTCACATTCAAGCGCAATCTGGGAAAGGTCCCGGGAAGTAAGGCCGACAATTGGCCGACCATCAGAGCGAAGATTTGCACCTCGTTTAAGCAGTTGACCATTGAATTTTTCTACGGACTGGATAGAAGGAAAGAAAAATAAATTGTGGATTCTTCTTGTTTTACCTCCTTGGCTGTATATTGAAGAAATCTCGCAAGAAAGCAGGAAAAAAACTTCTTGACTATTATTCAACTTATCACTTATCACTTGTGACTTGTCACTTGCAGACTTTAGTCTGCACAACCCATTCCCCGCTTCCACAAGTTCATTCTTAATTTGATCGAACCAAAATGGATGAGTAAAGTCCCCAGTTGCTAAAACACTAATACCTTTGAATTTTGCCCACTCGGCCATTTGGGAAAGACCCATTTCTTGGGAAACTGCGCGTGAGTATTTGGAGTGTAAGTGGAGATCAGTAATAAATTTCATCAAAACCTATTTTATCACCGAGAAAAAGCTGCCCCTCAATAATCGCAGCATGAGCCGCTTGCGAACTAGTATTGAAAAGGCGAATGCTAAGATTTGTGGGGCGCGTGAGTATTTACTATGTAGATGGAGATCACAAACGAACCTCATCGGCCTAATTTTAACATGACGAAAAAGGGCCTCAATACCAACCCAACCGCCTAACGAGCCAAACTGGAGTTGCATTCTCAGATGGCCATTTTTCTAGAAATTCAAGCATATTTGCCATAATCAGAAAACAAGCGTTAGTCCAGGCAAAACCGTATAGCGTCGGATATCGATCCGGTACTCCAATAGCTCCGTGAACTACATCATATTTTTCCCACAAAAAACCCGTTTCTCTAAAAATTTTTATATTTAGGGAAAGCCATTTGAGAATTAATCTCCTGGCGAGTCTATTTGCCCCATAACGCATTAGGCCCTCAACTGCTCTAAGTTGTAAGGGTGACCAACCGTTTGGCCAATCCCACTGCTTATTTTCAATAAAGCGTACAGACTGAACTACGCCGTAATTTTTCTGCAAAATTTTTTCAACCAAAGAAATCGCTTTTTGGGCGCGGGCAACGGAAACAATACCAACATTTAAAGGATAAATGCCGGCAACGGTTATCAATGGACTCTTGCTTTTTTTGACAAAATTATAATCAAAGTAATAACCCGTTTTTTCGTCCCACATAAGTTTGTTAATAAGTTTCGCTCGCCAGATAGCGGCTTTCTCGAATTTTTCTACTTTCTTGGAATTTTTGAGCAAGTTATAAATATGCGCCAGATCCACCTCGTAAAGGAAAAGGAGACAATTAAGATCAACAGGCAGATAGTCAAGACATTTGCCGTTAAACCGAGAAGTTAAATCCCAACCGGATTCAGCTTCTGCTAAGTCGTCAATAGCATTGACATCATAATAGCGACAAAGTCCGGATTCTACTGCCCTGAAATTAGCCAGATGGGTCTCACCCATCCAGACGTTGTTGTATTCGAATTCAACATAGCCGACAGCTTTCTTTAACCAATTCATGTCCTTTATCTTGCCGTAAATTAGAAGAACCATACTCGAAAGTAGGGGCGGTTGAGATCTCGAAAGGAAATAGAAACGCGAGGCATTAGGAATAATGCCGAATCTTTCAATCATGTAGAACAAATTCTCAACCATACCAATAGCGATATGACTGTATTTGGGGTTGTTAATCAAAGCACGGACAATAAGATACGAATCCCAATAATACTGTTCTTGAAAAATTTCAGAATCCGTTGGCACGATGTAGGAATTAGGCAACCCAATTAGGGTCTTGAGATCTTTGGGATGATAGCGGATTAGTTTTGGCCAGTAGCCTTCAATATATTGAAAAACTTCATCTAAATCTTTCTTCTCAATATGCAAATCATCATGGACATTTGGCATACAAGACAATTTAGACAAAAATTACTTCTGTGTCTAGAGGGATAAGAATAGTTATTTCTTAATGTTTCTTCTTGAACTGATCTTTATACATCTTCATTATTTCACTTACGGTAGTAGCATCTTCCGGTCGTTTGTCGGCTTCTCGAAACTTAACCAATCTGGGAAACCTTAAGGCAAATCCTGAACCTGTCGAAGAATCCCAACCGGCTGTGTGGATCGGTGACCTAGTAATTTCATCTGCGTAAATTTCCAAAACCACTTTTGGCTCGACCCAAAAAGAAGGTTCAATTTTTGAATTTACCCTTGCCGGCTTTTTTGCAACTTGTAACTTATCACTTATCACTTTTACCTTTCTAAATTCCTCGTCAGTCAAACCCGTACCGACTCTGGAAATTGTCACAAATTCATCGCGCTTAGCATCATAAATCCCAACCAAAAGCCCTCCGACTCCAAACTCTGTTCTTTTGCCGCGGCCGGAGTAAACCCCCAAAAGCACACAGTCAACTGAATCGGTCAGCTCACCCGCCTGACTTCTTTTGAACTTAATCCAGTGGAATCCACGCCCTCCGGCAACGTAAGGACTATTAAGCTTTTTAAGCATCAATCCCTCCAGTCCTTCCGAAATCTCCTCATTGAAAAACTTTGTAATCTCCTGGGCCGTATGTAAAGTTCTCTCTTGGGCAAGTCTTACTACCTTATT
Source organism: Candidatus Curtissbacteria bacterium RIFOXYA1_FULL_41_14 (assembly GCA_001775095.1). GTDB lineage: Bacteria > Patescibacteriota > Microgenomatia > Curtissbacterales > GWA2-41-24 > GWC1-40-35. The sequence goes on from MFCA01000003.1 coordinate 20,352, forward strand.
GTCGCTGTGGATGATTGACTCCAAAAGCTTCCTTCTTTGCCAATAAGGTTTCTCTGTTATATCTTTCCCATTCAAATAAAGAAGATCAAATGCGAAAAGTACCAAAGGTAATTGTTTGGCCATCTCCTCGATTTTGTACTTACGTCTGCGTTTGGTAGTTTCTTGAAACGGCAAAAATTCCTCCGTAACCGGATTGTACGCAATTGCTTCCCCTTCTAAAATTGCAGTCTTTGCCTTAACTTCTTTGACTGCACCTTCAACCAAATCCGGAAAAGCATGAGTCATATCCTCCAAGTTTCTCGAAAAAAGCTCTATCTTGTTTCCATTTTTGTGAACCGCCACGCGAAATCCGTCAAACTTAGGTTCAGCTGCAAATTCTCCTCCCAATCTCTTTACTGCTTCTTCTGCATTCGGAAGCCTCTCGGCAAGCGCCGGCCTAATCGGTTTACCGATAATTAATTTGACACTTCTAATCCCAGCTTCACCTTTTCTAAAAAAATTTTCCGCAACATATCCAAGATCGGATGTTTTGTTGTAAGCACCCTCAAGCATCGGTCTTAATTTCTTGTCACCCGTTTTTGCAATTGAAAGTGCATCCAAAACCGTTGGATCTCCAATTCCTAACCGCAGTGTCCCCAAAGGAATATTGACAACGTGTTTAACTGAGGTTGAATCTAACGATTTCAAAACCTGCGCTAAAGTCGAAACCTTTTGTTCAACCGTACCCTTACCACTAAATTTTGCAATCTTGGCAAGTTCCTCGAAAACTTCTGTGACCGAAAGGGCCTTAGTCGTTAGTCGTTTTGCGTTAGTCGACAATTGCGCAGCTGCAATCCCCATATTCCCTTTATGTCTATACAATTTAATAACTTCATCCTTTGATTTGTTAAACGCCCGGCCGATTGATTGCGCGACCATGCTCTCCGCCATACCAATCTCCACAGGCTCAAAAAACGGCGCGACTCTACCTTGAATCAGATAACAAATCTTGCCGATTTCCTCTGCCTTCGCTTCCTTAAAAAGCTTGGAAAGAATATCGACTAATTCGAGGCGTTTTGACGTTGCCTCCAGTTTTTCGTAGTATTCAGCTAATTCGCTAAATCTCATTAGAGTCCAAAGTTATAAATTAAAAGTTATAAACTTCCGAGGGCTAAAAGCCCTCTGTATTGCCCTTAAAGTTTACATAAGTGAGCAGAATATTTCCATGACTCGGAAGTATGTATTCGCTTTCGCAATCATCCATGGATTAATAGTCCATGGTATTCTGCGAGCGAATATAAATCATTTTTTCGATGAAGTCTTAACAATTTTAGTTAGAATATTAATCAATTCTTTACATTCTTGCAAAAGCACTGTCAGTTCTTGACGAAAAATCGCATTTGTATCGTGAATCATTCTTAACCAATAGCGTGTTTCTCTAGCTTCCTTCTTTGCAATATTCATTCCATAAGTGAAATCGTTTTTAGTATACCCACCAAGAGCTTCTTCAATATTTGCACCAATCGATGTTGCCGATCGTATTACTTGTTTGATTAGTATGAGATTTGCAGGAGTTTTTGGTAATCTAGCAGTTATTTTTATTACCTTAACGGCAAAGTCATATGTTCTTCTTGCTATTTCAGATTTCTCTTCATACGTCATAAAAATTTATAACTTATAACTTGTAATTTATAACTACTTCATTACATAAACTGCGCCCTTCGTCGAGCCTTTCTTCTTGATGAGTCCTTTCTTTTGCAAATCTTTAAGATCACGAAGAATTGTATCGTCGGAATATTCGCGAAGTAAACTTCGCCACTGTCTGTTGCTTATCGAACCGTATGTTTCAATATATTCGACCAGTTTTACTTGACGCTCTGATAAAACAATCTGGCCGGTTTTGCCCTTTAATCTTATATCGAGCGATAATTTTTGGACTTTTTCCTTAACCCGAGCCAGTTCCTCTGCTAAGCCTTCGCAAAAGTACTCAAGCCAGACCGTTAAATCGCGCTGGGACAAACTTTCGGCTTTTTGATTGGAAACTTCCTGTAAAGTTTTGTAATATCGATGGGCATTTTTGTCAAAATATTCCTCCAAAGAGAAGAATTTCTTAATATCATAACCGCGGCTAAATAATACCATCGACGCTAAGGCCCTCGCCGCTCTCCCATTACCGTCAATAAAAGGGTGAATGTAGACCAGAATATAATGGGTAATACCCGCGGCCAGAACCGGATGGATCGACTGGGAGTTATCACTATTTAACCAGTCAAAGAAATCGCCAGTTAACCCAACTACAAGATTGGCTTTAGGCGGTATAAAACTGACTTGCCCGGTTTTGGAATTTTTAACAACTACTTGAGTTTTACGGAATTTACCGGCAGCATCCCAGCGCAGAATTTTTTCAACAGTCAGCTTATGAATTGCCAACAAATCCCTTTGCAAAATCTTGCTCGGCCTGACCTCACTCCCGGAGTGAGCAAAGTTTCGACCTGGCGCACTCCGGGAGTGTTTCCCGGTTTGTTTCCTGTCAATAAATTTAAGTACATTGCGGTAATTTAAAATTTCCTGAATATCTCGATCGCGCGCCTCAACTTCTTTACCTTCTAAAACTGCCACTACTTCACCGGTATCCAAAGGATTTCCTTCGATATGCGTCCCGTGATGGACAGTTCTGATAATCGCCTCTTGCCTGAATTTGGCCTCGTAAGCCGGTACCAAGGGGGCGTTTTCAATAAGTTCGCGGCATGCTTCTATTTTACCGATGGATTTAAGGATGTTATTGGTGATGGTAAATTTAGGTTGGTACATGCAAATAAGTTACAAATATTTTAGTGCAAATTATTACAAATGAATCTCCGAATTTAGTATTCTTTTATAGACTAGCTTCCGTCCTCGGAAATTTGCAAGTATACCTAATTTAAGTGATATTGCTTTTAAATAAGCTAGAACTTGATAAAAATCATCAGGATGGAAAAAAGGAGTGGCTTTTAACTCAAGAATTATCTTCCCTTCAATTAAAAAGTCCAGAAAGTATTTTCCAATCTTTTCACCCTTAAAACTCAAATCAACCATTAACTCTTTTTCAAAAGGAATTTTTCACTTAGTAAAGCCTTTTCAACAGCTCTTTGATAATACTTCTCTTGATATTTTCCACCTAACTCTGTATGAACATTATAAAGAATTCCAACTATTTTATAGCTCAGTTCAGGATAAATGACTTTATTATTCGGATCCATTCGCAGTAAAAAATTCGCAATTTATTTGCGAACTATGCGTTAATTATGCGGTAAATTTAAGAAGAAGTCAAATTAAGAATTGATCACTCAATTTCAAACTTGGTCCAAACCATTCTTCAGAAACCCAGCCTGGCTGTTCAGAAACCCCCAAACCATGCCTCCTTATAAGCCACATCCTGGTTGCTTGATCCTTTTCATCATCAGGAACAAGTTCAGACCCACCAATAATTTGAACTAAAGTACCATCGTTAACGTACGGCCAGCCTAGATCAATCTTAAGGGTTGGTCGTTGGCGTAAAACAATTCCCGGTTTGTCTGGCCTCGCGTAATCATCAATCATCACAGTATCGCCGATTTTATATTCCATAATTAACTTTACCTTAAAATTAATGCTGAATTCTCGGTTCCCAAGTGCATGCTTTAAAAATGCATATGGAACTTGTAACATTACCTTTTCGGCTTCAAGGCGACCCCAGGTTTCTGCATAGGCAATTTTCTTTCTAAAGCTGACTCCATCAAACATGTAATCTTCTAAGGCTTTAATAAAACCTTCTTCACCGTTAGGGGTAAAGTATCCATTCGCAATTGGTTGTCTTTGAGATTTGTAAGCCCGAGATACCACCTCTAGATAATCACCAACCAAGTTTGGTTTTCTAGTAGCCAGAAAACTGGCAATCGACCTGGCTGAATCAAAACCACCAGACTTTGTAGCATCAAGCAAGATTGTATCCGGATCTTTAAATTTATGATGAGGATTCCCGCCTTTTTCAAAAAGGGATTTGTCAAGTTTTAGTTTGTTGGGCCTAGGCAAACCTACCGCTTCAAAAACCTTGAGTGCTCTTGCTAGCGTGGCAAGATCCCGGGTCCTGGTTATCGGAGATACATCACCTAATTGAACATCCACAAGATGGGACTGAAGCCAAAGTATTTCTTCCATATTGGAAGGCAGAAGTATCTGTCTATTGGATTCAAAACCAGGTACATCTTTTAAAATATCTGCAAATTTTTCTTCAAATAAATAATCGATTAGCGCAGCACCAATAAAATAATCACTAGAACTATGACGAACATCGAATTCTTGGCCGCGAATGAGCACTATATCTCTACCATCCCGGTTTTCGACTCTGGCATTTGGCGGTTCCCCGTAAAGTCCTAGACCTATATATTCTCTTTCTATTAGTCTAGCTTTTTGGATAGTTAAATCCTTTACCGATTGTCTAATTTCCTCTTGTGAGGAAACTTTTAGTCTCCTTTCATAACGAAAGGCAATATCATGGCTCTTATTCCAAAGAGCAAGGACATCTTGAGCTAGTTCCTGTTCAGTCACAGTAGGAATCGGAAAATTATGGCCTCCTTCGTCATCGCAACCGACTAAAGCAAGTCCAGCAGCTCCGATTCCTAAAGCCGCAGCTCTTTCTAGAAATCTTCTCCTCGGCAATTGCCTTGTCAACCCTGTCCAGGTACAATCTTCTTTCGACATGATTTTTAGAAATTATTAGTAGCGTATACTAGCACAAACTTTAGGTTAACTCCACAATCTTCGCCCTCTTAAAAATTTGTTTTGGGACTGAATCTTCCTCAGCTGCGGTGATTATTGTCTGTTGCTTACCGATTATCGAAAGAACAGTTTCCCGGTGTTCCCAATCAAGTTCGGAGAAAATATCATCAAGTGCCAGAATTGGGCGGCTCCCCAACTTCACTTGGTTAAATTCCAATTCGGCAAGTTTCAGTGTCAAAACGGAAAGTCTTTGCTCGCCGCGCGAACCAAAAAACTCCAAATCTCTACCCTCCGGGCCAGAGGCCCCGGGCCGGCGGCTTTTCAACAAAAATCTGAAATCGTCACGGTGCGGACCGGAAAGAGTTATGCCGGCTGAAATATCGCGCTCGCGGTTTTGAAAAAGTTTTTCCTTTGACAGTAAACTCTGTCTGAGAGCCCAAGAAAATCCCGCAGGAAACACCCTCAGTGTGCTCTCTTGGTATCTCCTTGACTTCACCTCGGAGGTGAACCCAAGGTGTTTGCTAGCCGAAGAGTTCAAAAACTCGAAAAACTCCATACGCTTTTGAGAAATATATCTACCATGTTCCAATAATCGCTCATCCCAAAAATCAAGTTCCCCTGGCCTTGATTTTCCCTCGGCAACTCGCTGCAAAATTTTATTTCTTCTGGTGATAATTTTGTTATACGCATTAA
>MFCA01000004.1 GCA_001775095.1 Candidatus Curtissbacteria bacterium RIFOXYA1_FULL_41_14
CAAGATTAAGTTTGTCTTCTTTTACTTATTTTTAGTTCCCCCGACTATCTTGATTATAGTGTCTTATACCTTAAATAAGCCTGTATTGGCACTGGGGTCGCTTACCATTTTTTTGCCCTCAACTTTGATCTTAGTCGTCAAAGGATTGTATTTTACCCTTAGAGGCCCCAGAGTTATTAGTTTAATTTTTTTAGTAAGCTTATTTTTAAGTTTAATTTTCTTTTTTCAATCATCCTATTCATATTCGATTCCCCGAAAAGATATTCAGTTTATCGCTGATAATTTGAAAGCTGGGGATATTATTGTAAATTCACATTTTGGTTCTTACTTACTGGCGACTTATTATTTAGGTTCGAAAGCGCTTATTTATGGTGTACGCGATGAAAAAACATCCACTTACCCTACACAAAAAGCTCTTGGATATAATGTGATAACAGCGGAGTCGCTGCCAAGTTTAAAGAAACGGATTTGGTATTTAGAACCTTTTTACGTTACCGGTGATGAAGCAAGTGTGATTAAGCAGACCTTGGATAATAATTTTAGGCTTGTTAAAAAAGAGATTTTTGTTCCAGATAAGACTTACAAAGAAAATCTTACTTTTTTTAATGTCTATCTTTATGTTCCAGTTAATCAATATGTGTGGAAGAAGTTTTAAAATTGGCAATTATTTGCTGAAATTTCATGGAAGTTTTCTGCCAACTCATTTTTTGCGCTTGAATCGTCGCTTCCTGACTCATTTGCTGGTAACGTCTCTTGTTTTCTAATAGGTTAATTATTTTTTGGGCAAAAATAGTTGTGTTTCCTAGCGGGACAGTTAAAAAACCTTTTTTAAAAACGTCTCCAAATATCTCCAAGCTATACCCGACTACTGGTAAACCGGCTGCCATTGCTTCGGCTATTGCGATTCCCCAGCCTGCTTCATAGTCAGTAAAGAGAAAGATTTTGCTGGATTTAAGGTAATTGTAGACTTGGCGGTCAGATAGATAGCCTGCAAAAATAAGATTCTTTGAAAGATTTGCATTTTTAATCTGAGTTTTTAGTCTTTTCTCCTGACCTTTAGACCCTCCTCCGATAATAATTGTTTTTGCAGAAGGAATTTTTTTAACAACCTCCTGCCAAATTTGCACTAGGTCATAAACGCCTTTTGAGGGATGTATTCTCCCGATAAAAATACCCTCGTATACATTTGCCAATTTTTTAGAGTTGGCTATTTTTTCATAATCGATGCCTGCACCCAGCACAATAAGTTTATTTTTAGAGAATTTTTGATCCGCGAGGCTTTTTGCAAGGGAATAGTTAAGGGCTACAGTAAGGTCGCTTTTAGATTTGATCATATAGTTTGAAACAATCTGCATGAGGTAGGAAACAAGGTTTACGACAAGTTTTCCAGGCCTTTTTCTGGGTGATTGTATAAGGTGATGGACCCTGGCTATCCAGGGAATTTTTGGATTTAGGATTTTGTAGAAGAAAATCGGGGCAATATCTGGCAATACATTTGTAGAAGAGTAGAGGATATCAATTTCCTTTATTTTTACTAGTTGCCAGAAAGAGTTCCATATACGGGTAATATAGGCCATAAAGACCTGTGTCGGGTTGTTATTGCCGTCGAATATAGTTTTGGATAGAGTGTATATTTGGACATTTAGACCTGATTTAGTCCAATGTTCGGTGCCGATTTCGGGCAGGATAATTTTAACCTTGAAGTTGTCAGGGAAGTAAGCTGCCATTTTTTCAAGAATTTTGTCTCCGCCTGAGAGGTAGGAAGCCGAAGCGTGTCCGGTTTCTAAAGCGACTATGTTTTTTTCTGAATGCTTGAAAGCTTTGTCTATTAGACTTACTAGATTTTTAGCATGATTCTCCCAAGTCATATGAAGAACTTTTTTCCTTGCCGACATGCCCATTTTGCGGGCAAGTTTTAGATCGTACCAAAGTCTTTTTGTGGCTGAAATAAATTCTTTTTGGGAAACCCTTTCGATAAAAATTCCATCATAGTCGTTTTTTAAATACTCGGAAATACCCGAACTTTGGGGAATGACAATCGGACAACCGTTGGCAGCTGCTTCCAGCCCCCCCATGCCGAACGCTTCTTCTATTGGGTGAATAAAGAGTCTAGACTCTTGGTAAAGCCTTGTAAGTTTTTTTTCCGAAATCATCGGGAAGAGGTGAATTTGTGACTTCAGGTTATTTTTCTTTATCTGGTTTTTAAAGTTTTGATAATCGGTTTGATTTGTCCAGCTGCCGGCAATGGCGATATTTGCCTGGGGTATTGCTTTTGCGATTTTTAACAAAAGAAGTGGATTTTTCTCCTCTTCCCATCTTGTTGATGCCATTATGTATTTTTTTTCTTTATCAGGAATATTGTCGGGAACAGATGTTGCAGGAGGAAGAATAGTTGGCTTGATTTTGTAGGTTTTTGAGATGAATTTTTGGTGCAGATTTGATAGTAGGAGAACTTGACTGGCGTCTTTGACAATATTTTTTTCGAGTCGGCTTAAAACTGGAGTAATGACGGGGAAAATATATCTAAGAAGACTTTGGGAATAGACTTTTTTGAGTATGTAATCCATCGGGTCGTGAATAGCAGCAACAAACGGAATATGACGGGATCTTTTTATTCCTTGAGCCGTAAAGCAGGTTGTAGTTCCATGGCTTATAATGATGTCAAACTCTTTTTCTTTAATGGCTAAACGGCCTAAAAATGGACTTAAAATATGAAGAGTTGAAAAGAAGGAAAATATAGGGAATTTGATGGAATATTTAAGAGGCCAGGGGTATGAATCTGACAAGAATCTTATTGCTACTCCTTTAGTAAAGCTTTTATATTCTTGTTTATAGCCTTTTCTCATTAGAACTAGAATTTGGGCAAAATGACCTAATTTCGTTAAGGCCCTGGCGTCCTCAATTGCTATTTTCTGGACGCCGCCAATTGTCAATTGATCAATTAAAATTCCGATTTTGTATGTTTTGTTCATGATTTCTTTTGGGCAAGAATCCAGAAACTGTCTCGCCAGACTGCGAGGGGAGATGAGATCATAAAATAGTTGAGTAAGTTTTTTAAGGGCATAGGTAGGTTGTGAACTTGTTTTGGAAGATGCAGGTTCGTGGGAATGTTGTAAGCACTTCTTAGGCGGGTTTTGATATTAACAAACTTGTGCTTTACAAGAAGAGTGGAAAGCGTTTTTGGGGTAAAAAAGGTGATATGAGTTGGATCCGAGAAGCCAAACCAGCGAGACCTCTTTAAATACCTTAGGGGGCTATTAAAATTGGGTGTGATTAAGAAAATGTAACCTTTGGGTTTCAGAATACGTTGTGCTTCGTCTAATAACTTTCCCGCTTCTGTCTGGGTTAAATGTTCAATAATTGAAATTGCGCTTATCAGTTCGAAAGAGTTATTTTTGTAGGGGAGATTGGCAGCAGATGCTTTTGTTATTGTACCCTTTTTATTGATTTTTGAGGCTAGTAATATTGCTTCTTTTTGGTTGTCGCATCCATGAGCGTCGAAACCTTCTTTCTGGAAAAAATTAACCAGTTTTCCGGTGCCACATCCTACGTCTAAAATACGTTTTAGATTATTTTTGCAAACAACTAATTTTAGTGACTGAGCAATATGCAGATCTAAGTGGTCTCTTTTTTTGAAATATGCCTTATTGTAATTTAATGTTTTTGCCATTTCTCAAATAATTTAATGTAAAAACGGGCAGCATTCTCCCAAGTATATTTTTTGTTAAATTCAAAGGCGTTTTTACCTAGTTTTAATCTTTCTTTTTCGTTAGTCATGAGTTTTATAAGAGCATTTTTAAATTCCTCTTTTGAAGAGACTACAATACCGGTTTTGCTATTTTGGATTATTTCTTTTGCCGATGCAGAATTGAAAGCAATTACAGGTTTTGCGAAGCTTGCAGCTTCAAAAATTGGCATACCAAAAAAGAGAAACTTGTCACATGTGACATAGAGATCCGCTTGTTGGTAATAAATAGACAGAACTTTATCGTTAGGATTTAGGATTATTCTGGTATTTTTTGATTTGATTTTATTAAGGTAAGATAAATAATTTTTATTAGGATGAGAACCAATTATTGTTAATTTTAGATTCGGGTATTTTTTTTCAAGCTCTTTGACTATCTCAATCAATACGTGGAAGCCTTTATATGGAACAATTCTTGAGACTGAAAGTAGGGTGATTAAATTTGATTTTTTCGGTTTTAGTGTAATATCTAGTAAATGAGGTGGTGCTCCTCCCCAATAGACAAAGGGCGCTTTTTTCCCATAAAAAGTTAGTAGTTCACGGGAGCAGTATTTGCTTAGAGTGATAATTCTATCTGATAAAGCAAGCTGAAACCACATAAGTGATTTGATGATAAAATTTATAGAGTGATTCGCTATTTTGTCCACAGTACCGGGGACTCTAGGGAAAATTTTGTCAAGCCAGACATCTGTTTGAGTACCATGATAAGTGGAGAATAATGGAATACCCGACAATTTTGAACCCAGCATAAAGGGAAGCGTAGCATGGGCAGAAATTATATCTGGTTTTAGTTTTCTTAGTTTTGTGGCGAGCATGAAAGCAGCAAGAATGCGGTCGATAAATTTTATTCTTGGATAGTCGATTAGTACCACTTTTATTTTTGTCGATTTCAACTCATTTATTGCGTTTTTTCGGGATATGTGAGCGTGGGCAAAAAAGATGACTTCGTGGCCTAGTTTCGCAAAGTGTTTTGCAAGCTCGATAGGCGCCCGGGAACCTGAGTGAATGTCTGCTGCATGAGAGACTAAGGCAATTCTCATTAATTTCCCCTTTTTTCTCTTAAGGTTTTCTTAAGATTTTTAATGTTCCAAATCAAAGCTTTAATTTCTGCTTTCAATATTGGTTCCTTGCGGGTAATTATTCGGAAAGGCATTATCAAAAGATAATGGAATATTAAAAAAAAGGCTAGCTGAAGAGGATTTGCATGTTTTAGCATAAGTCTTAGACGGTTTTTAAAACCGTAGAAATAAACATCAGCTAACGGAAGTTTAGAAACGCTTTGCGAAGGATTATGGTAAAAAATTGCTTTTGGATGGTAAATTACATGTATTTTGGCCTTTTTAGCTCTTAAACAAAAATCCAGGTCTTCTCCGTAGACAGGGTAAAATCCTTCGTCAAATAGGCTCAATACCTTGATTAATTTTCTGGGAATGAGCATTGCGCAACCATCAACTTGGTCACAGACTACTGAAGAGCGTGCGTTTATGCCTGTTTGCATTCCTGTCAGAAGGCTAAATTTTCGGCCTCCGGCTACGAATTTTTTGGTTTGGGGATGGACTTGTTTACCCCCTATGATGCAATCATTCTGTTTTTGAGCAAAGTCAATGAGTGTTTTAAGACTATTTTTCTCAAAAGTAACATCATCATTAGTGATGAACAGATGGTCGCCTTTTGCTTTTCTTATACCGACATTGATTCCTTTGGCAAAACCGAGATTTTTCTTCTGATAGAGCACTTTAACTTTCGGAAATTTTTTCTTAATTAGCTTGGTTGACCCATCTGTTGAATGGTTATCGACGACAATTGTTTCGAGTTGTGATTTTGGATAGTTAAGCTTTTCGATCGACGAAAGGCAAGACAGTGGATTTTGTCCACCATTGTAATTTGTAAAAATTATAGATACCTTCGGTCTCTGATTCTTCGAAATAGATACCTTCGGTCTCTGTTTCTTCGAAATAGACACCTTCGGTCTCTGATTCTTCGAAATAGACACCTTCGGTATCTGTTTCTTCGCTTCTCTCGAAATAGAAACTTTTAGCGATTTTTTGTCTTCGCTCACTTTTCTTTAATGATTTGTAGTTTGTATGAAATTGTTCCAACAGGAAAGATAAAAGCAAACCTTTTTTCATAAATTACTGCATATTTATTAATTAACTTTAATAATATTTTAAGTAAGAAATTGTTAGTTTGAGGGGGCCCAAGTAAAACTTTCAGCTTTTTCAGCTTAACTTTTGAGTAGTGATATTCATATAAATCTGTACCTGGGATAAAGTAGTCAAATGTGCGGCTGGTAAAAAAGTGTTTATGGGTAGGGTCCGTAAAGCTGTCTATGCTGCTGAAGTGACCTGTTGTAATAAATAATATAGCGCCGTTTTTTGATATGCGATGCAGTTCTTCCATTACTTTGGGAATGTTTTCCAGGTGTTCAAGGATATTTTCCGCGATTATTTTATCAAACTGGTCTTTTTTGAATGGATATGGGAATTTATTTAGGTCATGAATGATATCAGCCCCGATGTTTTTATTGATATCGACACCAATTGAACCAGGTATCTTATGAGGACCACAGCCGAGGTGGAGTATTGTTTTTTTTTGTTTCATTTTGGTACTTCTGGTTTCCTTGCCTTAATTCCTATAAAGGGACTATGTCTTGGGTCAATTTTGCCAAGAATTGACGATAACGGAGGAGGAAACGGGTAATATGAAGCGCCAAAAAAATCTATAATTTGGAAATTATGCGTTTTAAAAAGATCCTTTAAACCTTTAGGAGTAAAGATTTTTACATGCGTATAATAAGCTGGAATATCCTCCCAATTTGATAATCTAAAAGGGTTTCCGATATTTTTGATTTGGGAGATATGTTGAGAAAAGGCCTGCCAGCCGAGAATTAGTGCAAAGATATTATGCCAAGAAGAAAGGTTTTCTGTCGATAAAATTAGGTAACCGTTAGGTTTGAGGACACGATAAATTTCGCTCGCAAACCTGTCCACGTTTACCAGATGTTCTATTATTTGGTTGGCCGAGACTATATCGAAAAAATTCGAATGGAAAGGAAGTCCTTTTTCGGCATTTCCCTTTTTTGTCCTAATTCCAAGTTTTCTTGAGGATGAAACAGCTTCAGATCGAATATCAATTCCGTAGATTTCCGGTTTCCTGATGTTTTGGACCCGTTCAATAATAAGTTTTCCGCTGTCACATCCAATGTCGAGGACTTTTGCAAAGTTTGCTCGGTTTATCCTTGAAATCAGGATCCGGTTATTTTGTTCTGCAGATTTTAACCATAAATAATTGAGATATTTGTTGAATAGTCTGGTAATTACGACCAATCTATTTATTGGTTTTTTAGATTGAGGAGCTTTTTTTAATTTTTGTGCCATTTTTATTTAGCCGCTCTTGCCTTAATTGTTTTGGAAATTTCTCTTAAATTCTCTAGAGAAGCTTTAAAAAGGGGAAGAAGGAGATTTTGTCTTTCTATAATACTTCTTGCAGAAGAAACAAAAATTTGGATGGCCAGTGATGAAAGGATCTGTGGGACTGTGGCATTTTTAAGCATAAATCTAATTTTGTTTCGATACCACCAGTAGTATATTTTAATTTTTTGTGATTTTTCGGTTGTTTTTCCGCAGCCATGCCAAAAAACTGCCTCTTTTAGCAAAACAAGTTTAAAATTAGCCTTTCTTGCTCTTAGGCAGAAGTCAAAATCATCAAAATAGAGCGGGTAAAATCCCTCATCGAATAAGCCGATTTTGTCAAAGACAGTTTTTGAAATCATAATTGCACAAGACTGAAGCCAGAGAATTTCTGATTGACTGTTGGGTTTTTTGATGCTACCAAGGTAAAAATTAAAGCTTGAGGCAGAATCAGTCAATTTTTTTGGTTGATCTTTATAAAAGACTTTGCCTCCGAGTACTCCTATATCCTGATGATTTTTGAGGTAGCTGGCCATCCGACTGATGCTGTTTTTTTCTAGGACAATATCGTCATTGGCAATGAAAATGAGTTGGCCAGTAGATCTTCTTATCCCTAAATTTAAGGACGCAGGGAGCCCAGTAGCTTTTTTAAGCCTAATTAACTTAACATCTGGAAATTTCTTGGCGATTTTTTCAGGGGATCCGTCTGTTGAACCGTTATCGACAACAATTGTTTCAATTTTAGCTTTTGGATAAGTTAATTTTTGAATAGAGACAAGGCATTCTAAAGGTTCTTTGCCGCCGTTTAAATTAGAAAAAATTATAGATACTTTAGGGAAACTGTTTTTAACCATTAGCAAAAAGGCATTTGATTGCTTTTACCAAATCTGCCTGAGTATTAATGTTGACGTTGACTCCGTCAAGTGGCCAGGCAAAGGCCTTTCCGTCTTGGGCGATTAAATTGATAGTGTCGGTAATCTCGCGCTTGCCGGTCTTTTTTGAGTTGGGTGTTTTTCTGATGTAGTCAAAGACCTGAGGCCTAAAGAAGTAGAGGCCACAACCTCGGTACTTCGATGTAGGCTTTTGAGGTTTTTCACTGGCCTTAAGAATTTTTCCTTCTTTGTCAAAAAAAACTTCGCAAGTTTGGGAGAGGATTTTTGCGTCATTTTCTCTAATAACCGCTTCCTGGGCAACTATCCCTTTTTGAAGACCTTTCTTTGGGAATTGGCTGATTTTTGGACAAATGGTGAAATCGTCACCTAAGAATACAACAAATGGTTCTTTGATAAAACGCTCTGTTTTTTGGATGACTTGGGCAAGGCCGAGATTTGGTTGTGAATGAATGTAATAGAAATCTATTTCTTTAAATTCTGGTTCTTCTGCCAGGTAACGTTTGATTAAGTTTTTTTTGTAATTTACCAAAAGGTAAATTTTAGTGATTTTCATAGACTTAAGATTCTTGATGATGTAGTAAAGCATAGGTTTTTGGCCAATTGGAACTAGAGATTTGGGCAGAAATTTACCCAACCAGCCGAGCCTGGTGCCTTTGCCGCCAGCTAAAACGACACCAACTTGAACATTTTTCATCATTTGCTCATTTCGTTTAAATTGCGATTAAACCGGGATGGTTTCTTTTCTCCAAGATGATAGCTTTGATATTTTGCCATTGTAACTGACTAGATTTCTTTTTATCAATGATGGGCGTCATAAGGTAGCTTTTGACCAGTCCGATTTGTGTCAGGGGTAAAATTGTCAATAGTAGGCATAGAAGAATAATTTTGGTTAGCGCATAGACCATAAATCCGTTGTTTTTTCTAAAGTAATAGATTGTGGAAAGTAAAACTTCTTGCCTTAAGGTGTAGGGATCCAGTTTATTTGTAGAAGATGAACGGTGATGGACAAGGTGAGAGTCGGCAACCAAAAAGATGTCAAAATTGAGCTTTTTAAGTCTATATGAGAAGTCGACGTCATTTAGAAATATGGGCAATTTTTCGTCATATAAGTAGCCAATTTTTTGGATGGCAGATTTGGTAGTTAAGATACAAATGCCGGCAGCCTGTTCGATTTTTGTGTCATTTTCAAACTTCTGATCTAACAGGAATAATTCTTGTGACCAGCGAAATTTTTTGAAAGGGGTGTAATTATAAATGAAACTTGCGACCTGATTCTTAAGGGTAGGAAGTTTGCGATGGTAGTAATATTGGATTGATCCGTCAGGATTGAGTAATTTTGGGACAACTGCTCCAACACCTTGATGGCTTTTGTAAAATTTGACTAACCCCCCGAGTGTGTTTTTTTTAATTTGAGTATCGGGGTTAAGAATAACCACAAATTCGTTTTTGGCCAGTTTTACGCCTTGATTATTTGCTTTTGCATAACCGTAGTTTTTTTTGTTTTGAATTAATCTAATTTTTGGAAAATACTTTTTGAGGTAGAAGACAGAATCGTCAATTGAATTGTTGTCAATGACGATAATTTCATAATTTAGGCTACAATTTTGATAAATGGATTTAAGACAGCTTGAGATATATTCTTTGGTATTCCAATTGACAATAATTATTGAGATTTTGTTGCTCATGGTTTTTTTGGCAAACGGCGATGACTGATAATCCAAATGAGGTCTATTTATCAATCATTTAATCGGTCTTAGTGTAAATTCGATTTCATGAAAGCCACCGAACCAATAGACCCAAGAAGATTCACAGAAAAAGGGATTTAAATTTGCAAGATAATCGATTATACTCAAAACAAGATTTATAAATATATTTCTTGTTCTACCTTTCGTTAGAGTAACTTTTATAATTTCAAAATTTATACGGCCGTATTTTTGATACTCGTCTTCATAGTTAAAAAAATGAAAAGTTTGTGAAGTGAAACCAGACCTTAAGTGTGTAGGGTTTGATGCTGCTCCGACCCCTGAGAAATGGGGTACTGTTATTTTAATTTGCCCATTCGGTCTTGTAACCCGCCATATTTCTTCTAGAACAAAAACAAGTTTTTTAGGATCAAGATGTTCTAAGGTGTGACTAGAATAGACAAGATCGAACTCGTTTTTTTTAAACGGAAGACCTTTTTCAACGTTTTTAATAATATCTGCGTCACTTTTAGGATTTAAATCGATGCCGATTGAACCAGGATATTTTTTCTTTCCACATCCAATATCTAGAATTTTTTTAGGTTTTTGCATCCTTATTTTTTGTGAACCAATCATACCAAATGCAACTTTTGATAAAAAGAAAACCTACCGTATATTGTGGATTAGTAAGGAGTCGAGGCCAATTTTTAAAGTAAATACCAAGTCTATTTTTTAAACTTGCTTGTTTAGCAAACAATTTGGGGTGTTTAGTTGCGTAAAGAGAGATGTTTTTAGAATAATAAGCCTTTTTCTTCAGTAGATCCCTGAGGTTCTTAAAATTTTCCTTGTGAATAATTTTGCTAATTGTAAATACAAGTTTGTACCCGAATGTTTTGGCGCGAATAGTAATGTCCCAGTCTTCGCCGGCTATTAAACTTTGGTCGAACCCTTTAAGTTTTAAGAAGAGTTTTTTAGGAAACAGACGGGCTCCTGCTAATATTTTTTCTTTTTGATATAGATTCCTCTCGAGAGCGATCGATTTTTCCCAGAAGTTCTGTCCCTGTGATAGTTCTGGAAAAGCAATTATGAACTTGCCCTTTTGGGCCTTTTTGAGGGCTTCTTTGAGACACTTTTTGGTAAGTTGCATGTCTGCATCAATAAAAAGAAGCCATTTACCCTTGGCTTTTTGAGCACCAAAATTTCGTTGAGCAGAGCGTTCGTTCCCGAATCTGAAGCAATTGCTTGTGTATTTTTGGGCGATTTGTAGAGTTTTATCTTTTGAAAAATTGTCGACTATAATAACTTCGATTTTTTTATAATTTTGTGCAAGAATACTGCCAAGGCACCGCCCAATATTTTCTTGTTCATTATAAGTTGGTACGATTACCGAAACTAAGGGTTCCAGTTCCAGTTCCTTAGGTTGGTGTGCTGCTCCAAGCCCAGTGGATCCTGCTCCTAAAAATACTATCTTTTTATCCATATATTTTCATTTCTTTTATAGGCAGAATGATAGGAATACCAGATATTATTGGGAATCTAGTTTTACAAAGAGAACATAAATAATTTTTATTATCTATTGATTTGTTAAGGTAAGGAATATTTTCATTTTTTTTATTTGTCTGACAGACGGGACATGTATATTTTTCTAATGGGTTTACGATATTAGATTTAATTCTGTATCCTTTTTTTTGACAAAGCGCACGGATGCCGCCGCCCCAACAGGTGACTAAAAGATAAGTAGATAGTTTTGGTTTTAACCAGTTCACATTATCGGACTTAGAAACCGTACTTTGGGGGCCAAAAGGAAAAGGTTTTATTGTGACTTCGGCTTTTTCGAAAACTTGAAGCGCCTTTTGCCAGGTTTTTAGTGTGAAGACTTCTTCCAGTATTCCGTGATCGACTTCTGTTTTGCCGATTCTTGAGATAAAGGGCAAGATGCCAATGTATTTTAGGATCTTTTCCCACGGGCGAAGGCATGTTGGTCTTCTCCATAGCGGGATATTCAAGATTTGTTTAACCGGTTCTTCATCGAAAAAAAAGTAACCACCGGGTGCAAGAACTCTATATATTTCGTTGATAATTGGTTTTGGGTCAGGAAAATGATGTAGGGTTTGATAGCAAAAAATAAAAGGCAAAGAGTTATTTCTGAAAGGGAGGCAGTAAGCATCACACACAATTCTCTTCGGGACTGTTTCAAATTTAAGTTTTTTAGCAAAATCTGAAGCTGCTAGGAGGCTGGATAGAGAAATATCACTGGCAAGTCCTTTTATCTTAAATTTTTTCTCCAGGGCCATTGGTCTCTCGCAATATTCAGATCCAATTTCAAAATAGTAATTAAATTTAATCCCTCTTTTTTCTAGATCTTGAAAGTCATTAATTGTTCTTTTTACTCTATTTCTAAGCTCTTTTGCACTTTCTTTATATGTCCTTTCATTCGGAAGGGCGGTAGTAGAGGAAAGCTGCTGTTTTGAGATTTTTTGCCTAAACATAACTTCGGCTATTTTGTTATTGATTGTTTGATATTTCATCTAATCTAAGATTTTATATGTTATTCTAAAAAATATCATGAATATTCTAAATAATTTCGGTGGAATATATTTTGCGATTAGGAAAAAAATTATAGCCTCCATTCTTTTAATGGAAAATCCCTTTTGATTTAGAATAAATTTTTTTAGGTAAGAAGATGCGGTCTGATGGTGATATAAAAAGAAATAACTTCTGCCAAGACTATATAAAACGTCCTTTTTAATTACCCTTTTTTCTCTTAGGAGAGGTTCAACTCTTTCTAATATCTCTTTTGCCCTGTGATTATAGGTATGATTTTTGAGAACTTCTTTTTGGCCTTTCTTGGCGATAGCTAATCTTTCCGTTTGATTTTTTAAATAATAATTAATCAGTTTCGGAACCTCGAAGTAATTTTTATAAACAACTAAATGTTTGCGGTCTTGAAATAAACCTAAGAGGTTATCTTGGATATCTGTTAGAAGCATTGATCCGCAAGCCATTGATTCAAATGTTCTTAGATTTAAATCAGTGGCGTTCGAAAGATTAACAGTTATTTTTGATTGGTTATAAATTTTTGCCATCTTGGTCCCGTAAACCTCCTGACCGATTTTCGCGTTGAACATCCTTTTTAATAAAGCAAAGAAGATACTTTTTTTAGGGTTATGGAGTGGGTTAAAAGTACCTACATATCCAAAATCATATATTCTCTTTATATGCAGATTTTTACATGTATTTAAGTCATATGCGCAGGGGAGATAGAAAACATTTTTAATCCCAATTTTTTTCAATTTTTTTACATATTTTTTTTGAGCAAGAAAAATGAAATCGAAAACCTTAGCTATTTCTTTATGCCATATATGAAAATGTAAATGGGAGTCAATTAAATATATTGCCTTTGGGATCTTGCATTTTTCGAGATTGCTAGGAAGAAAAGAGGATTCTACAATAAAAATAAGATCAATTTCTCTAAGCCTCTGAAGAATTTTATTAATATCCACAGTTTGAGATGTTTTTATGTCCTGATTTCTCCCAGGGCCGCAATTAATGACTTTATGACCAAGTTTGGCTAAGCTTTCTGATAAAGGCAGTGGTACACTGTGTATTCCAATGCTTTGATAGCAGAAAAGAATTTTCATTTTAATTGTAAATATTATAATATTTACAAATGAAGTTTTTCTATTATCTTGCGAATTTCTGTTATTACGTTTTCTTTATTTTTTCTGCAAATCAAAAAATCCCTTATAGTAAAATAGAATTATTTTTAAACTATTTAAAATTACAATTCAAATATCTCTTTTTTGTGGTTCTCCTGAAAAGAAAAATTTTAAAAGAAAGATTATTCAATTTTCAAATTAGCTTGTTGGACTACTCCAGTTTTATTTGTATGTTTGAAGAAATTTTTATAAGACGAATCTATTATTTTAAAGCAATGACAAAAAGCCCTCTAATTTATGACTGTGGTTCACATATCGGGATTGCCTTAATCTTCTTTAAAATGCTTTATCCAAAATCAAGAATCTTTGCCTTTGAACCAGATAAAAGCGCTTTTTCGCTTCTAGAGCTTAATGTTAATAGCAATAAACTATCTGATGTATTGTTATTTCGTCAAATCTTAAGTAACAAGGAAGGCTTAGTAAAATTTTACTTTAATCCAGAGAATCTAAGTTCTGCAAGCAAAAGCATAATTAGCGAGAGAAATTCAAAGTCTATCGTTTTTGAACGATTGCCGTCGGTTAAGCTCTCAGCATATATTAAAGGAAAAATTGATTTTTTGAAGATGGATATTGAAGGGGCTGAAGGATTAGTAATGAGTGAGCTTTCAAAAAAACATAAGCTGAGTTTTGTTAGGGAAGCTGTGGTGGAATTTCATCATCATATTGATTCTTGGAAGGATGATTTTAGTGATTTTTTAAATATTTTTGAAAAAAACGGGTTTGGTTATCAAATTCGGAGTACGCCCAAAATGCCTTTTACCAAAAAGCAATTTCAAGACATACTGATTTATGCATATAAGAAGTAAAATTTTTATATCTTTTTAGTGCATATCAAAAAAAGATCTGGTCCCCAATATTTAATTGGGTATAAATTAGTAATTCCCAATTTTTTTAGGAAGAATAGAAGTATTTTGACTATGCCTTTTCGAGAGACTTCCCAGCCTGATGAGGCGTGTTCAATCTCCAACCCAAATGACTTCATGACCCAAATTAAATTAGGCAAATACGGTAAATTGACCGCATCGTCATCCGGCTGAAATTTATTAGTAATTTTTGGCTGAATTTTTTCCCAGCGAATTGTTTTGTCGTTTAATTTTAAAAAATGTAGAATTTCTAGATTCAAGATTTTTATAAATTTCAGGATTCTTGGGTGTCTTGTAGAAGGCGAATTAATAAGGGGAGAACCATAATTAGGGCAGACGAAAATTATCTGGCCGTTTTTTTTAGTAACTCTGATCATTTCAGAAATTACTTTTTCTGGAGCTATAAAGTGTTCTAAGCAGAAGGCAGTATAAGTAAGATCGAAATATGAATTAGGGAAAGGAATTTTTTCGGCATCTGCCTCAATAAAGTTGATTGTGGGATATTTTTTGCGCCCGATGGATATTGCTGTTCCTGCTATATCCAGACCATACATTTGGGTCTCTACTTTAAGTAATTTGAGTCTTGTACCATCTGTGCTGCCTATGTCTAGTATCCTTTTTTTGTTTTGAGCTTTTTGTTTAAGAATGTTCATCCAATAATAGTCTTGAGTATTTTTGCTAAATTGATGAGAGAGTTTTATGTATTGAGGTTGATTCCAAAATGATTCAAGTAAAGTTTTTTTTAATGATCTTTTAGTAAAAAACATAAGTTAAGAAACTTGAATTATTATTTTCTAAAAATAACCCTCACGGTCGAAAGGCCGTTGTTCTCTTTTCTTCGCACAAGATTTACTATGTCAAACGTGGCTAGTCGAGTCTGACCCGACACCTCATTTTTGTTCTCAAAGGAGTTTTTCGTTCAGAATAAAAGCTTTAAAATCCCTGTAGCATTTTTCCCAGGTAAATTTTTTACTCCAGTTATAGCCAAATTCTATTAGGTTTTTTCTTAGTAATCCATTGTTAAGAATCAAAAGGACACTAGTGGCAAGCGCCTGAGGATTATTATTAACAAGTAGACCATTTTGGCCATTTTGAATCGAATCTCTAAGCCCAGGTATATTATAAGCTACAGGAACACAAGATGTGGCATTAGCTTCTATTACGACTAGACCCCAACCTTCACGAATAGAGGGGATTAGCATTATTTTAGATTTTTTTAGCAAATTTATTTTTTCTTTTTCTGTTACATAACCTTTGAAGTCGATAGCTTTTTGAAGACTAAGCTTTTTTATTAAATTTTTAAGCTTTTGTACGTATTTTTCTTTTCCACGGCCGGCGATAATGAGTTTTACTTTAGGAAATGACTTATGGATTATTTTGAAGGCATTTATCGCGTGATCTGGTTCCTTGGCAGGAATAAGGCGTCCGAGAAAAAGAATCAGATTTGCTTTTTGCGGGGTATGTTGAGGGTTAAAATCAATTCCCGGCATGTAAGTTTTAACCTGAGTAAAGCCAATGTTTTTAAGGTCATTTTCAGTCGAGGTTCCAAGAGCTATGGTAAGAGAACTTTTGTACAGTCTTAATACGGGAGACTCAAGCAAATATCCAAGGATATTAACCGGCCAAAAGGTTTGTTTAAACCAGTACTCTTTGGCAAGTTGATGAATTAACGTTATGATTTTACTTCTAGCATATAAAATAGAGAAAAAGGGAATTGTGTTTATTTCGTCAATTATTAAATCAAACTCATGAGTTCTTCTAATATAATAAAGGAAAGCAAATAAACGGCAGGTAATCAGTCCTCCGCGTCTGATGATTTTGACACCCCTTATGATTTCCTGACCTTTGGCGTTTGGAAAGTGTGAGGTGAAGATCGTGACGGGTATTTTATCTTTGATAAAGCGGCTTGCGACCTCGATAGCTACTTTTTCAGCGCCACCCGCGTCCGGGTTTTTAATGTCCCGCCAAGAAAGCCATAAGATTTGCATACGAGTGGATGCGAATACTGTTTCTGATTTCCAATGTTCGGACTTATTCGCATTTTAAGGAAGACTTAAGTTGTCAATCTCATTATGCGAATTTATACAAATGATTATATACCACCTAGGAGAATTCGCATTAATTCGTGTTTATCCTAAATGAAGGCTTTTTGCGGGGTAATTAAAGATTCGTCTTGTTCCAGCCGGTAGCGGGCAACCTGGTAATACTTAAGCCAGTTTTTGCGGTAAAAAATGGCGAATGTATCTTGGAGAATTCTTAGAATTGACTTAAGGCGAATTGTGGATGAAAACTGATAATTGAGAACAATAGGTGATTCTGTTATCTTTTTGTAACCTAAAGAGTTGGCGACAACTAAAAGTTCCAGGTCAAAAGCAAATTGCTTAACGACGATTCTTGGAAAAGCGTCCTGTAAAACTTCTCGTTTAAATACTTTAATACCGACTTGGGTGTCTGTTACATGGAGATTGAAAAGTAATTTGATAAGCATTTGATATGTCTTACTTTGAATTTTTCGGGCAAGTGGATATTTGACCTTAGAGAGAGGGTGTCTTTTTGAGCCGATGGTAATATCGGCGCCGTTTTTTTGAAAATAATCTAGGGCAACCGGGATATTTTCCATGGGAAGATCCAGATCAGAGTCCGCGAAAACAACAATATCGCCAATACTTTTTTTGAAACCGTAGTAAAGGGCAAATCCTTTGCCCTGATTCAAGTCGTAGGAAAATATTTTGATTCGGTGGGTATTACCATTGAATTTCTTACTGCGAATTGCTTCTCGAAGAGTGAAGTCACGAGAGGCGTCATCAACCACAATTATTTCCCAATCATAGGGAAGCTTTTTTAGTTGATAGACAAAAGAGCAAACAGATTTGAAAACTTCAGAATCTTTATTATAGGCAGGCACGATCAATGAGAGTTTACTGATGGGTGCAGGCATTCGTGTTTGTATTGTTAATTTTCTTTAGGCTCTGAATTAAGTATCGGTGTTTGCTTTTACCTTTGTCAAGTCACCGTAGGGAGTGGTTGACACTGCAAGTTTACATTGCTATACTTTCAAATGGTGAATTCCATTAGGGAACTAACTTTTATGGTGAAATTTTTCCAAATTAAACTTCAAGTCAAGTCTAGCTTGGCGCCGTAAATTAGTTTCCCTTTTTAAGATATTACGAATGTATGCGAATGGGCTATTTAGCCTAAAAATAATTTGCATGAATTCGCATATAGTGTGATTTATTTGGTCCTGATATTAACATGCGAATAAGAACGAATAGTTAGAAACAAAAAGAGTATTCGCGTAAATTCGCATATTATCAGGGCCCGTAGTTCAGCAGGTAGAACACTGCATTTGCACTGCAGAGGTAAGCGGTTCGAGTCCGCTCGGGTCCACTGAATAGATACGAATGGATGCGAATGCGCATCGATATTTAACTTAATATTCGCGTAAATTCGCATGATGAAGTTGACTTATTTGGTCTATGTCTACATGCGAATGTATACGAATAGAAGGTAGCTAAGCTGACTATTCGAATAAATTCGAAGTCCTGCGAAGCAGGACAGCACTTTAACAATTGAATACCTGGAAAAAATTAATTCAGTTTCTTGAAGCCACTTTCACAGTGGCCGTTTTGGAAACTGAATGGAATGGGTCATATTTATGCGTTCAATGGATGCCTTGGTGCAACACACCGAAGAAGGACGTGGAGGGCTGCGATAAGTACCGGTGAGCTGCCGTCAAGCTTTGATCCGGTAATTTCCGAATGGGGAAACCCGCTTGTGCATGGCACAGGGGTTCTTAAGTCACTTAAGTACCTTAAGTTACTTAGGGGTTCTTGCGCTGTGCATGAGCATCCTTTTGCGAATTAATAAGCTTAAGGAAGGGTACCGTCTGAACTGAAACATCTAAGTAAGGCGAGGAAAAGAAAGTAATTAACGATTCCCTGAGTAGTGGCGAGCGAAAGGGGAAAAGCCCAAACCAGGTACCATACGGTACCTGGGGTTGCGGGACTCTAATATGAGATCTCACTTAAGATAGCAGAACTGTCTGGAATGGCAGGCCATAGAGAGTGAAAGACTCGTATGTGAAATCTTAAATGGCTCTAGGAGTATCCCAAGTACTACGGGACACGCGAAATCCTGTAGGAATCTGGCTCGACCATGAGCTAAGGCTAAATATGTGTTGCGACCGATAGTGAACTAGTACCGTGAGGGAAAGGTGAAAGAGTACCCCGGAAGGGGAATGAAAAGTACCTGAAATTGAACGCTAACAAGCAGCCGGAGCCAGGTACCGTCTGGTACCTGGTGACGACGTGCCTATTGAAGAATGAACCGGTGAGTTTT
>MFCA01000005.1 GCA_001775095.1 Candidatus Curtissbacteria bacterium RIFOXYA1_FULL_41_14
ATGAGCTTGGACGTTGCGGAGATGGACTTGTCCAAGGCTTTTGATTACGGCATGGGGTATGTTGCCCTGTCCCGGCTGAGGTCACTTGAAGGATTGAGGCTTTTGGGGATAAACGAGATGGCTTTCCGGGTTAATGACGAAATTGGCGAAATGGACATGGTATTCAAAAAATTATCAAAAGAGGTTGCCTCAGAACTTGGGCAAATAGGCACAGAAGAGCTAAAATTAAGACATAGCACTTTCTTAAAGGGGATTATTTCAAAAGAGTCTGGAATAAAAAGCGCGGATACGTTAAAGGATCTATACAATAAGTTTTTTGGTAAAAAATAATATCAATACATCAACAAAAGTAATCATCTTATTCTTCAAATTCTCTTACTGCGTTGCGGTATTTGCAAAAATCACAGTCGTCACCAGATTTCGGCATTTTGTCACTCTTTAGACATTCAATTGCGTCCAGAATTGTCTTTTCTACCCAGGAAGTGTTGCCTTTGTAAGGAATTATTTTGATTTCAAATTCCAGCTTTGCATCAAAAGCTTCCTTGTCTGTATTACCGTTGCAATAAACAAAGTACCCGGTATTTGAAACCTTGTGGCCGTTCTTTCTAAACAACCACTGGTAAATTTCCATCTGGCGTTTGTATCCAATTTGCCAGTCTGCATCCAGGGTTACTTCTTCCTCTTTGGAAGTAGCTTTGTAGTCGACAATGGCAAATTCACCGTCCGGCTTTACCCAAACGTCATCAACGCCGCCGGTGATAACAACATTCGTGCCATCCATTTTGAATGTAATTCCTCCCCGCAGCGAGTCACGCCATTCGTTAATTTTTTCATGGGCAAGCGGAATGGCGTCAATTCCGTAATGTTTCATAAGCGGATGAGCTCTTCCTTTTGCACGGTGAGTATCGAATTCTTTTTTGAGAAGTTTATCAACGGCAGAGTTTAGGGAAAATGGATATCCAGGCGGTTGAGCGACACCGAGTCTGCGGTCGAGATAAAAACATCGTGGGCAATTCAAATACAAATCAATTTTTGAACGGCTCAAACGAAACAAGTCACTCGATTTTGGGTCGTAAAGGTAACGTTTTCGGTTTGGGTTGTAATATTGGGACATTTAACTATGAGCAAATTTGGGTTGCAATATCTTTGATAAAGCAGAACTACTTTTGTAGTTTGGGAATGATAATCCAATTCTGGAAGTATTAGGCTTATTACGCCATAAGATACCTACGATATTCGGGCTCTTAGATTTTTTCAATAAATTTTTCTCGATAAATTCTGCCATTATAGTTAACAAACTATCTCCACCAGATTTAAGTTTAGGAAGTATTCTTTTTGCTTCAGCATCATATTTCGTAATAAAGTATGACAACCAGAGAATTTCAAATTCATCAGAACGTTTGTAAGCTTTTTCAAAGTGTTCCATCAAGAACCTTTTAAAAAAATTCATACAGTCGTCATTCTCATCAGCAAGTTTAGACATAATTGAAAGTGTTTTAGGTATAGCTTGAGTTCTACTCTTATACATACGACAAATCAAACTAATGTACCTCAAATAGTCTTGTTTCCGAACCGGCCTTAAGATTTGTAACAAGGATAATGCTTTTTCAAAAACGGCACGTTCGTGCTCAATAGAACTGGAAAGTCTCAAAATTGATGAAACAAAAGCTTCGAGTCTTTTTCTGCTTATTCTTTGTATTTTACTCAGGTCTTTAAAATTTAAACTCAACTGATGGATTAGTAAATCATAGTCAATTTGCCAGAAACTACCGAAATATTTTTCTGTCTCAAGAATTTTAGTTTTTTCAGAATTTACCGTTTGATTTTTTGATCTTAAACACCTTGTTATATTTTTTAGTAGATCTTCTGCTTGTGTCTTAGAATTACAAAGTAGGAAATAATTATCCCTATATCTTCCCCCAATGAATTTTTTGTTTTTAAAAGTCTTTTCGATATCTCTATCAATTGAGCAAAGTACTAATTCCGCAATGTAATCGGTTATTCTTGGACCGACAGGTAGTCCATGCGTTCGGTTCTTCATACCTCTTCGTACACAAGTGTCGAGTTCGCTGCCATAACGCTTGTATCCCACACTTTCACAAGCCCACTCAATCGAATGTGTGTACATAGTGTGATAGCAATTGCTAAGATCTAAAATCAGTATGTACGGATATTGTGAAGCATGAAACATTAAGTCTTCTTGTAATTCACTCCATTGGAGTATTTGCTTAGCACTTCTCTCGTCAGGTCTATGATAATTAACCGGCAATGAATAACTGTAAATATTTTTTCCTTGCGATATTTTTTTCAGAATAATTTGGAATTCTTGTTTGCAAAGTTGTTCACAAATAATTTGGTAGTTATTCGGATGCAAAAAACTAAATTCTCTCCATTTTAAATCAGTTTTAGGAGCAAAAAGTACTACAGGATTTCTTACATTCTTGTCACCTTGCCCAACTTTCTTTGAAAGTTTAATTTCCAGGACTGGTGGCAGCACCCAGGATTCCGGGAGGTATCCATCTTCAGTTAGATGCTTAAAAAGTAAACTGCCTTTAGGAATTTGCTTAAAATATTCTTTTGATCTTCTCTGAAAATTATTCATATTTTAAATAGTTGCTATTTATCAAATTAGTCGTAATTATATCACCCTAGTGTATAATAAAGTCTAATTGAATGGCTAAAGGTAAAATCAAGCTCATAAAAATACGGGAAGCGGCAGAAATGCTTAGTGTTAATCCGGAAACTTTAAGGCGTTGGGACAGAAGCGGTAAATTAAAAGCAATCATAATAAGCAAACGCGGAGATAGACGTTACAGAAAAGAAGATATTGAAAAAATAGTAAAAATTTAAAGAATGCATTATTCGGACTATTCGGACAAGAAATCTTAGGACCGTCCCTACTTGTCATTATCAAAAAATAATTGTTGCTCTGGTGGAGACTGAGCGGATCATGAAGAAATTGATGGTGTAATTAGTTTATAAACTCTACGGCCTCACGCTGGAAGAAATAGCAGTTGTGGAAGATCAAAGATGAAAGCTCAAGAAAAACCAAAATATGTTCAAGAAGCACGAGAGTTATTAGATTCGATAAACATCGACAATCTAATAAAAAACCCTAACACTCTCCAAGAAATAAAGAAAATAAATCGTTTGATTGCCATTTTTACAAACTTCTCCTTTAACGACGGACAAGAATTAAGAAGATTATTTTTAGTTTTCCAAAAATGGGCTAGGTCTAGTACACGAACAGGCACCATCCAAAACAGAGCTGTAGACATGATGCAATTTATTGATCAAAAAATTGAGGAAATGGATGTTTATGTTATTGACGAGCCAATAGAAAGCAGTCGGGACAGAATAATCAAAAATCTTAAGAATGAAAAATTGTGGTTTCGCTCTAGTTTAGAAGGAAAAGACTTGCATATTCTTATTGGTGAAAGAGAAGATAAACATGGAGAACACGTACATTTGATTTCCGACTCGGATACCGGCGAGATTAGAGTTCATGCAGAGGACAAGTCTCCTAAAGACTTGATAGAGAGAGTTGCAGTCATAACTACAAAAAGTGGAGCAACAATTGGAGTAGCTCAATATGGAGTTAAAACAACGATGGAGTATATTGATAAAGCCTCCGATAACAGCAATGCCCCAATTCTTTATGCAACAGGTATTAGGCGAAGTGGTGGACCCTCAGGGCAATTTGAGTATATAACAATTAAAAACATCGGAAAGGAAATCGCACTGGATATTCATTGGGGTATCCGGGGATTTGCCTATGAGTGGCGACCTTCTGAAGAGCCATTTGAACTTGAACTCAACAAAGATAAAGAAGTAGTTTTCCCTATGCCCCAAGATGTCCTTTCGGAAGTAATTCCAGAGTTAAACGTAATAATGGAATATAAAGACGCCAATGGTAAAACATACTTCACTAGAAGAGAATTAATTCAAATAAAAGTACCTTCAGGAGCGTTTTATGAGTTAAAGGCAGGTACTTTCTATCCGCCCTCTATATTGGTAGATGACGGTTTGCGGTTAATTTCCGGACCCGCCGACAACAGCGATAGAGTTGAAGCAATCTTCAAAATTAACACAAAAGAAGGAGTAAAAAAAGTAATGATTGGCATAAGTAGAACGTTTCTCTCTGTTTGGGGGTTTGATGCTCCGGACGCGATAAAGCAGGCTTTATTAGAATTAGGTCATAGGAAAATTCGAAGGATGGTAAAAGAAAATAGTCTTAATGACTATGTCTTTGTAACCAGCGACTTTCCACTAGACTATCACGGAGGTTTTGGGGGTTATAAAAAAGTTAGGGATTCAATCTAATGATTAGCATATTTGAAGATATTGAAAGTGAAATTAGTAAAACATTTACTCAAAAGTTCTCTTCGCAAAAAGATATTGCGGTTAATTTATTAGGTGTATA
Source organism: Candidatus Curtissbacteria bacterium RIFOXYA1_FULL_41_14 (assembly GCA_001775095.1). Lineage (GTDB taxonomy): Bacteria > Patescibacteriota > Microgenomatia > Curtissbacterales > GWA2-41-24 > GWC1-40-35. The sequence goes on from MFCA01000005.1 coordinate 4,424, forward strand.
CGAATCATTTCTTAAGGCGACTTCAGGTAAAGTAAAAGACAATGATTATCCCAGATGGACTGTTTTGATTCTGCTTTCCCAAACCCTTCCACTAATGACTAATGCGCTAGATTTATTGGCCCGTGGGTATTTACGGTCATCAGAGATATTAATAAGGGTTGCTTCGGAGGGAATGATTTTGGCCGCCTACTTCACCGAGTTTCCAGAAGCCGAGCAAGAGTTTAGAGCACTAAACTACAGAGACTTTTTTCATAAACACAAAATTGACGATATGTTAAAGAGGGTGGAAAAAGAAGGAAAAATATTATTATCAAATAAAAAAAGGGCAAAACAGGTTAAGTGGCACAAGGTTGTTTTTAACAGTCTTTACCAAGAGTCATCTAGATTTTTACACCATAATTTAGATTTAATCTACAACATAGCACTGGATCAACTAGGGGCTGATAAAGATAAAGGAAACCTTATATTGGGGCCGCAGTTATACACCGACAATGTTTTGTCAATGGGGTTGAGAAGAATCTTGAATGCCACGTTATTTTCTCTCGTGGTATTGGGCGTTTCTTTAAAGATAATTCCTGATGATGACGAAAAGGGAGTAATGGAGAGATCTCAAAAGGTAATTGAGGATTTGAATAAACAGGATAAATGATATGCAAAATGATGATAATGTTAAAATAATCACAATCCTTGACTCCTATATAAGACGATACAGAAGGTTCCAAAAATGGAACACCCTCTATAAATTATATGGAAAGAGTTTACCAGACCTTTGAACGTCTTAAAATCCAAGTTCCTAATTATCAGATTGCCTAACTTTTTCCTGCTATTTGAGACCAAACTTTCAAAGTGCTTTAATTTAGACAGATGAAACTCAATAGATATAAAAAACTGTTAATTTTATTTGGTGCTTGGATTGCTACGGTAGGCATATTTTTAGCAATTCTATGGTTAGTGGAGCTAATAGTAGGTGTTACTGATTTTAGCCAAATTAAAGGAGGATTGAGAATTGTTCTTATCGGGACTTTTTTAATTGATATCATTATTGGCATTTTCGCATTTCTTTTTCTTTGTGCTGAACTATTGCACTTACTTGTTTTTAATCGAGAGAAAAAATCTCAAGATATTAGAAAACACCAGTTAAGCTTTGAGAATCCCTTAGAAAAAATTACTCTTGCTCGTTTTGTCTCAAGATTTTCCTTATCTGTACTGCTTGCCTTTATTTTTGGACTTGTCTCCCTACCTTTTTTGAAACAAGCAACGGATTTAAGTTTTGAAGAAAAAGCAAATATAGGAGCAGTGAACATTTGGAAAACTGCTCTTGTGTTTGGGTTACTTACTGGTTTGTTTTCTGCCTTTGCTTTTGCAAAAAAGAGATTTAGATTAACAGCTTCATTCCTCCTCACATTTTTAGTGCTGGGAATCTTCATGATAGGACTACTTGAGTATAATGACGCTTCAAAAAAGATAACTCCTTCTTCATCAATTACTAGCTCCAATGCTAGTTCAGTCTGTGATAGGTCAAATTGTTCTCCAGCAGGAGTTAATGATGCTAAGAGCTGTACGGTTCTGGTTCTGAGAGACGATGGAGGACATGGGAGCGGATTCTCAATAGCAAAAGGATATTTAGTTACAAACAAACACGTTATTGAAGATGCTAATAGGTTAAAAACTTTTATAAATGGAGAAAAAGATTTAACTCTATGGAATCATTCTCCTACTTTTGATGTCGCTGTTTTGAAATTGTCTGTAGAAATTCCAACGTGCAAATGGTTCGATTCGTCACAATTGACACTCGCTGAACAGCTTTTTGCTATTGGATGGCCAAATCAGCCTTTTGGCGATTCAACTGTAACAGCAGGAATATACTCAAGAACTAACAATTTTGAGGGAGGTTTGGAATTTGTTCAAACTGACGCACCGATTAACCCTGGAAATTCTGGTGGGCCTTTAGTCAATAAATATGGAATCGTTGGAATGAATACCTTGAAAGAAGTTTGGGTTGGGGAAGATATTCCACTTGAGGGTTTAGGTAATGCTTTGTCCTCAAAATTTTTAATGCCAGTTGTTGACCAGCTTATAAAAGGTGGCCAGACAACCCTGAACTATCCAAAAAGTTCAGTTTCTTATTCATCACAGAAAAACGTTCCAGCCCCAAAGGTTTCGCCCACGATTAATGTTAATCAGATAAATAAATACCTTTCAGAGCTAAGAGTCGTTCGAGAATCTTGGAGAAATTGTTCTAGATGTCCCAGAGACGAATTGGAGAGAATGATTGATTCATTCAATAGGCAAATTGATTTTTGCGAGACGTTAAGCAATAGGCTTAGCGAAGGTAAGACTCCAAGTCAGGATGACATTGCTCTTTGGGATCAAGTGGTAAAGATGAGCTATGAAAGTTCAGCACTTGCCCAAAAATTTAATCAGCTCTGATTTTTCCACATACTTTGTCAGATGTAGATCAGGGGACGGTCCTCAACTATCCTGCCGCAACAAGCCAAAATATGCGAATACGAAAAACAAATAGGCCAGTTAGTTTATAGTTCGATTTACTCACCATAGATAAACTCTACGGCCTCCCTCAAGAAGAAATTGAAATTGTAGAACGAGACTAATTAAGAAATTATTTTATGTAGGGTGTTATGTGCAAGAGTTGCTACTCATAGCAACTTATTCTAAAATCAAATAGAATGGATTTAGAAGAACGTTTCTTTAAGGTATATAATAGGCTGCCTTTAGGTTTACGAGATGACATCGTGTTGGTGATAAAAGATGAACCTATTACTTGGAAGATTGCAAGGTTAGAAATAGAAAACAAAACTCCTTTATCTAAACAAATTTTAGAGAAACTTGCAGCACTTGAAATAATATGAAAAAAGTAACAAGAAAAACAATCTCTGATTCAGATATAAGAAATCTTGTCATTGCAAGATTAAGAGTATTTTCTACTGGTAAAAAGATTTCTATTGGTGCAGATAGGGAATATAGCAAAGAAGAACTTATTCAGGGTGTTACTGAAAATAACGAGATTGGTAAAAAAATTGTTGAGATTCAACTGAAATATCTTAAATCTCTTAAAAAGGGTATTCTATTACCTGATGAGTAAAGTTATCGTTACTCGCCCTAATCATGATCTCACTACAAATTATCTTTTTTTTTGGACCCAGACTGCTTTGGACTTAACCCAGACGGTTGACTTAAAAGGCACAAGGGCAAACAAGCAGGTGTTTACCTCTGTTGTAAATAAAATTAAACCCACATTTATTCTTATTAATGGACACGGAAATTCTAATTCAGTTTTTGGTCATGATGATTCTGTTCTGATTGAAGTAGGCAGTAATGAGGCAATTTTAAAGGGAGCAATTACTTACTCGCGTTCGTGTAAATCAGCCGAAATACTTGGTCAAAAAGCGATAGAATCGGGGTGCAAAGCTTTCATCGGACGGCATTGCCGCCATTGTTAATTCATTGGCATTGGAAGTCCAATTATGCAATTTGTATGGAAATAGCCGCCCGGAAGAAGGCGGGGAACATTTCTTTACATATCTAATGGAAAATAAACTGAACGGCTTCCTGCACGGCGAAATGGTATCCTCCCGGTTTGATTGGAGGTCGGACAATCCAAATGATCTCTTCCTCTTTTCCTGCGCAAATATCTGCTTGCTGCAAAGAAAATCCCTTCCTATGGATAATTCCTGTCTCATCTGAAACAATGGTAGTAACACAAGAACCAATAGGCAGAGTCCAGTGTAATCTAGTATCAATTCCGAATCCAACCTGATCTTCTAAATTAAATCGTTTAACTGCTTCAAGAAAAAATTTGCCATAAGGAAGAAGTTGGTTCTTTATTTCTGCAAATGTACCAGAAGGTTCTTTTTCATTTTTAACCGTCACCATAACAGATTCATTATATATTAAAAAACACATTCGAAATGTATCATGCAGATTCCATGATTCAATAATTTCTTCACAAAAGCAGAGACAACTCAACTTTAATTCCGACTCTTGACAAGAGTAGTAAAATACTACTGCCTGAAGGAGGTGAACTAGATGAGAGAAATAAGATCCTCTTTACCATCATCAGAGTTTCCACCAGGAGAAGAACTTGATCCACAAAGGAGCAGAAAAACATATATCTCGCTAGACGGCAGCGGGAAACCATATTGGGATCTTGCTAAAATTTATCCTGACCCTGAAAAGCAAGCTCAATTTGGGGAGGACATGGAAAGTTTAGACGATTTCCATGCCTTGGCCTTGAGATACCCTAGATGGGCAGCATTAACCTCTACCCCTGCTGACGTTGCATATCTTGGCTTAGGTGGACACCCCAGTTGCGTTTAAGACAAAAAACTGTCATGGATTGTCCAAAATGCAAAAAGAAGTTGCGAGTTACAAAAAGAGGCTTTAGCTACAATTTGAGCGTCAAACCAAAGGTAAAATATAAAAGGTGTACTTATTGGTGTGAAAAAGACGACATTTGGTTGCTCTTAGAAGTACCAGCAATTGCTAAAAAATAAACCCTTAATTCTTATCATAAATTAATTTTTCTTCTATAAAGTCGCTTTTCAGGCTAATTTGAGGTAAAATATTCGCCTTATGATGTGTCCAGAAAGACAAAAAGGACAGCAAAGCTTCCTTCAGGATGAAGCTAACGAAAAACCTCAATTTGGACAACTAACTCAAGGCGAGTTTTATCTTGCAATGAGAGAAAGACCCGACTCGAATGGATTGGGGCTCCATGTAGGTCAGTAGGTCAGGGACGGTCCTCAACTATCCTGCCGCAACAAGCCAAAATATGCGAATACGAAAAACAAATAGGCCAGTTAGTTTACTTGTCCGCCGAAGCTTTTAGGCCCGCAGTCCTGAGTTCATCGAAGGACGAGAACCGCAAGCTCTGCTTATGCGAAGGTGGATAAAACTCGACGGCCACACGCCGGCTTGCCCTGAGCTTCGTTTACACTGAGTTTATCGAAGTGAAGGAAAGAAATTGCAATTGTAAAACAAAACAAACTAAATCCTATCCCCTTTATAATTTCTTGCTATAATTTTTGCAGAGAAGATAATGAGCTATATTTTTCTGGACGAGTCTGGCGATTTAGGTTTTAATTTCACTAAGAAGAAAACTTCAAAAGTTTTTGTGGTTACATGTTTATTTATTGAGAATAAAAGTTCAGTTGAGAAAATCGTAAAGAAAACGCACTCAGAACTAAAAAAGAAACTTAAAAGAAAATTTGGAGTCTTACATGCTGTAAAAGAAAGACCTATTACCCGTCGAAGGTTGCTAAAACGCTTGGCTGAAAAAGAATGCCATATAATGACAATTTATCTCAACAAAAAGAAGGTGTATACAAGACTCAAAGATGAAAAGCAAGTTCTTTATAACTATGTAACCAATATCCTTTTGGATAGAATTTACTCGAAAAGATTAATTCCTACTATTAGCAAAATAGAATTAGTAGCATCTCGAAGAGAAACGAATAAGTTTTTAAATAAAAATTTCAAAAACTATCTCAACTCACAGATAAAAAATCGTCATAAAACTAATATAAGTATTCAAATAAAGAACCCTTTTCAGGAAAAATCCCTGCAAGCAGTTGATTTTATCAGTTGGGCTATTTTTAGGAAGTATGAACAAGAAGACGATAGTTATTACAATCTAATCAAAAGCAAAATAATCGAAGAGAATCCACTATTTCCTTAAAAACACAAAACCCCGTACGTTATTTACGAGCAACCATCCGGAAGCCCACGCACGAGGATTTACTTGCAATTACATTATATATCATTTCGTCAATATTGATGACTTAAAAACCAAAGTGAGTCAAAGAGAATAATAACCACCCCTGAGTGTATTATGTTGACTCGTGGACAAGTAAAATTACGGAAGGGCAGGCCCTCAAAAAGAAATTGCAATCGCCGTTATTTCAAAATCATTCGCCGTTTTGGTTTAATTAATATATATGAAACCGAACATTGGAACAAAAGACAGAATAGCCAGACTTTTAATCGGAGTAGTTTTAATCTCACTTGCCCTAATAAATAAAAGTACATTTATGGCACTGGCAGGGCTTTTTAGCATATACGAAGCGCTTTCCAGTTGGTGCGTATTTTATCAATTACTAGGGAGAAATACCTGCCCGATAAAAAACCCAAAGAAATCTTTTGAATGGAAAGAAACTTTGATTGTGGGATTAAGAATCCTAATCGTTGCGATAGTTCTTAATATTTTTGCCCGCTTTATAGGGCTTTCTACCTGGTATGATTTTTTGAATGCACCGACCAAAGTCTTGTCTTGGGATAATTATATTTTCTTATTTGCCGTCTATCCCTTTTTATTGGGATTTGTAAGCAAATGGAAAAAATAGGTTTAAAACAGCCATCAACAAAACAAGAAAAAGTCGGCCTCTCAGGTGACGACGAAGGCGTCAAACCCCTTGTCGGCCACGACGATCTGGACTAAATCTCAACTGTAACTCATAAGAATTTGGCCATCACGATATAAGGACTTGAGAAGATACAATAGTCCGAAGTATAATTTATGCGTGAAACTATGCACCCATTGTCTACAAAACAAACCATTATCTGATTTCAACTTTAAAATTAAATCGAAAGGAATTTTACATTCACACTGTAAAAATTGTAGCCGAACATTCATTAGAAATCATTACTATAACAACAGGCAATATTATTTATTGAAAGCAAAAAGGAGAAACGAAGAAATAAGAACCTTTCTTAGAAGATACCTGTGGAACTATTTAAAAAAACACGCATGCGTTGATTGCGGAGAAACAGATCCAGTAGTTTTAGAATTTGATCATTTAAAAGATAAATTGATAGAAGTAACAAGATTGGTTAGAAATGGACCATCCATCGATAAAGTACGCAACGAAATTGAAAAATGTGAAATCAGGTGTGCCAATTGTCATCGACGCAAAACCGCGATACAATTTGGCTGGTATAAAAACCTGCCCCTGTAGCTCAACGGATAGAGTACTCGGCTTCGAACCGAGTGGTTGGGGGTTCAATTCCCTCCAGGGGCACCTCACATTCGTTCGGAGTAAACGCCAAAAGAGAAAATGGCTAATTGGTTTGTATATATGGTGTTATGCTCTGACAGCACAATCTATACGGGTATAAGTACAAACCCAAAAAGAAGAGAGGTTGAACATAACAACAAAAAGGGTGCAAGATCTTTATATGGTAAATTACCAGTTAAACTTGTATATATTGAGAAACACAAAGACAAAGTGAGTGCCGCAAAAAGGGAAAGAGAAATTAAAGGTTGGAATCATTTAAAGAAAACATCGTTGATCTCTAAGGGGTTTACCCCGAGGAGCGAAGCGACGAGGGGGTATAGCTCAACTGGCAGAGCAATCGCCTCTTAAGCGATCGGTTCAGGGTTCGAGTCCCTGTGCCCCCACCCTTCGACAAGTCTTCGACCGTGAGCTCAGACCGAATCGGCTCAGGGTAAAACTCTGAGTTTGGCAAAGGTAGGCACACGGGACGAG
>MFCA01000006.1:0-25088 GCA_001775095.1 Candidatus Curtissbacteria bacterium RIFOXYA1_FULL_41_14
AAAAGCATTAGTCCGGGTTCGAATCCTGGCACCCGTGCCACGTCGTTCGCTATGTAGACTTTTTGGTATAATAACCTCGCCATGAAATCCAAAAAAGCCCAAGTACTAAAATATACTGAGATTTTTGAACCAGAAAAGGTCGGTGGTTATTCTGTAACTATTCCTGCACTTCCTGGCTGTATCTCAGAGGGTGATACTTTTGAAGAAGCCCTGAAAAATATCAAGGAGGCGGCTCAGCTTTATCTTGAAGATCTGAAAGAATCCGAAATTCCCGAAGAAACAAAACCAATCGTCGTCTCTCCGATCAATATTCAACTATGAAATCTGTTAAACCAAGACAGATAATTAAAGTCTTGGAGAAAAACGGGTTTACATTCGTGAGACAAAAAGGCAGTCATCGACTTTACAAAAAAGAAGAATCTTAGGGTTACTGTTCCTTATCATAATAATGATTTAAAACCTGGCACCCTTCAAAATATTTTAAAACAAGCTGGTATTACAAAAGAGGAATTTTAAGAAGAACAACCAATATTAATTTTTACCAGTTTCGACCCCAGATATCACCTAAAGCCTCTTTAGTATCTCCACCCTTATCTAGAGCCTTATCCCCGATTCCGACTGCCTTTTCACCAATCTGCACTGTGGTTTCGACAGCATCAACTGTAAACTGTGCAGCTGTTCTTACAGTGTCAACCGGAGCATCAAACGTCTGTCCTGGGCTCTCAGTCGTTACCTGTCCCCCACGGAGTACAACCATCAAAAGACCAACAAATGCGGCTGCCTTCAATCCCCGCGAAACATTTCGGTGTTCGTTGCCTGATCCTGAACCATAATCTGCTTCTCTCATAACTTAATATTATAGGATAGAAAACGATAAAAAGCAAGAGGGCAAAATAGTATTGAAATAGCGTCTAGTAAATTAGCGTCTAGCGTTTAGTTGGAGAAAAGCGAAAATGCCGCTGTTGGTATATAATTCCTTCTTGATGGATTATCCAGAAAGAATTTTGGATTTTCAAAGAAAGCTTAAAGATAATAAGCTTGACGGCTTTATCGTCACTAATCCCACCAATATTTTTTATCTGACCGGATTTAAGGGTGTTTCACCCACAGAGCGGGAATCGGTTCTTGTCTTTTGTCCAACACCAATTTTGATAACTGCCCGGCTTTATCAAACTGAAGCCACTAAAGTCAAAAGCCGCAATCTTAAGGTCAAAATTGTCGATGAACGGGACCAGATTTTTGAAGTTGCGCTGCAACTTTTATCTCAAACTCACCTCCGAGGAGTCAGAGCCCACCTCGGAGGTGGAAAAAAGGAAATTGAGAAACACCCCCGGGGTGTGCAAAGATCCAACCTGGCTCACCCCGGGGGTGAAACCAGAATGGGTTTGCCCACCGTAGTCCGGCAAGGCCAAGCGAAGTCTGGCTTTGAACAAGACGACCTGAAATTCTCAGAATTTCAGAAATTTAAAACAGCATTCATGTCATCCTCGCGAACGCGAGGATCGGATTCTGGCCCTTCGGTCTTGAGCTCAGGGTCGAAAGACTTTCGCGGGAATGACAATCGAATTACGCAACTTGAATTAATCCCAACCAAAAATTTCGTCGAAGACATACGCCTTATCAAAACAGACGACGAGATCAAACGAATCGAAAAAGCCCAAATTATTTCCCAAGAGGCCTTTGAACAGCTTGTCAAAACAATCAAAACTGGCCAGACAGAAGCTGAAATTGCCGAAAAATTAACCAAGATCATTAAATCTATAGGTGCTGATGGCTTGGCCTTTGAAAGTATCGTCGCATCAGGCCAAAACTCCGCTCTTCCCCACTATCTAACCGGCAAGCAGAAAATCAAAAAAGGGCAAGTTTTGCTTTTGGACTTTGGCGCCAAATACCAAAATTATTGTGCGGACCTCTCAAGAACTATCTTTATCGGCAAACCGACAGAAGAAATGCAAAATATTTACCATCATGTTTTAAATGCCCAAAAAACCGCTATTTCCAAAATCACTCATGGCATCAAAGCCTCCGACGTGTATCATACCGCCAACAATGTTTTCAAAAAAAAGATGCTTCATCAATATTTCATTCATGGACTTGGCCACGGTGTTGGTCTCGATATCCACGAAAATCCATATATTAGACCTACCAGAAACGAGCTGCTTTTGGAAAATATGGTCTTTTCCATTGAACCCGGCCTTTATCTCCCTTGGGGAGGAATAAGAATCGAAGATTTGGTCGTTATCAGTCAGGGCCGCGCGAAAGTTTTAGGAAAAACCTTAGACGAAATCATCGAAATCTAAAATCGCCCGGATGACACTCCCGGAGTGCGCAAAGCTGTACCCTGGCTCACTCCGGGAGTGAACCGGGAAACAAACTATCCTTCTCTCGGAGCCTGTGGTCTGGCTTCGGAAACAAAAATCTTCCTGCCGTCAACATCACTGCCGTTTAACTTATCGACTGCTTTTTTCGCATCTTCTTCAGTTGCCATCTCGACAAAACCGAATCCGCGTGACCTGCCGGTCATCTTATCGGTAACTACATTGGCGTCAGCAACTTTTCCAACTTTTTCGAAGATTGCCCGCAACTGGTCACTGGTTGTCGCAAAAGGCAAACTTCCTACGAATAATTTAGTAGCCATTTATTCTTTAAATCACCTGCCTTTCTTTAACAAAAATTGGGAAAAACATTGAAGATAACAAATATCGCTAGGTTTTTACTCCTGTGCCAAGGGCACCTGCTGAAATTATATCGTTTACTTTTTGGACTAACAAATCAAGACTGGTATCAGCTTTAACTAAATACCCGCTGGCCCCCAGTTCAATTGCCTGTTGAACCTCCTGGGCTCCTTCCACATTTGTCAAGATTAAAAACGGAATATCGAAAAGCTCATTCTGAGCTTTTATTTCGCGAAGTATTGCCAAGCCATTTATTTTGGGCATCAGAATATCAAGAAGTACCAAATCCGGTTTTTCCGTCGAAATCATATTAATGGCTTGAACGTCTGCGACAATCTTTACGTCGTGCTGTTCTTGAGCTAATCTATTCCTGTAATTATTAGCCACCTTCAAATCATCTTCAACTATAATTATTTTGGCCATTTCTTAGGGTGTGGGCGGTTTCGTTTCCTCAAGCATCATATTAACTCTGGGCAGTACCTGGTCGGGCGTAGTCTCAGATTTTAAGAGATACCCGTAGGCACCATACTGAAGACCTTTGGCAACACTAGCATCTTCGGCAACATTAGTCAATAAAAGAACAGGGATTACTGAGGTTTGGGCGTTGGCTTTTATTTCCCGCAAAATATCAAGTCCGTTTACGTTAGGCATCAATATATCCAAAATCACCAAATCCGGCCTGGCAGCAGTGATCGTCGACACTGCCTTACTATCCTCAATGATTGAAACCGTATGGCCGCCTTCCTCTATCTTCTGCTTATAAATAGCCGCTAACGTCTGATCGTCTTCAACTATTATTATTCTAGCCATATTTAAACCCTTACTAATAATATAATATCATGCATGGGCGATTTTTTCGCTAGGATAAATTTTGCCGCTGATAGAAGATGCTTCTTCTTTATTGTCAGACTCGGCAATGGGCACGGTGAAATAAAAAGTGCTACCCAAACCCTGACCCTCTGATCTTACCCAAATCTTACCGCCCCAGGCCTCTACAATACCCTTGGCAATATAAAGTCCCAAGCCTGAACTTTTCAGACCGGCTTTATTTCTGCCGGCTTTAAGCTGGCCGAATTTAGAAAATAGTGAATCTATTTGGTCGGCTTCAATACCGATACCCGTATCAGATACGCTAATCAAAATATCACTTGTCTGCCCATCGCTCGTATCCTTGGCGACCTTTACTTTTATCTCGCCTGTTTGAGTGTATTTGATAGCATTAGAAAGCAAGTTATTGAGTACCTGCTTTATCCGAATTTTATCAAAATAGCCAGAGGGTAAACCCTTTTCAATTTCCACTGTCAGTCTTAAGCCTTTTTCTTCTATTTGAGGCTTGAAGCTTTCTGTCCTTTCGGTAATCGAATCGGCAATAGGTCCCGTTTCGCAAATCACATCAAATTTACCAGCTTCTAGTTTGGCAACATCTAAAAGATCATTAATAAGCTCAAGCATCGCTTGCGAGGTTACATCAACACTTGTCAGGTATTTGACAAGATCCTCCTCTTTCAGTTTGGCAAAATCGTCTTTTAAAAGTTCCACCGTCGAGCGGATACTAGTTAGTGGAGACCGCAGTTCGTGAACCATCATAGCGCTAAAATCACGCCTTAACTGCTCTAAGGATTTCGCGTCGGTAATGTCATGGAATAGAACAATTGCCCCCATCGGCTCATTCGTTCTCTTATCTAAGACTCTAAGAACCGCGACCTGCAAAACTTTATCATGGACAACAATTTCAGAAGAAGGCGTTTCTCCTTCAGATTTAAGAGCTTCTTCAACATGACTTCGCAAGTCTAAAGTACCGGAAAGAGCGTTAGCAATATCAAAAAGTGAAGGGTTTGCAATTGTTCCTAGAAGATCGGCAACTTTTCTATTAGCCAAAACCAGCCGATATCTGGTATCAACCATAATCAGACCATCAGAAAGTGATTGAACGGCCTGTGAAAGTCTTGCTTTCTCATTTTCTAAAACTTCGTGGAGTTTGGAAACTGCCTCTGATGCTTGTCTGGCAATTCTATAAAGTACTTCGGTATTTTTTTCACTGTACAAGTTCTTCTGATTGGAAGCAACATTTATAATTCCGCCAAGTTTTCCTGAAATCACAATTGGCAGATTAAAGTAAGAGCCAACAAGTTCGGCTGACCCTTCATCAAGTATTACTCCCTGAATGCTTTCATCTAAATCACTCTTTCTGAATTGTTTTTGGGTCATCTCAGATAAAGCAGCCAGCATTATCACCTTGACGTGTTCAACAAAGACGGGACTGACCGTCTCAGCAACCGTGCAGGAAAAGATAATTTTCTCCTCTTGCTCGTTGGCGATTATATAAGAAACAGTTGAATATGGCAGTAATTGACCCAGCGAACCTGAGATAATCTCGATTATTTTGGCACCGTTCAGAGAATAACCAATCCTGTCACCGATTTCTTTTAAGATTATTGTTTCATAAGCGCGTCTTGCGAGTTCTTCTTCGCGTTGCTTCCGGCGGGACAATTCTTCATTAAATCTTTGCCGTTCAAAAAAATAACCTAAAATTCCGGCTATCGTGCCGATAATCATAACCAGGGCTAAACTAATTGTCGGGTCCATGATTTCAAGCTTGTTGTAATCCGCGGCTCTTAATCGCAGGATACTGTTCCAATAATGACTGCAGTGTAGTATTGGCAATCTGGCCGGAAAGTTTCATGTATTCACTCGCTAATTGTTCCAAGGCACTATGCGGATCACCGCTAATTGCCGTGACCTGACCATCCTGACCTACGGTTAAACCGGCCACTGTTCGAGCTTTTGATATAGCAACTTGCGGCCCCAGCATCACCATTTGCTTTTTGACTAAATCGGACAATAGTGATTGATAATCTTCCTGATCTGACAAAACAGACTCACCCCCTTTACCCGCCAAAGATCGCTCCCCGCCTTTTTGTAAAAGGGCGGGGTGAGATCAGGCGGGCTTCCTTTCAAATCACCTAATTTAAGTGTAGCAAAGTTAAGAAGAAGTTCAAATGCCCCGGCCGTAATCTGCAAATTAATCGTTTAGGGTCAATCGGTTACGACGCCCGTTTCGTGAGGAGTTTGACGTCTAACGTAACCGCTAAACAATACGGACTTCGTTACCCTTACCACCCTCTATTCTAAAACCACCCACGGTCTTAAATCGCGCTTGGGGATCTGGGGCTCAACGATGAATTTGGTCACTGATTTAATAAACATTAAGGTGATATAGTTGATTTTTTCCTTATCCAGCCAAAAAATTTTCGGCAATGCCATCCCAGAGCCGTATTTCCTCTTAACCTGCTCTATCTCTTCCTTCGTCGGATGATCAAAATAGACAACCCTGTCAACCAGAAATTGGCCGACAATTTTCTCGCCCGGTTTCTTTATTAAAACCGTGTCACCCGCGGACACCTTGCCAAAAGGTGGAATCCTGACTTGCGAAAATCTGCCCTCCACCTTCTTAACACCGGAAAAAATTTTCTCAATCGCCTCGGGAGCAAAAACAGCCAAATGACGAGCCACGAAAGAAGAGTACCACGAGAATCAAGAGTATCACAAGTACCACGGGCTTAGATAGATTAATTTCATAGAGCTCGTGATACCCGTGATACCCTGACTACCCGTGATACCCTTATAACTTGAGGCTCTTGAGGTATTCCCTAAGTTCTCCGTTGACATCTTCACGCGCCAGACCATGATCAATAACCGCCTTTAGATAACTTACTTTTGACCCGCAGTCGTAGTATTTAGCATTTTGAAGTTCGCAAGCATAAACGTCCCGTCGCAAAATCAACTGATCAATCGCGTCGGCAATCCAAATTTCGCCATCCCTGCCCGGCTTTAAATCTTCTAAAATTTCAAAAACATCAGGAGTGAATAAATAACTGCCGTGGGTCGCTAAGTCCGACGGCGCCTCGTCGGGATCTGGCTTCTCGACAATCTTAGCAATCTTGAAAATATTGTCTTTAACCGGAGTAATATCAGCTATTCCGTATTTTGAAAGATCGGGCTTTTCAATTCTAACACCGGCAATAACCGGGGCCCCGTACTTTTCATAAGCATCAATCAACTGCTTAGGTGCCACAGGGGAAGCTTGGAAAAATTCATCCCCCCACATCACTAAAAACGGCTCATCACCGACAATGTCTTTGGCAACCAAAACTGCATGACCATTCCCAAGCGGTTCTTTTTGCCGCACGTAAACAAAATTGGCCAGATTTGAAATTCTCCTAATTTCAGCAAGTTCTTTTACTTTTCCATCTTTATCAAGCCGAGCTTCCAGTTCAAAATGGGTATCGAAATGGTCCTCAATTGCCCGTTTGTGCCAGCCAGTAACGACAATAATTTCCTCAATTCCCGCCTCAACCGCCTGCTCAACCACGTACTGGATAATCGGCTTATCGACAATCGGCAGCATCTCCTTTGGTGAAGCTTTTGTCGCCGGCAGAAACCGCGTCCCAAACCCGGCTGCCGGAATAACAACTTTTCTGACTTTTTTTGTCATCTAAACTTTAACCCTCCGAAGCTTTCTTGATCCTCGAAGCTCTTCGAGCGAAGTAGATTAGCGAAGGAAGGCAAATTTCATTCTAGCACTCAAGTTTTATCATTTGCAATTTCAAGTATATGAACGTGACTTGCCTAAGAAATCCCCAGCGTGTTACCATACCCACACCATGGCATTTAGTCCAATCGCTTATCTGAAAGAGTCAAGAATAGAGCTAAGTAAGGTAGTCTGGCCGACAAGGGCTGTGACTTTGCGCCTGACATTACTTGTGCTTATCGTCTCAGTTATTGTCGGTGCCTACATAGCCGGACTTGACGCTTTGTTTACAAAAATAACTGAAAATTTTATAAAGTAATATGGAAGAAACAAATGTAACAAAAGGGCCAAATGTGACAAAGGAACCAAAAGAGCCCGAGAATTCAGGGGTAACAGAAGAGCCAGGGCAACCAAAGACGACAGAAGAACCAAAGGAAACACCAGTCACTGACACCTCTGAACCTTCTGCACCTTCTGTACCCTCTAAAAAGGATGTCAAAGGGGCCCACTGGTACGTCGTCCACACATACTCGGGACACGAAGCTAAAGTTGCCACAACCCTCAAGCAAAGGATTGCATCGCAAAAACTCGGGGATAAAATTTTGGATATTTTAGTTCCAACACAGGAAAAGATTGAAATCAAAGAAGGCAGAAAAAATAAAGTTAAGGAAAAAATCTTTCCGGGTTACCTGCTTGTCCGCATGGTTTTAGACGATAATACCTGGCTCGCAGTTAGAACTACCCCAGGCATCACCGGCTTCGTCGGAAGCGCCAATAAACCAACCCCTCTAGCTGAAGAAGAGGTTGAAAGTATTAAAAAGTTCATGAGCTTGGAAGCACCCAAATTCAAAGCAACTTTTTCTGTTGGCGAGGCAGTCAAGATTACCGATGGTCCGTTTTCGGAATTTTTAGGTTCAATCTCCGAGATTGACGAGGGAAAAGGCAAACTCAAAGTATTAGTCAGTATCTTCGGCCGCGAAACACCAGTTGAGTTGGACTTCTTGCAGGTTGCAAAATTATGACAAGAGAAGTAGAAAAACAAGTTAATCCTAAGGCTATCCAACGACAAATGGTTTTCGATCAAGTTGCAGAGAAGGTTGGATTGGCAAATGCTATGGATGAACCAGGTGCTCTTCTTGAAGGAGATGACTGTTTGCAGATTTGCAAAGCATTCAATATCCCTTTATCGGAAGATGCTCAAGAAGCTTTTGGAGATCCCAATTTCTTTATTTACCTTCTTCCATACCAGACTCTAAAAGAACCAAGTCAGTTAACACGTATAATGAGTAGGGTGGTTGCTAGCAGCAAACGGATTCTGTATAGAAACAAAACGGATTCCGAATCAGATCCGGAATGACACTCCCGGAGTGCGCCTGGTCGAATCTTAGCTCACTCCGGGAGTGAACAAGGACAGAATAAGTGCCCCAAATTAAAAAAATCTATGTTAAATCTGGCAAACCCGTAGCACCCCTAACTCGTCATGCTGAAATGACGGTTTTGGGAAGGGTTAAAAAACTTCTACTCCAACCTTCAAAGAAACTTATTGCGGCTTTATTGGTCCTCGCACTTCTTGTCATTGCGGCGAATATTGTCAGCGTCATCACCAAAAAAGACCAGACGGATAATACTCCTGACAATTTCTATTCGGGAGCACAAAATCTCATCGAGGAGAAAGAAACGCCTCTACCTCAACCAGATCCTGTAGAGAAACTGATCGCAGATACGGCACCCAATTTCTCCGGTGAAGTAGCAATTTATATCAAAGACTTAAAAACCGGAAAGTCCTGGGAAATAAATTCCGATCAAAAATTCCCTTCTGCCAGCATTTACAAACTCGCGGTGATGTGGGCAGTCTACGATGCGATCGAAAAAAATCAGTTAAAAAAAGACAGTGTCGCCGAAGCTCTTCGTCTGATGATCACAATTTCCGACAATGATTCGGCAATTCTGCTTGCTGAAAAGCTCGGCTGGAGCAGTATCGACAAACTTATGGAAGAAGAGGGATTGGGACAAATCGATCTGGCGGGGCCTGATTCTCCTTCGGCCACTGCCCGATCAGTCGGAGATCTTTTGGAAAGAATCTATCGAGGTTCGGCAGTTTCACAACAAGCTTCCGGGGAAATGAAGACTCTTCTTTTTGCACAACAGATCAATGACAGAATTCCCAAATATTTACCTGAGGATATCAAAGTAGGTCACAAAACCGGAGAACTTGATAGTCTCCGCCACGACGTCGGCATTATCCTTGGCAAAAAAAGCGATTACATTTTTGTCTTTTTGAGTAATACTACTTCCACGGAAAACACCTCCGAACAAATCGCTTTGCTATCCAAAGAAGTCTTTGACGCCTTGGAAAATCAGTAACCTTGAAAAATCAGCTTCATTTAACGTATACTTCCTAAATCAACGGTAATCTAAAAATGGCTAAAAAGGTAAAAACTTTCATCAAACTTAATATTGCCGCCGGGGAGGCAACTGCCGCTCCGCCGGTTGGTCCGGCTCTGGGTCAGCATGGCTTGCCGATCATGGATTTTGTCCGCGCCTTCAACGAAAAAACGCAAGACCAAAAAGGCACTATCTTGCCGGCAGTAATTACTGTTTACGAGGATCGAACTTTTTCTTTCATCGTCAAAAAGCCGCCAGTCGCAGAACTTATTAAAAAAGCCACAGGGCTTGAAAAAGGCGCCCAAACGACCGGCAAGATAACTGTCGGTAAGCTGACTCGGGATCAAGCTAAAAAAATTGCAGAAGTTAAACTTCCGGATTTAAATACCAAGGATCTGGATCAAGCAGTCAAGATCGTCCAAGGCACAGCAAGGAGCATGGGCGTAGAGATCACAGATTAATGCAACAAAACCTAAGCACTAATATCTAAATCCTAAACAAATACAAATGACCAAAATTCAAAAATCATAAACCTGTTTTGAAAATTAGAATTTTGAAATTATTTAGGATTTAGAATTTAGAATTTTAGGGAGTGATGCATGGGTACTACCAGAATCAAAGTAATAGACTTATCTTCAGGCGAGCAGGAGATTAAAACCTCCCGCAAGCATGCGGAGAAATTAACTGGTGTCGCCAAAATTAAGGCCACCGGTCCGGAGGGCACTCTGGCCCGGAGGGGAGAGAAAAGGGAAAAAGAAGAAGTTATAAAGGGACCAAAGGAATCAGAGGTCAAAACTACATCTGGTCCTTCTGTTCCTCCTAAACCCTCAGCACCCCCAGTGATCAAAAAGCAATCGCCCTCTGTGGTAGCAAGAAAACCCGGAAGCCTTCACCATTTGGGCCAGAAATATCTTAGTGCAAACCAACTCATTGACAAAAACAAACTCTACCCCGCTCGCGAAGCGATAGGTCTTTTGTTCAAAACTTCTCCTACCCATTTTGATCCAACTATCGAAATCCATCTTAATGTCACAGACAAAAACATGCGGGGTAATGTCAATTTGCCTCACGCTGTTAACACCAAGAAGCAAAAGAAAATCCTAATCTTTGCCAGTCAATCAGCAACCACCCCAAAGACCGACAACCAAATAATCTGGGCAAATGAAAAAACTATTGATGAGATTGACAGCGGTAAACTCAAACCGAATCGTGATTTTGATATCGTTATTGCCCAGCCAAAATACATGCCGCAGTTGGCTAAAGTCGCTAAGATACTGGGACCTCGCGGCCTAATGCCTAATCCTAAAAACAACACTGTCACCGAAAATGTCGCCAGCGCCCTCGAAAGCGCCTCAGGCACCACTTTCGAGTACAAATCAGACCCAAGTGCGCCAATCATCCATACAAAGCTTGGTAAGCTTTCCTATAAGCCCGAACAACTTGAAGAAAACCTAAAAACTCTATTTTTTGCAATCGGCCCCAACAAAATTAAAAAGGCAGTTATTAAATCCACAATGAGTCCGGCGATAAAGTTGGACTTATCCTCGATTTAAATTCTAATTTCTAAATCTTAAATCCTAAACAAATTCAAAGGACCAAAATACAAAATTCAAAACAGGATGATAAATATATTGTTCGAGCCCTTCGTCGAAACTCAGGGCGAGAACTCAAACTTCTCATTTTGTTCGAAGAATCAGGTTTCCAATAGACTATCATTTTTTTGATCATTTGAACATTTGAATTTTGAAATTGTTTAGAGTTTAGAATTTAGAGTTTAGGATTTAGGGATTTTCAAGGGCTTGACAAGGCAACCCTTCATTTGATAACTTTCCCCTGCTCAACCACATGAGTAGTTTTTCCCACTGTCCAAGTTTTATATTTGGACTTTAACGTGGGAAAAACGGAAAGCGAGGTGACAAAACAAAATGATTGATGAGAACACAACGCAACCAAACGACGACGAGGAAAAGAAAGACGAAGACGAGGAGGAAAAGAAAGACGAGGAAAGTTCAGAGTAAAGACCCCGGATTTGATAAACTTCCGAGGGCTAAAGCCCTCGGTATTTGCTCCTCAAGTTTACATGAGCGAGCGAATATAAATTAAAAAGCCTCAATACCCACCTAACACAAAGAGGGGTTATTCGGGGCTTTTTTAATGCGGGGTTGACAAGAAAAACAAATAATTGTTATAGTCCTTCTAATTCCGAAGACCGTAGGCGCCCTGAGTTTATCGAAGGACTTAATCAAAAGACCTACGCAGGCGATCAGATACCGTACGGTATCTGATTTGATGCGCTCGTCTTCGGAGCGCTTTTTTTCTTTTTTCGCAGTTGTCTTTTTTTCAACTGTCATTCCCGCGAAAGTCTTTCGACCCTGAGCTCAAGACCGAAGGGCGGGAATCCAGCTAGATAGCTGTTTATGGATCCCGCATCAAGTGCGGGATGACATAGAAGGATCAATAATGGACAAATCAAAAAAACTCAATAACCGAGAAATAAAAGCCGAAAAGATCAAAGGCCTGGTGGAAAAAATCGGACGATCTAAGGTCTGTGCCTTTGCCGACTATCACGGACTTAACGCTAATCAAATCGCAAACCTAAGGTCTAAAGTTAAGGAAGCCGGCGGCGAATTATTAATCATCAAAAACACCCTCCTCGCTCGCGCGCTCCAAGTTTCCAGTTTCCAGTTTCCAGTTTCCAGTTTAGAAGGCCCCTCCGCTGTCATCTTCGCCTATCAAGACGAAATCACGCCTTTTAAAGCAACCTTTGAATTTGTTAAAACTTTAGGATTTCCCAAATTCAAGTTCGGATTCTTCGGCCACGATTTTCTGGAAAAAGAAATGGTCGAAAATCTTGCCAAAATTCCAAGCCTGGACATTCTTCAGGGTAAAGTTGTAGGAGCACTCTCGTCCCCAATTTACGGATTTGTCTCTGTTTTACAAGCTAATATCAGGAATCTCGTTTTCGCACTCGACCAAATAGCTGAGACTAAATCAATAAATACTAAGCACTAATATCTAAATTCTAAACAAATACAAATGACCAAAATTCAAAAATCATAAACCTGTTTTTAAAATTAGAATTTTGAAATTATTTAGGATTTAGGATTTAGGATTTAGAATTTTTTTCAGCATCAAGCGTTAAGCAATTCAAAGGAGGTGATTTATATGCCAGACGATGACAAAAAACAAGATGAGAAAGTAGAAGAGGTCGCAGAAGATGCTCAAAAAGCAGCTGAGTCTGCCGAAGAATCGGCAGAAAAAGCGCAAGAAGCGGCCGAGAAAGCCGAAGAGGCCGCAGAGGAAGTCAAAGAAGAGGTAAAAGGGAAAAAGGCCGAGGAGACAAAACCCCCAAAGCCGTCCGTAAAGGTCAGTAAAAAACTCGAAGATATAATTGGCCAAATCGAAAAACTTTCTGTTCTTGAACTTTCAGAACTGGTTAAAGCTTTAGAAGAAAAGTTCGGAGTCAGTGCTGCACCTATGGCAATAGCCGCAAACGGAGCGGCGGGATCCGCAACAGCCGATGAAGGCGCATCCGAGCAGACTACTTTCAATGTAATCATAGCCGATTCCGGTGCAACTAAAATTTCGGTAATTAAAGCAGTCAGGGAACTTGTTCCGACACTCGGACTTAAAGAGGCCAAAGACTTAGTCGATGCCGCACCCAAACAGTTGATGGAAGGAGTCAATAAGGAGACAGCCCAAGAAGCAAAGACAAAGCTTGAGACAGCCGGTGCAAAAGTTGAGCTCAAATGAGTTGAGAATTGAAAGTGGAAAGTTGAAAGTTAGCTAATTCTCTTCTTTATGGATTTTACAGATGTAGTCAGAATAGCTACGATTTGGTTACACTCATCAAGTTCTATATCAACCAGTCTAGCCGGCAGTAATCTGGACTCTTTAATTACTTTTAACCAGTATCGAGTTTCGCGGGCTTCTTTAAGGCTGATATTAATCGAACGTAAAAATTCTTTTAAAGAAATTGCATCCTGCGCCTCTTCGCAATTTGCACCTATAGAGCAAGCCGATCTAATAATTTGACTAGCGATCGCAAATCCAGCTGGCGTTTTTGGAAGCTTTGATGCAAGAATAATAATGCGAACTGAAAACTTTAACAATCTTTCTAAGAGTTCTTTTTTGTAATGAGAATTGTCCATGAATTAATTCTAAATTTTCAACACACAATTCTCAACTTTCAACTCTCAACTTTCAACTTCAGCTGTTTTCCCTACTTGACCTCTTTTTTATCCGCGTGATATAGTCAAGTTCGGAAAAGTTAATCTATGGTTCTAGAATGATCTTCTCTCTAAGTAAATTTTCAATTTTCAATTTTCAATTTTCAATTCTTAGGAGGCTATATGGCCCTAGGTGATGAATGGCCAGATTTATTAACTGTTAAAGAGGTTGCCAAGATTTTGCGTGTCGCGCCTTTAACAATCAAGCGCTGGGGCAAACGAGGTAAACTGCCCGCAATCCGCATTAACTCGCGCGGCGACCGCCGCTATAAGAAAGAAGCGGTTCTGTGGTTATTAGGTCAACAATCTGCCATTTCCCAACCTCTTTCTTCCACTTAACCTTTGTATTCCTGCTTCTTTCTTGCGATCCTCGTCCGCTAATTGGCGGACTGCGGGTCTAAAAAAAGAGGCCGTACTATGGCTTTTGGGACAATAGTCTGCCATAACTCAAACCCCTTCCACTGTTTAAAAAAAACTCCCGACTGTTTAGTCCTTCCGTAAGATCGTTAATTTTCAATTTAAAATTCTCAATTTTAAATAAATTTCCAATGATTTAATGTTTAAATGTTTCAAAATTTGAATATTGAAAATTCAATGTAAATTGAAAATTGTAAATTTGAACTTGGCTTCGTAACCGATTAACGCTAAACGAAAAGCGGTGTATACTATCCACAATGTTAGATACAGCCATCGAGGCGGCAAAAGCTGCCGGTGAATTTGCCAACAGTTACTTTAAGACTCAATTAAAGGTCTCTTATAAACCCGATGATTCCCCTGTCACTCAAGCTGATATCGAAGCTGAAAAGCTGGCCAGAAAAATCATCAGCAAAAAATTTCCAGATCACGGCATAATCGGTGAAGAACTTAAAAACACAAATCCCAAAGCTCGCCTCCAGTGGGTTATCGACCCAATTGACGGCACCAGGGATTTTGTCAGAGGCAGCCAGTTTTGGGCTACATTGATAGCCGTACTTGATGCCGGGCAACCGATAATCGGTGTAATTTACTTTCCAACAATGGACGAGGTCTTTGTCGCCGAAAAAAATAAGGGCTGTTATTTCAATGACGCAAAAACCAGAGTTTCCAGAATTTCGAAATTAAACCAAGCTTATATAACCTTTAGGTGTCAAGTCAAACAATTTTTCAAAACTGGCAAGGGTAACCAATTTATTAAAATCAGCCAAATAGCTCAAACAGGCCGAAGTCTTTCCACTTATAGCTTCAGCCATCTTTTAAGAGGAAAGGCTGACACTAATATCGATGCCAAAGGCAACATTTGGGATTTTGCGGCACCGGCAATTTGCGTTGAGGAAGCTGGCGGCAAATTTTCGGATTTTGAAGGTAAATTCTCGCTGACTTCTGACAACGGACTATTCTCAAACGGGCTCCTACACAATCAGGTACTTAAAATACTCGAATAAATCGAAGCCCGTATCGTTCAACGTCTTCCGTAAAAGGTATTAATAATCCTTAGAATGGTTGCTCTTAAGATACTGAACAACCTCTTTAAGATCAGTTGTCTCTAAATCCGCATTTACCCTCTCATAACCTTGAGCGTGACGACCGTGTTTGATCCAAATCGTGATCACATTGCCAAGCAGTCTCTTAGCCTCTTCAATTACCTTTGGCCTATCATCGATAATAATTAGCTTCCCATGGTATTTTTTACTAAAACCGAAAAAAAGCTCAATCTTTGACCTGGAAATAATTACTTCCCGTGCCTTTTTGTAAAGTCCGAGTTTTTCGATTTTCTCCTTTTGAAACGTATCATCGCCGTCAGAAAAGATAATCAAGTTAAAGTTTGCAGCCAAATATTCAACAAGTTCTTTGGCGTGGGGCCGCCAATATTGGGAAAAAGGCAACTCTAAAAAAACAGCCAAAGCCGATGCATAATCAGAAGATCCTCTCTCCCGAGCAAATCTAATTGATGCCTCCTTTATATCTCCCCATCCCACATCTTTGCGAACTTCCTCAATAATTTGCCGGAAACGCCGGCCAGCGCCATTCCCATAATTGGCATCAATCAACTTGCCCTCTATCTTTCGAACAGCTTCCCTATCAAAAATCGTATTGTCTACATCAAGAAGAACAGTAGGCTTGGTCATTCCTTCCTTACTGTCATTCCCGCGAAAGCGGGAATCTATACTGGATCCTGAATCAAGTTCAGGATGACGACGAGGTTTTTTGTCCATTGTCAATTGCCACCCATTCGACAAACTCAGGGTGACCCTGAGTACATCGAAGGATCAATTGTTACTAGTCCAAGGCATCCGTATTAACGCCAACTTTAAAGTCAACCTGGGGAAACTTGTGGAGAATCGAAGAAATAACCTTGCGAAGACTGGCAAATTGACTCTTAGTCTTAGCTTCGTATTTAACCGTGAGATACGGCCCGTTCTGGGAAGCGCGCACGATTAACATTTCCTCATCTGTATCCATACGCACACCGTCAATTTCTACATAACGGGCCTTGGGGAAAACTTTTTTAACTTCGCCCCCAATTTTCTCGGATACGACCTGAAATTTAACATCATCCGGACAACCGACCTTAATTTCCGGGCTTGAGATGTATTGGGGAAGCTCCAAAACCGCTTGTTTTAAAGATTTATTGACCCTTGTTAAATATGCGAGAAGCCGCAGTGTTGCCATCGCTCCGTCGTCATGCCCGTAAAAGTTATCCACAAAATAAATATGCCCGGAGAGCTCTCCGCCGAAAGGCGCTCTCTCTTCTCTAACCTTAGCCTTAATAAATGAGTGGCCGGTCAGCCACATAACTGGTCTGCCACCTTTTGCACGCACAACATCATCAACTTGCTTGGAGCAAAGAGTATTGTAGACGATCTTAGAACCAGGCAGTGAGTCTAAAATATCTTGAGCATATAAAGACACAAGTGTATCATTCCAAATTAACCCCCCAGCCTCATCAACTACACCAATCCGGTCTCCATCCGCATCATAAGAGAAACCCAAATCCGCGCCTTCTTTGACAACTCTTTTGGCAAGTCTCTCCTGGACTTCCCTCTCTGTGGGATCCGGAACCCCAACGGGAAAATTGCCATCAGGTTTGGTATTTTGTTCAATAACCTGACAGCCAGCCCTACGAAGTATGTCAGGAAGATACACTCCAGTCGTGGCTGCACAAGAATCAACGACAACCTTAAATTTTCTGATCTTATCTACCCGCCGCATTAAATCTTCAATGTAATCATGCTTTATATCTTTTTGAATATGCCTTCCTTTCGGAAGACGGGTAATAAATTTACCTGACTTAACCAACTCTCTAAATTCGATAATATCTTCAGTCAGCATGGTTTCGGCGTAACCTGTTCCGAATTTAAAGCCGTTATACTCTTTGGGATTATGCGAAGCTGTAATCATAATCATTCCCCTTGTCCTGAAGTAAAAACAGGCAAAATAGGTAATTTGCGTTAAAGTCATTCCGATGTCATAAACTGTGATTCCAGCATCGGTCAGTTCCCTGACAATTACATCACGAAACTCGGGGCTTGAATTTCGGCAATCATAACCGACTACACAATCGTAAATTCTTCTCTGAAGGAGCCAGGTAGCGTAACCTTTACCAATAAGAGCAACAGTCTGGGGAGTCAACTCCGATCCAACCAGGCCTCTTAGGTCATAACCGCGAAAAATATGATCTTTTAAAGCGACTTTAGTCATACAAATTTAAATATTAAATATTAGATATTAAAATCACAAGAGCTTGTTGAAAACCCTTATTGTTCGAGCCCTTCGGTAAAACTCAGGGCTCGAACAACATGCTTTGCATATTGTTCGAGCGTAGGAGAGTACCGTCTGATACTCTCCGTAGCGAGAACTATCAGACTTCTCACTTTGTTCGAAGAATAACAAGGTTTTTAACAGACTAAGTCACAATTAAATCCCTGTTTAAATTTTAATTTGTCCTTTTTTAACTTTCGTTAAAAAATATGCTCTCATATTTTGCATTCTAAATTTCGAATTTATGAGAAAATAAGCTCTCTTATATTTGATTTTTGATATTAATTACCTTATTTCCTGCCTTAAAATTTCGGCAGCATCAACAGGATCAATTATGTTAACCGAAAGCCCCGTTCCAAGCTCCAAACCTGCCCGGTGAACTAATCTGGGTATAATTCTAATATACCAGTCCTGGCCGTGATGAATATAAAAATTATAAGCAGGACCATCCTTGAAAGTAACCATCGGCACGCCTGGGTGAAAATGCTGACCAGTCGTCAAATGGAAGATTAGCTTCTTCAGAGTATCCTGAAGAACCGCTGCTAGATCACCAATAGCTTCCTGCGAAATCTGACCGAAATATTCCCCTCTTTTCTTGGGAGCAATCCACACCTCAAATGGCCACTGACTAAAATCAGGACAAAAGACCGTAAAATGTGCACTTTCACCAACCGTATTCATAATTGGCTCAAAAGTAAGAGCGTCTAGGTTTATTTGCTTGGGAATAACTACTAGTTGTGAGTGGGGATGGCTAATTGAAGCACCGGCAGCATCCCCAACATTGTTAAAGATCAAAACATGGCCATTTTTACTGTAGAAGTTATAGCGATCACGAAAGGTTAAAAGAATCTTATGAACATGCTCCAAGGGTAAGCTGTCGATATCCCTTTTATCGTCCGGAGAGTGAATAATCACCTCATGGAAGTCTGTAATCGGATATTTATTAGCTATAACCCGAACCTGCCAACCGGCGGTATTAGGCTCACCTGGCCCTAGACGGTATACCTCGCTGCCGGAAAGCTTCTCAAAACCAGGACAAAATACACAAATTTTATTGGT
The DNA here is from genome assembly GCA_001775095.1 of Candidatus Curtissbacteria bacterium RIFOXYA1_FULL_41_14. GTDB lineage: Bacteria > Patescibacteriota > Microgenomatia > Curtissbacterales > GWA2-41-24 > GWC1-40-35. The sequence goes on from MFCA01000006.1 coordinate 18,618, forward strand.
TCCCTGCTGCTTGCCAGTATCCTTGGGTCGCTTAGATCTCCCTTCGGCAATAATAATCCAACGATTGGTTGTTATGTCTGGAACATACTTAGCCACAATTCTATTTTATCCCTAGCTTTGGTTATTTTACAAATTTTCAAGGCAAAAACCTGAAAATATTCACCACTACAGGGCAAAAATATAAATAAAATCGTTAAAAATCATTATATATAAAAAAGTCTCATAAAAAGTGAACATAAAGGCGCATTCTTCAAAAAAATTAGAAGATATGAAAAATACTATAACCTGTTATATAATAAACCAGACCTTGATGACCTTCAGTCTTATTGAGTAATTTATTTATCCTAGATTCATCACAATAAATGAACTTAATCTATATTTGATAAGGCCAAAGTACTCGAATGTAGAACCAGATAATTTTTATGTTTAATAATTATAATTACAAGTCTATTATTATATTTTGTCATAAGAGCCTTTAGTATATTTGTAACTTTCACAAATTTATATCATATAGTTATAAATTTATATGATTTCTGGTAAAAAATTATGAGTTAAGTAATGCTTTTTAAATTCTTAAAAATCCAAAACCATAAAATCAAAACTAAAAACACTGGTAAGACACGCATTCGCACGATCCGTGTCGGTTCCATCCAAAGGCGCCATAACCACTCTACTCCCCAACGTTGAAACATAGAAGGAGCCCTTTTTTTCACCATGGAAAGATAATCAAACGCTCCGCCCACACCAATAAATACCCCAATGTTAAGACGATTTCTATTTCTCCCGATCCAAAATTCCTGTTGACCCATCCCGTAAGCAACAAAAAGGATATCTACTCGTCCAACCGCCGAAATCATCTTTTTTAGCTTCAAATCATAACCTATAGATGGATCTCCAGGCTTAGCGATAACTACTTTCAGACCCGGATATTTAGCTATTTGGCGCTTAGCAACAATCTCTGCTACGTTTTCAAAACCACCCAAAAATCCTACCGTAACAGGCCTATTCCCAATTCTTGCACATATCTTACTAACCAGATCTACCCCAGCTATCCGTTCCTGGACTTTACCCCCAAAAATCCGCTTCGAAAATACAATTCCCGCGCCATCGGGCAGTGCCAAATCTGCTTTTGCCAAAATATCAAAAAATTGGCGACTGTGTCTTGCCAGCATTACGAATTCGCTATTGACCGTCACCACATAATGTCCACTTCTTTTGTCGCCTGACAGCCTTATTATCCTCTCGACAGCTTCCTCAAAGGTGATGTCGTCAACTTTTACCCCTAGAATGTCGATCTTGGGTGTCGAATACTCCTTTTTTGGGCCTTTTACGGCCATTTATCGCCTCCCAGCTTCAAATTAGCCTCAAAAAAATTGAATTTTTCAAGACAGTTCTTATTTAATTCTAACTTAAACAGCTCTCGAAAACATTCAGGGTCTTCTTGGCAGCCTCATCCCAAGAGAATTTCGAGGCTAATTCCCTTCTTTCTGTTATAAAACTTTGCCTTTTATCATATTGCGAAATAGATTGATATAAGAATCGAGACAAACTTCCGATATCTTTTGGTTTTGCTAAAACGATAGGCACGGGGATGTTAGAGACAGAGCGACGTCCCTTTGTCCCTTTTCTGGTACCCTCAAGTTTCCTCAAAATCTCTCGGTGTGCCGGTATATTGCTTGCAATAACCGGACAGCCGCAGGCCAGTGCCTCTAAAATAGGTAGATCAAACCCCTCAAAGAGGCTAGGAGCCGCCAAAACGCTTGCACCAGTATAAAGTGACGACAGATCAGCACGGTTGACATATCCGAGAAACTTTACCCTATTCCCCACCCCGTATTTTTTCGGCGCGTCCAGAATCTTTTGATAATCCCAACCGAGTTTGCCGAGGATGATAAGCTGCAGGTTATCAGTTATCAGTTCACGGTTCACAGATAATTGGTTTTCAATTCTCTGTTCACTGTTAACGGAAGCTGCAGAATTTTGTTTTGTCTGTGAACTGCCTGCCCTGAGCGAAGTCGAAGGGTCAACTCTTAACTGTGAACTATTTTGTGAACTATGAACTAACTGACTAAATGCCTCTATTAAGCATTCGAGGTTCTTGCGAGGCTGGACCGTGCCTACAAATAGGATATACGGACCCTTAATCTTATATTTAGACTTTACACTTTGCACTTTTAACTTTGAACTCGGTTTAAAAAACCGCATATCAACCCCTTCAGGCACCACAAAAACCTTTTTCGTACCAACTTTATACCTATCTATCAAATCCCTCCTAGTTGCCTCTGAAACGGCAATTAGGGCATCAGCCGCATTTGCAGCGTATTTTGAAGCTAAATCAAGATAGTATCTTTGGGGGAATTGGTGATAAAGGAGCAAGTATTCCACACCCAGATCGTGGATGGTAACGACGTAACGTGTATCACGGGTTACAAGAGTATCACGAGTACCACGAGCTTTCCCATTTTTTAAGCCCGTGATACCTGTGGTACCCTGACTACTCGTGGTACCCTTAAAGGGCTTGCGCCTGCGAAATATCGGCAGCGTGTGGGCTGGAATAAACAGCAAATCAACCGGATTTTTCCAAGTTTCCCAAGCTAAACCTATTTGAGTCCAGAAGCGACGAGGGCGGATAAGCTTGAATTCAAAGTTAGGTGGCCATTTGAAGTTATCAGTTACCGGTCCACGGTTGATGGATTTTTTCTTTCTCTCTGAACTATGAACTGTCTGCCCTGAGCGAAGTCGAAGGGTGAACTGTGAACCTGACCTCAAATACACCCTATACCTATTCTTCCGATCGATCTTAGCTAGTGCCTTCAGTAAATTCAGGGAGTAATTCTCCGTGCCTGTAGCTTCGTCAACAAAAGCCCTCGAAGCATCAAAACCGATTAACATAGGGACTAGTGTAGTTAGGGTTTAGGGACTAGTCAACTGTTAAACACTAAACACTAACCCACTAGGCTCTAACCACTAGACCCTACCTTACACTTACTATCCTTTTCCAACGCTCGATATTTTCCAGGGCCACGCCTGTTCCGTATGCCACACACTGCAGCGGATCCTCAGCTACATGCGCGGAAAGACCTGTCTGAGTGCTAATCAAACGGTCTAAATTCTTAAGAAGAGAAGACCCTCCTGTTAGGACTATTCCCCTATCAATAATATCTGAAGCCAGTTCAGGAGGCGTCTGTTCCAGCACATTCTTAATACAATTTATAATTGAAGAAAGAACCGGCGCTATTGCCTGGGCAACCTCAAATGAATCCAGTTGAGTTGTTTTCGGCATACCCAAAATCGCGTCTCTACCTTTGACGTCAATTACCTTTTTGGGATTCGTAGCCACGGCCGTTCCGATTTTGATCTTAACCTCTTCCGCCATTCTCTCACCTATTACCAGATTATGAACACGCCTCACGTAACTGGCAATTGCCTCATCAAGCTTGTTACCACCCTCTTTAGCAGTCGCAGCCACCACAATGCCACCAAGGGAAATAACAGCGGCTCCTGTCTGGCCTGCGCCAATATCAACAATCATACTGCCTACCGAGGCCTCGATTGGCAGCTTTGCGCCAAGGGCCGCAGCCAAGGGGTGTTCAATTAAATATGCGCTTTTAGCTCCGGCCGAGAGCGCTGCCTCCAAAACCGCTCTCCTTTCTACCTGGGTTATACCCCAAGGAATGCAAACCATTACTTCGGGTTTAATCAAACGGGAACTGGCCCAAACTCTGTTTAAGAAATAACCAAGCATGCTTTCAGCAATTAAGTAATCCGCAACTACTCCATCTCGAATCGGCTTTTGAGCCAACAAGTTTGTACCTGTTCTGCCTAGCATTTCTCTTGCCTGACTGCCAACAAACACTACTTTACCGCTGATGGCATCAACAGCCACCACACTTGGCTCATTAAGAACCACTCCTTCTCCCGATGACCAGACTAAACAATTGGAAGTCCCCAAGTCTATCCCGAAGCGTTTTGATGAAAAAAGAGGAAAATGCATGCCATTAAATTTCTATAAAATTCTAAACTCTAAACAATTTCAAAATTCAAATGTTCAAAAGGAAAAATAGTCAGTTAAAACCTTGTTATCCTTCGAACAAAGTGAGAAGTTTGAGTTCTCGCCCTGAGTTTCGACGAAGGGCTCGAACAATATGATTATCCTCCCGTTTTGAATTTTGTATTTTACCTTATCTGAATTTATTTAGGATTTAGAAATTAGGATTTAGAATTTGGTTATCTCGGACTCATCCTACCAACCGGCATTTTAATGCGCGCAAATATTGAAGGCAAGGGGTAAATTCCCAATTCAATGACCTCAATATCAACTAAGGGAGTCAAAAAGAGTCAGAGGAAGGAAGAGTCAGAGAGTCAAAAGGTAAACTAAGTAAATCAAAACAATGTCAAAGTCGATAGTCAAAGTGAAAAGTCAACGAATTTTCGAAATCAGGCTAGTTAACATTCCAATTATTTCTTGACACTCACCTCTGAGCTGTTCCGATTTCTTTTTGTCTATTTGATCAATTTCACAAAGAACAAAAATCCAGTAGTCAGTTTCACCTATTGACCCTCTTGAAATTTCCAAGTGAGATGCAAAACTTTTACCCCTATGACTATAAAAACCCTCAACAATGTTAGCTGGAGCAGAAAATGCTGCATCAATTGCTTGCCTCCAAATTTCCCAATCCGCAAATCCCTTTTTCTTGATCTTTGAAAGCTTATAAAGTTCTACTGCTAATCTATGTGCTTTTTGCCAAACCAATAAGTCTTGATAAGTTGTTATTTTTGTAGACTTTGACTTTACACTTTCCACTTTGACTTTACTCCTTGCTCCTACGGAGCTACTTCTCTCCAGGAGATAGCTGGGGAACCGAGGTAGTCATCGCCGGCCAGAGCTACCAGGTATTTAGGTTGGAAGTTGATTATTTCGGCAGGACTTTGGTTGTTATCGCAAGTTGATCCACAAAGCGGATCATTACTTAAAACTCTGTCCAGATCAACGGTAGTTGCATAAACAGCACCGTTAATCGTAAGTGCCCTATCTACTACAAATGTGGAGGGGTCAAGAGGATCAGTCACATCAAAAAATGTTCCTCCGGCAATGTAGACACCGTCTGCCTGATTGACATTGGTGTTAATGTAAATATCTCTGGAAACCACAAAAGTGAGCGTATTAATGCCGGTTGGATCAACAGTCAAATCATTGGTAACTATCAAATCACCGTTTTCAATAAACAAGACCGCATTGCCGCCTGTCCAATTTCCGCCGTCGATAGTTATACTTCCGGTCACGCTCGCGTCACAATAATTTAAGCCGGAATGCAAAGAGGCTACGTTGCATTCTTCTCCTGAATCAGGATTATCCATTGCCTTCTGCTTAAACCTTGAAGCCAGATAGTCGTAGACTGTGCCTGTGGGAATCAGACGGTGGGGTGTGTAGTTGGTAATATACCAGTTGTTTTCACTGGTAACTTGCCATTGGTTTGCGCCTGAGGCTAGAAGGTATTTTGAATTGTATTTCTGTGGCAAAGCAACAGGCGGCAGAATCTCGGCAGTAATCGCCCCTGCGCTGCCTACATCACCCCCGGTTGTCTCAAACCAGGCATCAACATCAATTGTATAAGAAACCCAGTCCAGGTTGTTTTCTTCGCCGTTAGGTAAACTGGACTCATCAATATCGCACTCATAATCGGCAAAAATATAGGCGGTCTTGTCACCGGCAGAAGTTGGTGCCGGGACATCAAACTCCCAAGTATAAATTTGACCCGCCGACATCCCGGAAAGAGTCCTTTTTGTATCCCACGGCGGATCAGTTGGATCAGGGAGATCATCACAAACAGGATCACTCGACCTGTCTATGTAGAAGGCCAAATCAAAAGTGTCTGAAAATGCTACACCGGGATTTCTAAGTACCGCCCGCACATAAATTGTATCTCCCGGCTCGAATGACTGGCTAAGATTACTTCTGCCCGGGTCACTAAACAGTTGAATACCGATTGCCGGGTCGTTATCGAATTCAGGATCCGGCGGCACACAATTTGTAATCACCGGAACCTTGTATTCATCCGTCGGATTAAGGCCGATATCACCGGGCGGACTAAGCTGGTTACGTGGATAGCGGTAGGGACCATCCCCTCCCGCATTTCTGGCAAAGACGCGCCAGTAGTAAGCACCGTTACCAATGACAGTCGGTCCGCCGTAATCATCCAAGACAACTCCATTGTCCCAAGTGAAAGTAACCGAACCGCTGGGATCAGCAGGCAGTGTGATTGAACCCCATGACCCAAAACCCGGATCAGTACTCACATCCAAAACATAGTTTGTTTCATTGGCAACGTCATCCCATCTGAAATCAATTTTAGGCTGATAAGAAACACAGCCTGGCTGCGCCCAAAGATTTTGCGGCGCAGCAGGCGCCGGTAAACGAATTCCCAAGTTAAGATTCACCGTATCGTCCGAATCAAAACCAGAAGGCACGGC
>MFCA01000006.1:25094-26192 GCA_001775095.1 Candidatus Curtissbacteria bacterium RIFOXYA1_FULL_41_14
AGTTGCTGTGGGTCCACTTGTATAGGTGTTAGGCCCACCGCTTCCTACCCCGACAAATTCATAAGTCCACTTAGAACCAACCCATCCACCACTGTTGAGGTAAAGTCGCCCGGCAACCGCCGATCCGCTGTAAACAGTCCCCGAACCGTGACCATCAGCATCAATCGCAAAGTTAGTCCCATTAATCCTGAAATTATTCGCGGCTGTTGAAAATGCCGGATTACCGCCCGCGTTAAACTGTTCGCCCGGGTCCTGAATGCCGTCATCGTTCTTATCGAAAAATGCCGTGACGTTCAAATTTGTGGGGTTGGCCACGCGAACAGTCATGTTGTCTGTATCGTATAAGCCAGCATCATTCTGGTCGCCCCTTAGTCGGGCCGTGTACGTACCTACACTTGGGTACGAACACAAATCCTCCACTGTATAAACGGTAGCATAAATCCCCCATCCGCTATCCGCATTCCAAGTGGGACTAGTATTAGTATCGCAGTCAAATCGATAGCGGAAATCACGACTATAGTTAGTATCATATTCATCTATTTGCCCTTCCAAATCGACAGGCTCATTTGGTGCCACAGTTACACTTGAAGACCAGGAACCCCCTGGCGGCCTGCCTCGAAGATCAACATCCAGCGTGGCAGGCGTTGGCGTTGGACTTGGTGGTGCTCCGCAAGAGCCAGGGGTGGTCCCAGATCTTCTAGCTTCTGGAACACTTCCATCGCTAATTTTAACTATATAATCACTAGTCTCATTAAATCCCGCCATGTTGCCAACTCCATACAACTCATCGTAATAACCGTTAGTATCAAACGGGGAAGAATGTGTAGTCGAGGTTTGATAATAACCAGCTCCCTGATCTCTTCCAATATAGTAATTAGAACCTGATATTGGTCCGGTCCACTCTAAGCGGATATACGGATGACCATATATATCGCAGCGGCCTTCGGCCAGGGTAATATTTATGCCCCCCGGCGGGGATGATGGTGTCGGGTTTGGACCAGAAGATGGAGTTGGATTAGGAGTGCTTGTTACATTTATACTCGCATAAGCAGTAGCCGCACGTACTTGAACCCATACGCCCCCGTTGTAATAATGCCT
>MFCA01000007.1 GCA_001775095.1 Candidatus Curtissbacteria bacterium RIFOXYA1_FULL_41_14
CAGTATAACCAGAATGGAAATAACTATTAAAAGTTCGATGAGGGTAACACCTTTTCTCATCAATTTAATAGTAGCACTTCCCCTAAAGATGGTAAAATTTGGTGGAATTGGAAGTTATTTGACGGTGAGCATAAGGGGGAATGAGCCGTCTGTTTGATTTCCCTTAAAAACCTGAATAACATAAGTGCCAGAAGGTGAGGGGGCTGGAATACAGCAGTATCTACCGTCGGAGCCAGCTAAAGAAAGATTCCCTGAAGCAGCAACCTCATTTTTATCATTATAAATTTTAACGAAAAGTGAAGCCTTTCCAGACGTATTTGCCGAGGCAAGACCGATACTCTCCCCCGTGGCAAATTCATTATTTTCTACCTTTTCTCCGCCTCTTTCTTCTGTAAACTTCAAAACCGCAAAGTCCTTTGGCACACCAGCTTTTATTGAAAGCGGAAATGCCTTCGTTTGCGATTTGTTTGGTATCGGTCTGAAGTAATATACCAAACTTCCACCTATTATCCCTAAAACAACCAAGGCTATAACGACGACAATTACAGATATAATTCCTTTATTCATATTCCACGAAATTTATTTTTTACTCAATCTGATAATCTAGATACAATTCTACCCACTCAACGGGCGGAATCCAGACATCGGGATCAAAATCTACCATGGTCCTATTATTATTATCTCCATCGTTTGGAATAATAGAACTTGCCCTACCCAGTTCTGGATCGGCTCCAACTCCCCAGCCGTCGTTATAACAATGTCCTGGATTCCCTGCACCATAACAAGACTCGTCGTAACAAGGACCGTCGTCACATATCAAGTCCCCGGAGAGGACAACGGTTAAAACTAAGCCGCTGCAATCATTGGCAAGACCGCTAACCACCCCTTTATCCAAATATGCTATATTATCAGCTAGAATCCACCCAATATCAGCATCGGGGCTACCCTCAATACATCTTTCAAACTGATCTCCGCCACCGTCGTCACCACCATCGGAGGGCGCAGGTGTGGTAGAGGGACTCGGACTGCTTCCTCCGCCTGATGGTCCTGGGGATGAAGACGGTCCACCGCCGGATGGCGCGGGGGCAATATAGGCAATATCACCACCACAGGCCCCGGAGATTTCATAAGGAACACGTTTCTCCATTTCGATATGAATTTTGTAGCAATCACCATTGTTGGTTGTTTTGTATTGAAAAGAGTAGGGTTTGCCGTCTTTGACTTGACCATAAAAAGGATCTCGGGGAATGTTTTTTAAGTAGGTAATCATTGCCTGATAGAAGGGATCACTTTCAGTAACCTCTTCAAGACTTTTCCATTCATCTGACTCCGGGTACTTGTCATTCTCAGAGCGATAAATTTCCAGATTTTTCCTTAACCTGTCTGAATCATAGAGTCTGCCGCTATCTCTGGCCCTGGCCGCGGGACCTATGAATACCATTGCGAAGATGACCGCCAGTATAACCAGAATGGAAATAACTATTAAAAGTTCGATGAGGGTAACACCTTTTCTCATCAATTTAATAGTAGCACTTCCCCCAAAGATGGTAAAATCAGCGAGTTATGGCGATAAAACGAATTTTTATCTACAGGTATTCACACTTCAGCTGGTAGGAGATTTATACTTCCGAGAAGTAAAATTTGAGATTATCCTATAATCTGATATAATTCTCATTTAATATGGCAAGAGGAAAAGAAACCCCAGGTACTCCAGGGGAATTTTCGGTAAAAGCCGAAGGCGCCGACGTTATCTTTAACTGGTTAAGAATACGACACAACATCGCCAGTAAAGGAATAACTGGCAATTTTGAGACCTCACTCCATCTCGGAGGAATTGAGACGCAAGATGAAGTTTTGGATACCATAGGTGCCGGTGTTAGTTACAATCCACAAGACCTTGATTATGAAATGAGTGCGATTTTTGTTCCCCATCAAGACACACCATTCTCTGGTCCACCAATATCACTTGGTGATAGTTTAGCCATTCCAGTTGCATTTCCATCAGAAAGGAATCGAGGAAGAAAGTTAGAACTGGGTAAAATTAGAGAAGAATTAAAAAAAAGATTAAATATCACGGACTTTAGTGTTGAATTTGATAAAGAAGCTGGTCTAATTCGTATCACGAAGGCTATACCCTCGACAGACCGGGGGGATTCCTACGTTCTTCATCACTTTAACCGGCCGCTGATGACTGAGGCTTATTGTTTGCATTTCCATGGCTCTCCTGAGAGTGATGTTAACGTTTTCAGTCAAAGATATAGCGATTTCGCCCAACTCTTAAAATTAGTTGCTGATTCTATATATAAGGCAGGGGGGTGTCCTTCACCTTCTAAAACATTATCTCTAGCTCCTCCAAAAAGTACAGAGCCTCAAAACAAAACATTGGAGAAATCATTAACTCAAACACTTACCGCTGCAGGTTTACTTGATGATGAAAGTCTAGTCGCAGATATCAGAAATAGGATACTTTTAGAAAAAAGACCTGATATCTCTTTTGATGATATTGGAGGGCAACAAAAAGCTAAGGATGAGCTTAAAGTAATCGCTTATTCTCTTACAAATCCTGATGCTTTTCAAGAAGAAGGAACACGGCCACCAAAAGGAGTTTTGCTTTATGGCCCGCCGGGAACAGGGAAAACAATGCTTGCGAAGGCTTTAGCTAGAGAAGCCCAGGCAAATATCTATATTGTGAGACTTTCTGATGTTATTCATCATTTGTATGGAAAATCTGAAAGACTGATTGCGGAAATATTTAAACAAGCCCGTCAAGATGCACCGGTCGTAATTCTATTTGATGAGATTGACGCACTGGCAGCTCAAAGACAATATTCCTCAGAAGCCACCAGTAGAATAGTCAGTGTTTTATTAACCGAATTAAGCGGGCTTGAGGAAAGAAACGGGGATATTGTGGTTGTCGGTGCAACAAATAGACTGGACGCCATCGACCCTGCACTGCTGCGGCCGGGCAGATTTGATTTATTGATCGAAGTTACTAATCCTAACGATGCTGAGAAGAGAGTGATCTTTGAAATTAAAATGCAACAAGCAAGAGAAATTGCAGGTAGAGAACTCTTCGCAGATGATTTGGATATGCAAAGCCTGATTGCCAAAACTGAAGGGATGAGTGGGGCTGATATCGAAGAGCTGATCAGGCGAGTTTTAGTCAAGAATGTTCGCGCAAAAATGCAGGGTAATGCTTCATCCTTGGTTACTACTGATAAATTTCTATCTGAAATAACCGGATATGAATCCATAAGAAAAGCAAAAGCAAAAACCATGGGCCTTCACGGAAAACGGTAGACAAAATTCCTAAGTAAAAATTTCTCTAAAAATGATAAAATCGGGCAAACATGCCGATTAAGAGAATTTTTAGCGCTGGCGGAATAGTCCTTCGACCCTTCGATTACACTCAGGGTCTTCGACTTCGCCCCGTACAGTCTGGTACAGGGCTTCGCTCAGGTCTTCGACTCCGAGGTCGCTCAGACTCGAGGAGATCTTCGATCCGAAAGGATAAACCCGGATGGGAAATTCTCGTTACTCAACATTCGGGACACAAAGGTTGGGATTTTCCCAAAGGACATCGGGAAATTTATGAATCTGAGGAGCAGACTGCACTAAGAGAAGTCGAAGAAGAGACTGGAGTTAAGGCGGAAATTATCGAGAGAGTCGGAGAAACTAAATACTTTTATTATGAGGAAGGTGAACGCGTTTTAAAAACAGTCGCCTTCTACTTGATGAAATATATTAAGGAAGGTGAAGCAACGACTGCTTTTGAGGTTTCGGATCAAGTCTGGTTGCCCATTGATAAAGTTGAGGAGAAGTTGACGTTTAAAGATACAAAAGAGTTATGGGGAAAAGCAAAAACGAGAATTGAGAATTTAAAATTGAAAATTGAATATTGAATACGGTGGGATGCAGGAGCGGTTGAACTGGCGGTCCTGGAAAGACCGTATGGCGGCAACGTCATCGTGGGTTCGAATCCCACTCCCACCGCCGAAGGTGGCGAGGGTTCGTAAATAGTGCAACTGGAAGGCACTATTCTACGCGAAGCGTACATCCCTCCCTCACCGCTGCATCGATTTGGAATTTATGGTACAAACCGCAGAAATATTGCATGAAGAGCGGGCTGATACGAGACTTCGATTGGCAAGATTAGCTGAAATCGGCAGACATATATTTGAACAAACGGCATTAGTTCAAGAAAGAGAATTCAGGCAAGACGATGTTTCTAGAGTTGGAGAATTTTTTGAAAAATACAAACAGGATCCTCATCCCCAGCTTTTGCCATCATACTGGGAGCACATTGATTTGGCGGGTAGATTCGCGCGAATTTTTGGAAAAAGGCTTCAAAGTAAAGGCTTGCAAGTGAATCCCCATGAATTGGAGGCTTTGAGTATGATTCATGATATCGGGCGTTTAATTTCTCCCCATCGTTACTTCAGAACAAATCTTGTTGGCGAATCACTGTTGTTAAGACTTGGTGTCAGGGAAGATGTGAGAAGAAAACAAGTTCCAGAAAAGCAGTTATTTGGTAGAGGAGGAAATATTACGAATATAAATCAACTAACGCTTGGCCAACAGGTTTTGTTGTTTGCTGATAATATGGGAAGAAAAACTGAAGACGGAAACCTTATAAGGTTTGATCAACTTGGTGATTTAATCGAACAGCAAACAAGACAATATCAAGGTAGAGTATTTGCATCGGAACGATTCGGAATTGAAAGACAAGTCGCGACCGATAAAAAGATAATTCTTATTATGAATGACATAAAGCAGAGATTACAAGATCAATATGGTATAAGGATCGATGAGGTTCGCGAAGAAGTCAGCAGGAGTAAGGCCCCTGTAGTTTAACGGATAGAACGTTTCCCTCCGAAGGAAGAGGTTGGCCGTTCGAATCGGCCCAGGGGCACAAAGGAATTATTGAGGTCGTCGACAATGGATCAGAAGGACGAAGTTAAGACTAAGGTTGATATAGTTGAACTAATTTCCGGGTATCTTCCTCTAAAAAAAGCCGGGCGAAATTTTGCCGGGCTTTGTCCGTTTCACAGCGAGAAAACCCCGTCGTTTATGATTTCCCCTGAGCGACAAGTTTTCAAATGTTTTGGCTGCGGTGAGGCAGGCGACGTCTTTACTTTTTTGGAGAAAATCGAAGGCTGGGATTTTCGGGAGGCTCTGGAAGAACTGGCCAAAAGAGTAGGGGTCAAACTTAAGTCGTTCGCACCCACAGAAGCGTCCAGAACAAAAGAGAAATTGATATCGATAAATAATCTAGCCGCCAAATTTTACGCCCATCTTTTAAATAAACATCCTGTTGGTCAAAAAGGCAGAGATTATTTGCGCTCAAGAGGCATCAAAAATAGTCTTTGGGAAAAATTTGACCTTGGTTTTGCCCCTGCCGGGTGGGAAACAGTTTCCCAGCTTTTGACAAAACGCAGATATAGTCTTGCCGATATCGCCATGGCCGGTTTGATTATCGCAAGGGGTAGCAGGCAAGGTTATTACGACCGGTTTCGAAATCGCATCATCTTCCCATTAAAAGATGGTCGCGGCACCATTTTGGGATTTTCGGCGAGACTCCTTAGTGACTCGGTAAAAGAAGCAAAATATATTAATAGCCCCGAGACTCCGATTTTTAACAAAGGTTCCCTGCTATTTGGCATGGACGTAGCCAGAGGAGCAATTAAGGAAAAAAATCAGGCATTATTAGTCGAAGGAGAATTTGATGTTATCTCATCACATCAGGCCGGTATTACCAATGCGGTTGCCTCCAAAGGTACTGCTTTAACTGAAAGACAGGTGGCTTTGCTTTCAAGGGCCACAGAAAACGTTGCGCTTTGTTTTGATACGGATCTTGCCGGGGATGCAGCCGCCAGACGGGGCATTGAACTTTTGGATTTGGCAGGAGTCAATGTCAAAGTGGTAAGGCTTTCTAAATACAAAGACCCTGACGAGTTTTGTAAAAAAGACCCCGCCGGTTTCAAAAAGGCAATCGGCAATGCTCAAAATATTTATAATTATTTTATCGAGTCGGCACTTTCACGCTACGATCCTCAAACAGCGGAAGGCCAAAAGAAAATCGGCCGCGAGATCCTGCCAATCTTGGCTAAAATCTCTGATGATTTAGTCAGGGCACATTACATCGACAAACTAGCCAAAGGTCTCGATCTTGATGTCAATTTAGTAGCCCAAGCAGTGGAAAAGAAGACGAGCGAAATTTATCAGGAAGCCCCTTCATCCCTTTCTCAAAATAAAAGTGCAATTGGTTTGGAAGAATATTTTCTGGCACTTTATATTTCGCGAGACGATATTATCAGCCCAGTGGATATACCCGTTTTACCTGTCGATTTTGAAAACAAGCAAGCTGCCCATTTTTGGAAATGGGCTCGTGATATAATTAAATCCTCGCGTCGTCGCCAAAGCGGTCAAAATTTTAAAAAGTTACTGACTAACTTGCCAAAAGAGCTTAGCGGCTTTGTCGATACTTTATATTTGGTGTCAGTTAGCCCGGCTTTTAGCGAGAAAGAACGCTGGGTACAAGAACTTGTCAAAGTCGCAAAAAGAATAAAGCAAAAATCTCTGAAAAGGCAACTTTCGGCAATTGCGCACCAGCTTAAGATTGCCCAGGAAAAAAATTTAAATCGTGAGCTTACGAGTTTAACTAAGAAATTCGATAAGTTAACGGAAAATTTGGAGAAGATGAATATATGAACAGGAGAAAAAAGTTACCTTTGCCGGTTAAGAGCGAATCGCCCCAAAAAGCGCCGGTTGAAAAGAAAATCGATACTAAGGCAGAAATCCGCAAACTTATTAAAAGGGGCCGGGACCAGGGTTTTGTGACTCAGGATGAGATTTTGGCGATATTTCCCATGCCCGAAACCGCCATTGACCAGGTCGATGATCTTTACTTCAAACTAATTGAAGAGAAAATAGATGTTTTTGACACAACTGAGGTTGACACCAGCGACGTTTCTAAATCTGTTTCCGAACTGGAAAAAGAACTCGAAGATCTGGCAGCAATGGGCGAAGGCTATCTTTCCGACCCGGTAAGAATGTACCTCAGGGAAATCGGCAGGGTGTCTCTCTTGACCTATGAAGAGGAAGTCGCCTTGGCCAAAAGAGTTGAAAAGAGTGACAGAAAAGCCAGAGAAAGGTTAATTAATGCAAACTTACGTTTAGTTGTATCCATTGCCAAAAAATATGTTAACCGGGGCTTAACCCTTCTTGATCTAATTGAGGAAGGCAATATTGGTCTGATGCGGGCCGTTGTCAAATACGACTGGCGCCGGGGCTATAAGTTTTCAACATATGCCACTTGGTGGATTAGACAGGCGATCACTCGGGCCATAGCCGACCAGGCAAGAACAATTAGAATCCCCGTTCATATGGTCGAGACGATTAATAAGTTTAACCGTATTTCCAGAAAACTGATGCAGGAATTAGGCCGCGAGCCGACTCCGGAAGAAGTCGCTTTTGAAATGGGTGTCGGCACGGATAAAATTCGAGAAATTATCAAAGTTTCCCAAGAACCGGCCTCTCTGGAAGCGCCAGTCGGCGAAGAGGAAGATAGCCGCCTTGGAGATTTTATCCAGGACGTCTCCGCCAGTCCGACCGACCAGGCGACCCAGGCACTTCTTAAAGATCATATCCGCGAGATGCTTTCGACCCTTTCACCCCGGGAGGCTAAAGTCTTAGAATACCGTTTTGGTCTGGAAGACGGTAAACAGAGAACACTTGAAGAAGTCGGCCGCGAATTTGGAGTCACCCGCGAAAGGATTCGCCAAATTGAAGCCAAAGCCATCAGAAAGCTGAGGCATCCGACGCGAGCAAAGAAATTACGGGATTATTTGTGACATTTGACAATCCGTTAACTGGCGGAGACAATTGAATTAGTTAATGACAATTTCAACAACAGCCGCTGCTATCGCCTTACTCATTTGCGCCTCGGCAATCTATAATGCCTATAGACTTCGTGGCGGTAAACTTGCCTGGAGTGAAATATTAATTGCGCTAGGAATGCTTTCTTTTACACTCTCGCTTATTTTGGATTTATTTTTACCGGACCCAAGACTAATTCAAAGTGTAAAACTGACAGACTTCTTCTTTATCTTTGGTTTTATTTTGTTGTTCATTGCCTCATTAAAACTGCGTTTTTCCCTAAGGTGAACAAAAGTTTGAAATTAGCTCGCGAGTTGATACGATTTCTCTGGCAGATCAAACTCTTTTTTTTAATCCCATTTGTGCTAGTCTTTTTTCTATTTGTCATCCTTTTGGTATTTGCCCAAACAACCGGTGTTGCTCCATTTATCTATACTTTATTCTGAGCGAATTATGAGCGAAGAAAAGAGAACCAACGCCCATACCCTGGGACTCTATTTTAGGTCCCAAGGCTGGTAGGATAGTAGGCCAGTAGGATGAGGTCTATCTTTATTTTATTTACTCTTTTATCCTTCTCGCTTTTCTGGCCGGTTTTTTTAGGAAAAGTCAACCTTAACGGCAACCTTTTAGTTTCGTTTTACAGATTATACGGCGAGAATTTGCCGTACAAGCCGACAGGCTGGGATCAACTACGAATTTATTTCCCTTTCTATAAAATAACTTTTGACCAGTTTAAGAATTTCAATCCTCCTCTCTGGAATTCTTATGCGTTTTCCGGCCATCCACATTTGGCCGATTTTCAAAGCGCGGTTTTTTATCCTTTGAATATTTTTGGTTTAATTTTGCCTCAGATTGAATTTTGGCATCTTTTGAGAATTACCCCGATGATCTTAGCTTCCTTCTTTATGTTTCTTTTCCTGAAAAATTTAAGAATAAACAATCGTCATCCTGAACTTGCTTCAGGATCCAGTATTAAGATTCCGAAACGAGTTCGGAATGACACTAGTGGATTGTCGACTTTGGCCAGTTTGTTTGGAGCAATCACTTTTGGTTTTAGTCCCTTTATTTTGACTTGGGGAGAGGAAGTAATTATGTCACCCCATTCAATTATCTGGCTACCATTAATATTGTTTTCAATTGAAAAGTTATTAAATCCCTTACCTAATCTTCACTCCCGGAGTGAAATCAAGCCGATATCTCAAGAACACTCCGGGAGTGTTTCCAAGGGTGTCTATTTAGCCATTATTTCTCTATCTACTGCCTTTTCCTTTTTCGGCGGTTATATGCAAACGACAATTTACTTATTGATTTTCTCTTTTGCATATTTGGTCTTTAGATTATGGCAATTTCGGGAGCGAGTAAAGATCTTTGCGCGTTTAACAACCTTTTTGCAAATTATCGGTGCGTTTGTGCTAGGGACAGGAATTTCTGCAATCCAGCTTTTGCCCTCAGCCGAGCTCTATTTCAATTCAGCGCGCGCCAGTATTACTTTACGTGAGACTCTTTTTCAGTTTCTGCTACCGATTGAATCTCTACTAACCCTCCTCGCCCCTGATTTTTTCGGTCATCCGGCTACCTGGAACTTTTTCAGAGGTGGGGTTGCCCAATATTATGAAGGGATTCTGTTTGTCGGTATTACTCCTTTAATTTTCGCGCTTTGGGTGATTTTTACCAAGAACAGAGATAAATTAGTTACATTTTTGGCTGTCTTTGCCTTAGCTTCTGCCTCAACAACTTTAGATTTGCCAACTTCCAGACTCTTTCTCTCCCTGCCAATCCCTTTCCTTTCAACTTCAATTGCCAACAGAATTCTTTTCATACCTGCTTTTTGTCTTGCGACTTTGGCAGCAATCGGTTGCCAGAAGTGGTTAGCTGAACGGAACAAAAAAATAATTAAAGTGATTTTGTCGCTTGGATTCGTCTACGCGACAATAATCTTTGTTCTTATTAGTATTAAATTTTTCAACCTCCCCTTTTTTAATCAGGGCAACTTTACATCAGCTAAAAACGTGGTCGTTGCTTTGAGAAATTTGGTAGTTCCGCTTCTGGCTTTTGGGGTAAGTTCGTTTTTGATAATTTTCGCAACCTATGTAAATAGGGCCAAAAGTCTAGCAATTATTGGGATCATAATAATTTCTTTTCTTCACATCTTTTACTTTAGCCAAAAATATCTCTCTTTTGCCCAAAGAGAGACCATCTTTCCGAAAACACCTATTTTAGAATTTATCCAAAAAAATCAGGTTTACTTCAGATCATGGGCGATTGGCGGGGATACTTTTAGCAATAATTTTGCAAGCCAATATGCCATTTTTTGGCCCGAAGGCTACGATTCTTTGAATAATCGCAACTATTCAGAATTTACTTTTGCGATGCAGGGTAATAATCTTGACGATTACAAGCAAAGATCCGATGCGGACTTAGGAACAATTGGAAAAGTTGAAGAAATTATGGGCAACAAAAATAGAAAGAGACTTTTGGATATAATTGGAGTCAAATATTTGATTGCAACGGGGGAAGCTGCACCTATTGTCGAGGAGCAAAATTTCAAAAAGGTTTTTGAAAGTAGCGGGTTTGCGGTTTTTGAAAATCAGCAAGTTATACCACGGGCGTTTCTGGCTTCAAATTATGAAGGTCCGCCGCAGATTGATGCCACGGGGCTAAGTCAAAAGGAAGCCGATATTGCAAGGAGAAAGTTAATTCCGCAAAAGCTTTTGAGCGATGATTTTGATTTTCGCAATGTTTTGATTCTGGAAAAACCTTCTCCGATCTCCGCCCAATACGGGCCTGGAAGCGCCGAAATCATCAGCTACAAACCGCAGGAAGTAGTCGTCAAAACCCAATCCGATCAGCCAAAGCTACTTTTCCTCTCCGATAATTATTACCCCGGCTGGAAAGCTCAGGTTGATGGAGAAGAAACTCCGGTTCTTCGGGCAGATTATACTTTCCGGGCAGTGCCCTTAATCCCCGGCGAACATCTGGTAAGGTTTTATTATGATCCCTGGACGTTTAAATTGGGGTTGGGAATATCGTTAGCTAGTCTTGGTTTTCTTGCTTTCTATGCCCTTAGGTCAAAAATTTTCAATTTTAAATTCTAAATTTTCAATCAATTTTTTAAATTCTAAATTTTCAAATTAGGATTATCTATATTCTTCGGGTAAGAGCGCGGCAATTCGCCCCATAATATCTGCCATAATTAATCTCTTTACCTTTTCAGGATCTTCTTCCCTTTCAAGATCTGTCAATGTCAATGTAGCTTTCTCTATTAACTCTTTAGCAGATACCGGTTTTCCGAAATTAATTGTGACCGGGTGTTTATGCGGCCAAAAACTGCGTTTTTTAAGTACTCCTTCACTTCCCGAAATACCGACAGGGACAATCCAAGTATTTTCGGCCATTTCAAGGTAGTCTTCGTTGTTTGGATTAACTTTTTCCGGATCTAACTTGCCATCCTCACTTCTTGTACCTTGGACAAAATTACACAGGGCCCTATTTGTACGGTAAACTGTCTTGGCAGCATTGTGGGCTCGGCTTTTTTCTCTCCTTCGCTTTTCTACATCTTTAGCTTCGATTCTGTGAGCGGGGATCGGGATAACATTGTAGCAAGTTACCAGAATTTTAGTTATTAGATTACGGCTAAGTACCGAACCCTGTACGTTATATAAGCAACCGGCTATTTCTGTGTACCCAAGTTTCCTAAGTGAATAATCAAGAATCGGCGCGTCGAAGTTACTCAAATGGTTTTGTAAAAAGATAAGAGCGGCCCCGGACATCTTTAGCTTTCTTGCCTCTTCCAAATTCTCGGCCCCCTTGATGGTTAATCCCTTTCTCACTTTCCACCATAATATAACTTCGGCAAAAGCATGCTTAAAGGGATTCATCTCAAGTGTTCCGGGGATTTTTCTCTCCATTATGTGGTTAAGGCTAAATACTACCTAAAAAATCAAAAAAAAACAACTTGAATACACACTCACCTCCGAGGTGGGCTCTGACTCCTCGGAGGTGGAGAAATTGAATCAGCAATCAAACAATGTTAAAATTCCTCTGCACTTTAATATTCCCCGATAGCTCATCCGCCAGCTGGCGGAGGTAGAGCGCACTTTATATTGATGTATTATGTGTACGCCCTATATAACAGAAAACATGACAAAATTTATATCGGGCAGACTAAGGATTTACAGACTAGAATAGATTTACACAATAAAAGGGAGTTTAAGAATAGTTATACTGCTAGGCTTGATGGTGAGTGGATTTTAATTTATAGTGAGCAGATTTTAGATCGCACTCAGGCTTTAAAGAGAGAGAAACAATTAAAAAGTTATAGAGGTCGGGAATTTATAAAAAGACACATTCCCCGATAGCTCAATCGGTAGAGCGTCCGACTGTTAATCGGCAGGTTCCTGGTTCGAGTCCAGGTCGGGGAGCATGGTTCGACAAGCTCACCATTTGGTGAGTTTTGACGAAACACTTCGGACTGGACGAGAAGTTTACCCTGAATGAAGTGAAGGGAATCCAGGCCGAGGAGCAATTTCTACGGATTTCTTCGGATTCCTCTTCAAACTAACGGTAATAAGCTTAAAGTTATATTTGGTGTAAAATACACTAGATTAGGAGCAAAATATGAAACTTGCTATTATCCTCTCCACCAACAACGCAGAAAAAAACTGGAACGCTTTTAGACTTGGAAATCTTGCTCTTAACAGTGGAGATAATGTTAGTATTTTTCTCATCGGTGAGGG
The DNA here is from genome assembly GCA_001775095.1 of Candidatus Curtissbacteria bacterium RIFOXYA1_FULL_41_14. Lineage (GTDB taxonomy): Bacteria > Patescibacteriota > Microgenomatia > Curtissbacterales > GWA2-41-24 > GWC1-40-35. The sequence goes on from MFCA01000007.1 coordinate 12,615, forward strand.
TGTGGAATATCTTAAATTTAGCTATAAGAAGTTTGATATTCAAAAACAGGTTGATACTTTTCTTGAGTCAAGAAAAGGAGAAATCCTCGCTTGTGAAACGTGTATGGCCCTTCGACATCAGGAGGGTGACAAAACCTGTCCAATAGGTGGTATGGCAGAGTTATATAATTTAATCAGCACTTGTGATAAGGTCGTTACTTTCTAATTTTGTAGGTAATAGGTTCTAATGTTGTCCACGAGGTGGATTTAACTCGCAAGAATTAAAGTAGATTTTGATTGCAACCTCTTAATTTCATCCCACCTCAGTTTTAATTGCATCACATGGTTGAGGTCGGAGAAAGCGTCCAGGATTTTTCCAAGGGCTTTTTCTAAGACATTAGAGTTTATAATGTGACGTGGGCTGGGGAGCAAAGTTTTTCCTCTGATATACTTTTTTCATGAACAACACCTTTTACTTTTTAAGACATGGGCAAACAAAAAGAGATAGTGGTGTACCCATCAGTAAGTGGACGCTTTCAGATAAGGGGGAAGAACAAGCTAAAAAACTAGCACAAGAAGGTGTATTTGATGATGTAGATATCATAGTTTCTTCTACAGAGGAAAAGGCTTATAGAACCGCACAACCCATTGCTGATAAATTAGGGCTAGATATCGTTCAGGCTGAGGAAATCAGTGAACTCAATAGGGACAAAGGTGGATTTATGGAACCCTATAAGTACGAAGAATCGGTAAAGGCGTGTTTGGAAAATTTAGATAATTCAGTAGATAGTTGGGAGACAGCGGCTCATGCTTTAAATAGATTTTCAGCAAAAATTGACGAGCTCGACAGAAATTACGAGGCAAAGAAAATTTTAGTGGTTGGGCATGGTTTTACTATCAATTTGTACTTTGCAAAACTCTTAGGAGTTCTTGATGAAGTTTATAAAAGGTTTAGTACTAATAGTTATGCCGACTGGGGAGTAGTTAAGAATGATGCAGTATTAAAAGACATAGCAAAATAGTCCTAGTGTTTGTAATCAAAAGTTCTAAGCGTGTCCAACAACGGGAATAGATTAGCTTCAGTTATTTAATTTTTGTTACAGTTCCTTTTTCAGTATTGATTTCAACAATATCTCCATCTTTAAATACTTTGGTAGCGTTTCCGGTCGCAACGATGCAAGGTATCCCGAATTCACGACTCACGATTGCCGCGTGAGATAAAAGCCCACCTACATCTGTGACAATTGCAGCAGCTTTTTTACATGCCAGAATTAGTTCCGGTGAAGTTGTTTCGGCAATGAGAACATCTCCTTTATTCATTCTGGCAATTTCCTGGTGAAGAATTCCAAGGTCAGCATAATCTACACTTATAATTTTAACAGGGCCTACTGCTTTGCCTGAACTAGCAATCCTACCTGTTACAGAATGTGTTCCGGACACATTATCTCTAAACATTTTAATTATTGCTTCAGCTTTATCTCCTTCGTATAAATACTGCCGGTTGTAGTTAATAACAAAAGCTTCCTGTCTTTTAGAAGCAATATCACCATTAGGCTGTTTTCCATCATAAAGGTCCATTATTTCTCGTTGTGTTAAATTATGAAAAACATACGATTTAAGCTCAAATTGTTTGCTGAGTATTTCAAAAAGCTCATTTAAATATCCATCCAGTTCAAATAAAACTTTATCCATATACGAACGTACCCATTCTTTAAACTCTGCAACGCCAGACAGGTTCTTCTTAACTATTGGATTATCTTCCTGGTTTGCAAAGGCCTTATCTGTAAACTCAACATTCATGTACGTGTAATCTTTGCAGAGCTTAATGGTGTAGGCGAAAAATGTTCGTACGATTTCAAGTGTCAGCCGGTTTTTCCCTTTGATCTTTTCTATAAAGAACTTTTCAAATTTGTCGCAGTGCTGTTTTAAAGCTTTCCTGTAGTTTTTGAATGCATTTTTATCGCTATAGAAATTTAAACCACGGTCTAAAGCTGCTTCATAAGCTTTATTTGTGAAATATTGTTTAAAAATCCCATTATCAATAAGAAATAGAACTTTAAGCTCTTTATATACATCTACATGTATATCTGCTACAAAAATACTGACTCCATGGGCCAAAAAACTTAAAGTGTAGTCGTCTTTATTAAATTTCATTGTGTTTTATTATACGACAGAGGAATAATAATAGGTTCTCACTTCGTCCACCAGGCGGAGCACTTATAAAAATATCGACTCAAAACTCTTCTTCTGTTCTTTCTTTTACTATTGATTTCTTTTCAATAAGTTTGTATAATACAGTATATACATGCGAGTTGTTAAAGAGGTTTTGGAGTTTGAGTGGGACGAAGGTAACATTGGGAAAAACAAGAAGCACAAAGTAGAAGACAAAGAAGCGGAGGAAGTTTTTTTAGATGAAGGTAAAGTTATATTGAAGGATAAACTACACTCGCAAAAAGAAGAGAGGTTTATTGTCTTAGGTAAAACGAAAAAAGATAGGTTGTTATATGTTGCTTTTACTAAAAGGAATAAGAAAGTTAGGATAATTTCAGCCAGATATATTAACAAAAAGGAGGTGCAATTATATGAAGAAACCACTTAAAATCCCAAAATTTAAAGATGAGGATGAGGAAAGGGAGTTTTGGTGGAACTTGGATTTATCCGAGTATTTTGAGTCATCTGATTTTGAAAGAGTGAGTTTTCCAAACCTTAAACCTACCACTAGGCCGATTTCAATTCGTATTCCTGAGTATCTTTTGAATCGTCTTAAAGAAAAAGCAAATGAAACCAATGTTCCTTACCAATCCTTAATTAAGGAATATATTAAGAAGGGTGTTTTTTCCTCTTAATTTCCTCCCAGCTTGATTATTGAAAGGCAAAGGATTATTACGTACAAAATCCCAAGAAAAAAAGATAATCTCAGATAAATTCAGTTCGAAAATTGTCCCATCGGGCGAGCATTTGAAGTCTCTAATGGATGGGATGATAGCCGGACACATTAAAGAGTTTGCCATTTACTCAGTAGAGATTCCTCGTTGTCGGCAATTTCCTTTATGGTTTTAATAATTTTCTCTTTATGCGCATTGGCATCAGAAGGAACAAATTGTGTAAGTTCCTCAAACAAAGCGGCTGATTTTTTATAACCCCCAGCTAATTCTTTATGTCCGCTTTCCTCAAGATATTTAGCGGCAAAAAATCTGGCAAGGTAAAGTCTTTCAATTTCAAAATTAACGATTGAACTACCTTTTTCCAGATAATTGGCATACATAAGCATTTTATCTGGAGCTTCTTGAGCGTATGACTTCATGTCGGTAAAAATTTCCGAGTGATGTAATTGTTTGTCCTGAGGTGTTGCCCAAAAAACCTCGAACTGCAGCCCAACTCCGATAGGGCAGGACATCTTTGGATCGATTTTATCTTGATCATCAGGATCGGGAACAACCACAAAAAGCTCATCTTTGGTATAGCCTTCGATAACATTGTAATCTTGCCAACACGGAGAGCCTGCTGCCACTAAAGGAATTCCTGATGCGATGACAGATTTGTATTCATTCATTGGAGGTGCAAACCAGTATGTTTTAGCGTCTCCGCCTATTTCTGCTGCCATCTGAACCCACCAATTGTTTTTATTTACTATTGGTAAACCCTGAAGTCTGACATGGGGTTGATAGCCCATATTTTTAATGGCTTTTAGTGCCATGGCAGTACCTTTACCTGCAAGACCTTCTTTTATTTCCGATTCATTACCTTTGGGGAAATGAAAAGAAAAACTGGTAGCATTTCCTCTGGCAACAACCACTTGCCAAAATTCGATAGCTGGATCAAAACTTTTAAGCATCATGGTGGTTGATGCCAAATAACAGTGGCCGCCTACTCTTTTTCCCAATTTTTCACTTTCGTTCAGATCAGAGACAGGAGTTACATTCAATCTGTACTCTTCAGGTGGTATTATCCTTTTTTGAGAGAAGAAAAAAAGGTAAATCCCTGCCGCAAATATGATTGTAATAAAAACCAAACTATACTTTTTCATTTCTTATTTCTTTCATCTATTCAAGACCAGATTGAAAACAGGGAAATTAGAATAATACTTGGAATCAAATAGCCTCGCCAGCCAAAGTTCTGGAGTTTACCCATACTTAATTTATACAACTTTTCAGGGGAAGAAACATAAACGAGATAGATAGATTTCTTATTCAAACAGCAGAATTTGTAGTTGGAAGTACAAAGGAATTACTAACATCCGTAAAATAGGTTCTAATGTTGTCCACGAGGTGGAGCATGGTTCGACAAGCTCACCATTTGGTGAGTTTTGACGAAACACTTCGGACTGGATGAGAAGTTTACCCTGAATGAAGTGAAGGGAATCCAGGCCGAGGAGCTGAATGAGCTAAGTCAAAGTGTTGACACCTAACTCTTTGAATACAAGAAATAGATGCCCACTCCATTTTTCGCGCTGAAAAGGTATAATACCAAACAAGAAAGGAGGATAAGTAGATTTATTAAATAAATCTACTAAAAATATTATGACTGGAACAGTTAAAACAAAAACAGAAAAAGGCTTTGGATTTATTTCCCGTGAAGGAGAAGAAAAAGATCTTTTCTTCCATTCTACAGATCTAAGCGGTGTTACTTTTGATGAACTTCAAATAGGAGCAAGCGTAGAATTTGATGTTGTAGATGGTGAAAAAGGCCCAAGTGCAAAAAATGTAAAACTTGCGGCGTAACGTTTACGAAGGGATATAAAAATCCTCGAGGGTCGAATGTCTTGAGTGAGCTATAGTGGTGAGTGGAATCGAACCATGATAGCGAGTCGAAAGAAATACTTCTTCTATGTCCTACGGTGTTCAGATAATTCCCTTTATTGTGGTATGACATCGAATCTTGAAAACAGGCTTAAGGAGCACAACTCAAATGGTACAAAGGGAGCTAAATATCTGAGAGCTAAAAAGCCGGTCCGCGTGGTTTACTCCGAAGAATTTCCGGACATTAAAACTGCAATGAATAGAGAATTATTCTCAAAGGTTTTTGAAATCGAAGAAATTGTTTAGTTCCCCCTTACATGTATTGACAAAGTATGTACAGATTTATATAATACATTTGTGAAGTATAAGGGTTACAGAATTGAGTTTTCCGAAGAGAAAAATTTATTGCTACAGGAAACGAGAGGATTATGCTTTGAAGATGTTTTACAGGCAATTGAAAAAAAGAAAATTCTGGATGATTTGAGGCATAGTAGTCAGAAATATCCTCATCAAAGAATATTAGTGATAGAAAGAGAAAAGTATGTTTATGCTGTACCTTATGTACTAGATCCAAAAAGGAAAACCGTTTTCCTAAAAACAGTTTACCCTAGTAGGATTTTGACAGAAAAATATATGAAAGGAGGAATAAAAAAATGAAGGTTACGCTTGACAAATATGAACAACAGATAGAAGACGCCTTGTCTAAAGGTGAATTTACCAGTACTTCTGATTTAGACAGTACCAAACAACTGTTTCAAGAGGCAGCCAGAAACTTCCGAGAACTACAAGAAACAAAGAGCATCACTTTACGGGTTAAGAAAGAAGACCTGATAAAAGTTAAAGCTAAAGCCAAGAGGAATGGAATAGCCTATCAGACCCTAATTAGTTTATTAATTCGTCAATATATAAAAGGGGAGAAAGAAGTAATTTTAGATTAATTGGAGGTAACTTGAACAACATTTTCAAGAACCCTTAAAAGTTTATCAATTTTAGCTCAGAAACCTACAAAACAATAGTTCGAAAATCATCGTTTTTATTAACTCAGCATCATAATCCATAAGGCGGAGCTGAGTTAGATTTTAAAATCTTTAACTTTCTTCTTTATTTCTTTCTTAACTATTTCCCAGTTTATTTCTTTATGCATTCGGGGCGCTGGTTGTTTTTGGGCATCTTCAAAGTAGACCAAGGATTTTAGAATATGAAGTTTGTCAAAGTTCAAATTTGTGTATTTTTCTTCCAGTTTTTCGAATAAGAATGGAAGCGTGTATATTTGCAATAAAAAGTAGAGATCAATGAAATCCTTTTTATTTCCACGCGAGGAAATGGTTAGAAGTTTAGTACAAGCAATATCCAGTATTGAAGAGACAAATATGTTTTCCCACCCTATTTTTTCTTCAAGTAATTTGTATGGGTAGTACAAAAATTGGATCTGGATACCAGCCATAAAACAATTGAATGTGCCTTTCTCAAGTTGAACATTTTCTAAATGGCCGGCCTTTGATAATTCTTTTTGGAGCAGCTCTGCGTTAAAATCTTTTTCACTAAAAAAATCTAAATCTTGAGATTCTCTGTGACCAATTTGTAGGGCTAACCCTGTTCCACCGCTTAAATAGAAATCTTGAACGGTACTGGTTTTCTTTAAACTAAAAAGAACCTTCTTTGTGCTTGCAGGAAGTGTATTCGTGAACATCAGGAAAGATAAAAACGCCAAAATTTCTTAGATTTAGACTCAAGCCTTTTTTCCTTGGCGACTTTTTTGATATAGTTTTTACCTATTTTTGCCATAAGCCATCTAATTGCTCGTGAGTCTCCTTTTTCAAGGATAGTTTTTGTAATGTAGTCTTTGTGGTATTTCCAGTTCAAATCCTTTAAATTATCTCCCCAGAAGTATTTAGTAACTGTTTTAGGAAGTTTACTCATGCGTATATTATATCCGTTTTGGCTCAGTCAGTCATTTCTTTTTGACTTCTAAATCCCAAAAGCATATATTTTACGCATCTTTCATGAAGGACGTTGTTCCTGCTGATTCTAAATACGTGCCACTGACGCAACAGAAATGGTTGTGTGTTCCAACTTGTATTCAAATAGTAATGTTGCGGCATAATATCCCTCTAATTCCTGCTGAAGTTATTGGTTATAATATGAATCTTTTAGTTCCTAAAAGGGATGCAGCTTTGTTTTGGAAACCTCGGACCGGCAAAAAACCGAAAGCCGGTTGGGGAACCCAATTAAAAGAAAAACTTTCAGCAAATAAACTTTTTAAAAAGATGGGTATTCCTCTAAAATTGGATTGGATATTAATTGATGAATTTAAAGATTTTGATCAGTTTAAGAAATATTTAGGGCGCATCACAAATAGCGATAAAGACTTCTTTGTTTGCTTCGATTGGGGGAAAATGTTCGGCACGAGTTATGTCGGCGGACATGTTTGCGTTTTGGATAAGGTTTATGTAGATAAAGGCGAAATAAGAATGATTGACCCCGAGTATAGAGCACCAAAATGGAGAGTTGTAAAAACTAAGAAGCTGTACCAAGCCATGAAGTTCCACGGCAAGAAAAATAGTGCAGGGTTTTGGAATCTGTCCTTGATAAAATAGGTTCTCACTTCGTCCACCAGGCGGGGCCAGCAAGTGAACTAAATCATTTGACTTTTTCTCTTGTTTTTATTAAACTTCCGCTCAATGGCTGAACGAAAAGCTAGTTTCCAGAATCTGACTTCGGAACAAGTTGCAGCTCAAAATAGAGAGGCTTTCGATGATTTGGCAGAATTAGCCCCTACAACGAGAGACGTCTATAATGGGCGATCTACTAGGATAAGAATCTTTCGGATTACACAGGGTAGTCTAGTTGTGGTCTTTCAAGGTACTCCAATAGACAATCTTAATCTTCCCACTGTTCCAGCCGAAATACTTCAGGAATCTTATTTAATTACCCGAGAAAATGGTCTCAAGGGCATAGCTCTAAGGGGTAAAACCAATGGCTTAATGTCCAATTTGTTCCCCGACATTGCAATAAGGGGGTCAATCGGTCCAAGTCAATCAGATATCTATACGGAATCTTCTCTACTTGCTGCCCGAGAAAAGACAGGCATGACTGCGGCCAAGGTGATAGCAAACACTGTCCTCAGTTACGCACGTTCCGAAACCGCCGCAGTTGCCTAAAATTTTTGGCCTCATATAAATAGCGTCCCATAGTTTGACTATTTTAGCTTCAGTTTAGTAGAATCTGCAGTTATGGTTGAAACATTAAACCGTATAAGCCACATACAACCTCTTGAAAAACGTAGGTCGTTAAGAGAAACAACAATCAATGAAAGACAAAATCTAACTGGATGGTATCCTTTCCACTCTGAAGATCCCAGTTCTTATGACTTATCTTTTAAAAGAGTTTTAGGAGAAACTACAATAAGCGATTTGCTTAAGGATAGAAAGGCAAAAGGACGAACTACTTTTGTGCTAGATGTCATGAGTCCAGGCAATATTCTCAGGGGACTTAGCAAGTTACAACCCCTCGATGGTGGTGTATCTATTACTCTGGGAGATGGTAGAACTCACCTAGCAATAGAAAGAGATAGCGCATTGAATCTTAGTGTTATAGAAGGCAATATTCTTTTAAAAAGAACTTGGAGAAAAGCACAAGAATGGATAGATCAGCAAGGAGTAGATGGTTTTGACCTAATTATGTGTAGGGCAGTAGGTGGTTTTGATTCGATTCCAATAAACGATGACCTTTATTACTATTTATTAAATAGAGCATGGGTAATGTTAAGCGGTCAAAGAGGTATAATTCTCACCCAAATTCCTATTGGATGTTGGAAAGTTGGAGTTGGAGAATGGGTAGAAAATATAAATATGATACAAGGAATTGAAGCAGTGTACGGGCCTAAGCGAGGAGATGAACACCCCAACGAATTTATACCTGCGACGCTGAAGATGATCAAATCCCATGAAGCTCCATCAACCTTACCTGTAGTTTTACCATTTGGAAGAGCTTAATAGGTTCTAATAGTTCAAAAATCGCCTTCCTTCGATTCGAGTCGATTTTTTTAGCCTGGAATTTACTTTTCAAAACATATATTGGCTTTGTCCCATATCGATTGATCCGACTGGGAAGTTGCGGTTATAGTAAGTCCATATAAGGTTCCATCTTGTGGGGCTGAATTTTTTATTGTTAATTCAATAATTTCTTCTTTTTCAGGTTCTAAAGTTATTTGAGTTTTATTTAAACTAACCCAACCAGGTGGTACAGTCTTAACATTTAGTGATGAATTTAAATTGTCTGTATTTAAATTGATTGTTTCTTGGTTGGATCCAGTGTTTTTGACAGTGACTCTGTACTTTTGGGAATTTCCAATTTTTTTATATCCCCATTCGTCAACTAGGATCCATATTCCTTTATTACTTTTGTCAAATCCTAACTGAAGAAGTGCTGGATTAGAGTATTTAGATGTAATTTCGAAATCTGAGTAATGAAGTGGATCCGGTGGAAATAGCGTATTTTCATAACCAATATCTCCAATACCTGATGCCATGTGAAGAAATTCGTGTATGAAAGTAATATTTTGACAACAATAAGCTATCTTTTTAAGCGATGAAGATGTTCTTGGAGCTCCACCATAGTTTTTCAAGTAGACTATAGCTAGGTCGAACTCGGATAGAGACCTCCCCTGATTTAAAATATACGAATCAATTATCTCATTTGTATTAGAAAATACATCATCATTACTACTTGTCACATTCCCAAGATATTCGATTTCCATTTGGCCTTGGTGATCGGTAGCTTCAAGATAAGCTGATTCTAGTTCAGAGATTTTATTCTGAATAGACCTCTCATAACCGACGCCAATTAGTACAGCCTTAAAATTTTTAGGAGGTAAAGGGAAATTAACAGTTTGTGCTTTATCTAAGATATTTATTCTGATTATTTCTTGTTTTTCTAATTGATTATTATCGTAAATATTTACTACTAAATCGTATTTTCCGGAAGTATTTTTTGGGGGCGCAAAAGCTAATGTTGAATGAAAAAATGTGTCCAAATAGTAGACATTTGTTTTTTTAGATGGAGTTTTTGTTTGTAGGTACATCCAGTTTTGCCTGCCTTTTTCAATGGCAAGAGTTGGATTATTGAGTCCTTTAATATCAACAGTAAAATTTATGAAATTAAATCCTCCAGCAACAACATTTATTACTCTGTCGGGGGGTTCGTCGGAAATGTATCGAGGAGACTCTGATGGACTAAGGGGTGGAGGAGATACTAGTTTATTATCTTCACCTGGTTCTTCGACAATAGAATTAGGTGATGGACTAGGTACTGATTCTTCAGAGTTTTTATTTTTTAAAAGAATTATTCCCCCAGTTATCCCAACTATTAGGAACACTGCGATAATAACGAGTGGAATTACAAATCCTTCTTTCTGCATATGTTCAGTTTAGCAATTTAGTCGTATATTTCAAAAATTGCCCCCCTTCAACAAGTTCAGGGTTATAACATCGGGCGAGCCAAACATTTTAGCCTTGATTTTTGATACCTTAAAATGGACAATAGGGCCCCTGATATAATTCATCTATGGACGATTCTTCTCAATACCTAAAATCACATAAAGTTACAGATAATGATTTCGGTTCTTGTGATGTTTATTACATGAAGCCGGGCGGACACGAGAAGCGGCATTATCACAATGGAGTCGAGATAGTTTACGTATTAAAAGGTAATTGCAAAACACATAAAAAGGGACAGGTTTATGTATATGAGAAGGGTGTAATCCACGAGGTTGTAAATGACTCAGATAAGGAGTTAGTTTTTGTTTGTCTTACCATTCCTCCTGAATCAGAAAAAAATACAATTTATGTTCAATAATAAGTTCGAACATCGTCTATCAAGTACAGCAGTTGGAACTTAATATACCTGAAGTTTGTGCAGTTCTTCTTTCAATTTTGACGGCGGGTCTGTTAAAACATTAAACAAAATAGTTTTCATTCCCATTTGTACTGCTTGCTCTATATTTTTTACATCATCATCAATAAAAAGACATTCTTGCGGTTTAAATCCTATTATGGAGACTACTTTTTCGTATATTTCTTTAGCGGGTTTACTCATTCTCATCTGGTAAGACAAAAATAAACCGTCAAAGTAATCATATAGTCCGGTTTTACTGTTGTGTAAGTTACTCATTTCCGTAGTATTGGAAAAAAGATAAATTTTATAACTTTTATGCAATATTTTAATAATACCCAAAACTTCTTTATTAGGCTTTGCTAACTCAGAGTAATATTTTAGCCAAAGCTTCCTTACTTCATTAACAGATTTATCGCTTGTAAAACTTGAAGAGAGTGAAGTTATAAGTGCATTTGTCGATAATTTACCCATAAAGTAGTCATCTTTATATTTCCCATATTCGCGTATTGTTATTTCAATAGGCTGATTATAAATTCGTGCCAATACTTCTGGAATTACTTCTTTAGGGTGTTGATATATTATCCCTCCAAAATCAAAAATAATAGCTTTATACATAGCAAAATTATATCAGGCCAGCTTGTTTTTACTTTTTCAATTCCCTCTCTGAGTTATGATTCTCGAGCAAGTTCCCAAATTGTCCTTCAGTCAAACAAGCCCCATAGTTTGATTATTTAACTTTGATTTTGTATAATTCGCCAATTACAATAACTCAAAAGAAAAAATCAGGCTGGTCAACCACTATCAAAGTAAAAAAGAAAAAATATAATGGAAGAAGCTAGCGTATCTAAAAAGGAAATTGTTGTAGAAGGACTAATAAATTACGCTCTTTCTGAGGTAGAAAGAAAGTATGGCACAGGTCAAGGCGATGGCGAAAACCCCAAAAAATTTCACAATCGACCTCACTCAGAGAGTGTACGAGACGCTACGGAAAACATCGCCCAGCTAGTGTTAGACGCGGGCAAAATAACTGCTTCTGATATTCCTCTAATTAGAATAGCCGCCAGCTTCCATGATATCGAACAGGATTTAGGTAGAGGTTTAAATGAAAGCGAAAGCGCTCGAATTACAGAAGCAGAAATGAGAAAAACTGGAGCATTTACGGAAGAAGATATTCAGAAAGTAGAAAGGATGATTTTGGCGACCAATGTATCCTTTGAAAACGGTAGTCTAAGGCAGTCTGCAACCGATGAATACCCAACTCAAATTATTGCAGACGCGGATTTAGCACATTTAGGCAAAGAACCAGATATTTATTGGGAAACTGCAAGAAACTTATTAAAAGAATTAAAAGGGACAGATGCTCCTTCGAGAGAAAATGAGATCGCTTTTGCACAAGGTAACTTAACTTTGTTAGAAAATTACCGGTTTTACACAGAAGAAGCGACTAGGTTATTCCCTTACAGACAACAAAATATAGAATTTACCCAAGAACATATAGAGTCATTAGTTTCTGAGGGGCAAGTCGTAAGCAGCGTAGTTCAATTAGTACAGAATTTCTGCGGAGACAGAGAATATTTGGGAGATAAACCATACCAAATTCAAGCTATTGACGAGGTTGATAAGACAGCATACGTTCTGGAAATAAGAAAAGGTACAGACAATGACGAAGAATGGATTGCAATTGGGCAGAGAGAGATTGACAACCCAATTCTAACTAAGACCTTTTTGCTTCGCAGAAAATCTGGAGACGATTGGAAGTTTATAGATCCAGATCCTAAGGGGATGGAAGTTTCTCATTTACCAGGGCTACGAATCGTACGCGAAAGACTTCAAAGGGCTTGGGACGCAGAACCTAAAGAGTTGCTTTAATTCATAATATAATTATTTCAAAAATCGCCCCCCAGTCGAAGTGGCTAGTCATGCGACACTTCATCTCATAGTTTGACTCAGGAATAATTTTTGATATAATCCCCCATATGGTTGAAGAACAACCGACTTCTAAAAATCAAGAAATTGTTCTAAATGAGGCAAATTTAGCTGTCATAGCTGTTTATTGCGATCTCCTCTATGAAGACCAACAAATACTTGCAGCTGACAAGCAGGGGAGAGTTAATACCCGAGTTATGGAGTCTTTACAGCAGTTGGAACCTGACATAGATTTGGCCCAATGGGCCAGAACTTTGCATTCAAACATGGAAAAATTACTAGAGGCGTTGCAGCGCGGGGAAACTGTTGTATTCAGCAACGATGGCGGCGATGGTGTTTCTTATACATCTGAGAGCGTACACGAAGGATTCACTAATTCCGAACTAGGCTCTTTTGTTAATTTTTTGTTTCCTACGGATGAGTCAACTCCTAAAAATAATCCAAATTATTTAATGAGGCAGAAGTTTGATAAGATCCAAGATGGGATTGGAGTTAGTTTAAGCTTTTCCGGGAGCTGATACATTTCTGATAGATTGTTAGTTGTCCCTGTTATAATTTGAGTATGGTATCAGGCGAGGAAGGTGCGCCAAAAGAAATACTCCCTCTTAATGATGTTGCTGTTATAAATGTAGAGCCTGGTTTAGCTAATCCTAAGTCTGCACGCGCAATTTTTGATTTATGTCTGCAAAATAATCCCAAAGCACTAGTGCTTAGTACTTACGCTTCAGGCGCACTGCCTGATGCTTTTACCCCTTTGATTAGTGAATTTTCAAAAAGAGATACGCCTGTTTTTGTAGTTGCCGGAAATTATGGGAGTGACCATGGAATACAAACAATAGATTATAGAACTCAAGTAGGCCCTATAAAAGCGGGGGCAACTCTTCTAAGAGATGTCAATGTAAAACATTTGCCGGATGTCGCCCAAGCTGTTCAGTCTGCAATCAATCAAGGACTAACTGGTGAAGCCTTAAAGCAAGCGATAGTTGAGAAATTTGGAACACCGGTCGAAGTAGCAAAATAGGTTCGAACGTCTATCAAGATAATGAATCAAAAGCTCCAGGAAATAATTAAAAATAGCACTTTCCAGGTTCAAGAAGGTATTTATGTTTATGCAAAAGTGGCTAAAAAGCCAGAATGCGACAAACACTTTATGGTCTCTCAAGACAAAGACGAGATAACCGTTGTGACAAAAGAGGGAAATCTTGAAGACTTAGATTTAATTGAGAGAAATAAAGAAGATTACAAATTGATTGCTCTTAATTTATCTGTGCCTTTCTATGCTGTAGGCTTTTTGGCAGCTGTTAGCTCTGCAATAGCAAAAGCCGGCATGAACATTCTAATAGTATCTACTTTCTCAAAGGATTACATTTTGGTAAGAGAAGGGCATACAGAAAAAGCAATAAAAATTTTAAATGATTTAGGCTTCAACGAATCTTGAAATCAGGGATGACTGCGGCCCAAAAATTTTTTGCCCCGGGCTCTATAGTTTTACTCCGCGTGATATCAGAAGTAGAATAAAGTCAGGGATGGAGACACTTAAGATCTGCGCATCTTTAATCTTGAGTTCGGTGCTTTACTTAGGCGGCGTGGTTTTGGTTACTTCTCGTATACCCTATTGGGGACAATTTTTAGGAGTTCCCTCCACAATTTTCGGTTTTGGCTTTATCGTTTTAACCTTTGATAAACTAAATCAGCTGACTTTAGAAGACGAAGTGGATAAGCGCCCTCTTTCAAAGCCTTCTTTAAACCCTTCTTTTTTTGCGACATGGATCAAAACATCAAGTAAGATTCCCAAGATAAGGATTAGAAAAAGTGTTAAGAAAAAAGCCATAGTGGGTTGAAGAAAAATATTACCATTTGCGCTAGTTAAAAGTCCTTGAGCGTCGGCCTCCTTAATGAACCAGTAAGAAAGGATATTAACGAATATCAAGGCTGCTAAGATAATGATGATGTAGTAGATAAGATGGCGGGGGGTTGTTCTTTCAATTAGTCTTTTATACATCTTTAGTTTCAGATTAACAATCCAAGATTGGCATGTCAAATACAATCCCCTCAATTTTTTCTAACCTCTTCGCTTCTTCAAAAAATCTCGAAGAAATATTTTTTCGTCTGATTTCCTTAAAGTTTTATAGAAAAGAAAATGGTCTTGCCCAAACCAACTGTCCGGAAAATTGCCTCCTTTTGTAAAGCCTCTGTTCTTGTAAAAAAAGATGTTATTCTTGGTAGTCCAAAGCTGCAGTTTATGGACACCCTCCCTGAGTGCATCTTTTTCCCAAAAAGAAAGTAGTGCCGAGGCTGTTCCTTGCCTCTGAAATTTGGTATCAACGCCAAGCCAATGTCCGAAAGCTATGCCGCCTTTTGCTTTGTTAGTTAAGAGATATCCTGCTGGTTTATTATCTATATAAGCAAGAAAAACATACTTGTTACCCTTCCCAATTTCTGCCCTCAGGAATTCTTTAGGCAACTCATCTTCAATTATGAACCTGACACTGTCTTCGGAGTAAAGAAAAAGACCACCCTCAAGTGTTTTTCGCCAAAGCTTGTAAAAAACTTCAAATTTACCGCCCTTTTCAACCTTCACTTTTTTCATCGCTGAAATTGTACTACTTGCTACTTTCGTCTGCTATACTTCCTTCATGAAGAATTTGTCTTTTCTTCGGACTAAAGAAGATGATAAAAACTTCCATCGCTCGCGGATAATGTTTATCTTTAAAAATGGAAAAGTGACAGTTGCGCCCAAAGGAGTAAGTTATTCTCATCTTGAATGGTTTGAAAAAGAGGGCTGGGTTGACCGGGCAAATTCCATTGCCTTTCTTGAAGAAAACACAAGAGGTTTCTTTATTTCTTCCCAAAATGCCCTTTACTTTTACAAAGGAGTAGGTTTTTACTTTGATAATCAGTTAATTGAGCAAGTTAAAAATATGATCGGTGATTTGCAAAGAGAGCTTGGCTTGTCAGGCGATACAAGAATTCTTGCGGGACCCAAAAAGAAGGTCATAACAGGCAAAGAATATCCCCAGAAATACTTAGGAACAATTAGAGAATTAACCGCTTAAAGTTTGGGAATCTAGTCAAAAATTTTATCTACGGCAAACAAAGATTGACCAAACTATATCTATGTTTGATACTATTATCCATAGATAAAATAATTTCTATCTATGGATTTGTTTAACACTAAACAATTAGGCAGAGTATAATTGAAGCCAAAGCGGTATGGATAAAAAAATTCAACTTAGATCAATTTATAGCGAAATTCTCAACGAATTCAACGAACCCCAAGAACAAAAGTTCCTAAAACGGCAAGAAGAGACCAGGCGTAACTTAATAACTCAAATCCAAGATTTGAGAATGAAACAAAGTGGAAGAGCTACTAAAGTTATTAGCTACTACGCAAAATTGGATTTCCCGATTCAAAATGAAGTCATGATAAATCAATGGGATGTTAAGTCTGTCTATTCTTTACTTTCCGAAATTCCAAATGGGAGTGACATTGAGCTGATTATAAATACGCTCGGTGGACTGCCTCAAAAAACTCGCCAAATTATCGATTTTGTACGGGCAAAATTAGGCAGAAAAAATACATTTAGGGTTATTGTTCCTGAAATCGCCAAGTCTGCTGGTACTTTAATATGCTTGGGTGCGGATTTATTAACAGTTGGTGAACCTTCCGAATTGGGGCCGATTGATCCACAAATTCCACGATATTCGCCTGGAGGTCAAGTGGAATACATATCTGCCTGGACCTATGTGAACTCTTTTGAGATGCTCCAAAATGAGTCTAAGGACGAGAAGGGTAACTTGAAACAGGAATTCTACCCGTTATTGGCAAATTTTGATTTACCATTTTATGAGCGATGCAAACAAGCACTCAAGCAAATCGAGGAAGATGCGAGAGAGTTATTAGCAAGTGGCATGATGAAAAAGAAAAAAACCCAGTCAGACATAGATGATATTGCCTCTTACTTTTTAGGCGGTGGTAAACCTCATGATTCTCTTATAACAGGAAGACAAATAGTCAAGAAGTTGGGTAGGAGATACGTTGAGTATCTGAATACTTCAGATAACCTTTGGAAATTATATTGGGAGTTACACTGCAGAAGTTTCGGTCTTCTTGACAAGACTTCGATTGTGAAGTTTGTCGAATATGATGCAGGAGTTTTAACCCGTCAGGTTTTAATTAATCCGCGTTGATATTGAATAGGCCCGAAGTTAACTTTAGCAGTTGAATTTTCACCTTCGATTACTTTATAGGTAGGTGTTTGAGATATTTTCTTAATTCCACTATACATCTTTTGCAATTTGTCTAAAATTTCTAGCTGTTTTTTAAATTCTGCCTTTTTGTATTTCATGGTCATAGCATATTATCATAGATTATCTAATTTAACTATACCAGAGGTTGTCCCTAATCGTCCCTTTTAAAGGTTATCATTTTATTAAGAACCTGTAACTATTCTTCTAGAATTTAAATTCTCCCCCAAAACGCAGGGTTGGAACTTGTGTTATAATCGTCGGTTTTAAGTGAGGGCTGGCCGGGATACCAAAAGAGACATGAACCTTGATATAATTTTCGCAAGAAACATATGAGACTCCAAGTCCTTTCCTGGAATATCTGGATTAACTGCTATTTTGATCAGGTTGCCAAATTTCTAAAAGCGTCAAAGGCAGACATCATAGGTTTACAGGAAGTTCTGCCCGATGATCCTAAACGTGATATTGTCGGTTTCCTTGACAAATTAGGTTATCAACATGTGTTTGCGCCATTTGGGCATACTTGGGGCGAAAAAGTATTTAAAGACGCGCCCGCCATTTTTAGTAAATACAAAATCGGCAAAACCGAAACTTATATTCTTTCGAAGAAAAACAGTCGGATTGCTGTCAGAGCAGATATTCTGGTAGGTGATGAAACATTACATGTATTTAGTACCCACCTTATCCATACTCACCAGCAGCCATCAAAAATACAAAATGAACAAGTTTCAAACCTCATCAAAAATTTGCCAAAAATCCGTACCATCGTCATGGGTGATTTTAATGCAACACCCCAAAGTTGGGGGATAAAAAAAATGTGCAAAGTTCTTGTTAACTCTGACCCTTCTTTGGCTCCCACATGGAGCATGTATCCCGAAGGTTGTCTAGTGTGTAATCCGCAAGAAGCAAACATCCGCCTTGACTACATTTTTACCAGTAAAGACTTGAAAACAAGTTCATTTAAAGTTGAGAATTCTAAGGGCTCCGACCATTTACCAATTTCAGTTATAGTTGAAGTGTAAGGTATAATCTTCCCCATTATGGTTGAAGCTCCTATAGTGGTACCGCCAGTGATACGAGAACTAGGGTTAAGTGAACCAAATCTCGTTGCTCTCGGCGATTTCCTTTATAAAGAGAACATGGGATATGGCGATCTAGAACGGGCTGGAGTATACGAGATGGGGACTACTATCAAACCGGAAGCAGTCTACACGGTGCGTGCAGCGGATGATGAGGATGGGGTCGGTACTCGTACGAGCTTCTTGCTACATCTCAATTCGCTGTGGAAAGATTTCGTCTCGATTCACTTCAGAGAATTTCAGCCGGAAAAAGACCGTGTTAGAGTATTCTTATCTGCATTACAGGCAGACTTAGATCAATTAGCCGCAATAGCACAACAACATATTCCAAAAAGTGCCCAAGTGATTGTTGGTCTATCACAGGTGTCAGCAGCTTGGGGAAGAAAACACGGTTGGAGCACAATTACCTACTCAGAAGATCCCAAACTTATCGTTCCCCACCTCAAATCACTTCATCTTCCTATTCCGGAAACATTACCACGCTTAACGCTATTTTTATTCCCGAAAGAGGGATTTATTAGACAATATTTAGGCAAATCCGGCGTAGCTCCCTCAACAGCTTAGAAACAGCAATAGGGACGATCCTCATATTCGCTGTTACAACATTCCAAGTTCTATATATCTTTTTGCCTCTTGACATTCGGTTTTTATTCGGGTATAAGTAAAGATGGTTACAGTTTAAGAGGGGAGGTGAAGAATACATGGATACGGGTAAGAGTAAAAAGCAAAATCTTTCTACCAACAATATCAAATCTTCAATTCTAAAGATGGGTGCAAAAACCATCTTTTTTGATGTCAATCTGGCGGCAAATGATAAAAAATATTTAAAGATTACCGAGTCAAGATTTACTGGTGAAGGTAATGACCGAGTCAGAAGCTCGGTTGTGCTTTTTCCGGAAAACATCGAAGGCTTTGAGAAAGGCTTAAAAGAAGTGGTTGGTTATCTAAACTGATCATAGTTAGCACACCGGTCCTTCGGTAATACTCAGGACCTAGGTCTTGAGTGGATTGAATCGAAGGGCCGGTGTGCACAAAAAGCTAGTTTGAAAATTGTTTTAAGGACCTATAGTTGATATCTGGAATGAAAATGTGTTATAATAATTCCTAACTTAAGTTAGAAGGAATTAAAAGCTTTTTGATACTTCAGTAGAATACTTCGTATCTTTAGAGACTCTTAATACAATTCTCATTTAAGATCAATTTTTTAAAGGAAGGAGGAAAAAATATGGCAAAAAGATTATTTGTTGGAAGTCTTCCATATAGCGCAACCAGTGCGCAGCTTGAAGAATTATTTTCTCAAGTCGGCAAAGTAGCTAGTCTTAATCTGATTATGGATAAGTTTTCAGGTCAAAGCAAAGGCTTTGCGTTTGTGGAGATGTCAACTGACGAGGAAAGCGATAAAGCAATTGCGAAATTCAATAACTATGAATTAGATGGTAGGAAAATCGTAGTAAATGTAGCTAGGCCTCAGGAAAACAGAAATCAATTTAATAACCAAAACAGAGGTTACTCACGACCCGGTGGTAGTCGTTGGTAATTTGGACCTAAAGGAGGGTCTCCATTAAGAAGCAAGCAGAAACAGTTTGTATTCGTTGTGGTAAGTTGCGTGTATTTTACCGAAGATGGGAAGACAGAGCCGACGGTAAAGGTACGCTAATTACCCATGTGGAAAGCGTTTGCCCGGATCCCGAGTGTCAAAAAGTAGTAGATGCGCAGTTTACCGAGATGAGGGAGAAAAGGCTTCTGTCAGAGGATAAAAGAAAGAATATTGTTCTCGCAAGAAGGACAAAATCAATCCAGTAAAATCCCCGCCAAAAATCGCTATTTGGGTATCTTTTGCCATTTTTTCCTCCTGTCATTCCGAGCGAGGTCGAAGACCGAGCGTGGGAATCTTTTATCAGATTGCCGCGTCGCTTCGTTCCTCGCAATGACAAATGGGAAAGTTCTGAGGGGACAAACTTTATGGATAGAGAATTAACGCAGTGTCTGGTATTTTTGGGTGTAAATTTTTCGCCTTCAAAAACATGCCCTAAGTGTCCGAGGCATTTGGCGCAAATAATTTCTGTCCTGACGCCGTCTACGTCGGGGAGCCTTTTAACCGCTCCTGAAAAATAATCGTCAAAACTTGGCCAGCCGCAGTTGGCATTAAATTTTGCCTTGGATGTAAACAGGTGATTACCACATTGCCTGCAGACATAAATGCCATCTTTGTAAAAATCGTCGTACTCTCCGGAAAAAGGCGCCTCGGTACCCTTATCTAAAATGACGTGTTTTTCCTCAACAGTTAATTTGTTTAGTTTCATAAACTTCCGAGGACTGAAAGTCTTCGGTATTGTTCTTTAAGTTTACATGAGCGAGCAAGAATACATATCAGTCCTCGAAAGTATGTATTCTCTCGCATTTATCCGTGGACTAAAAGTCTAAGTATTCTTGCGAGCGAATATAAAGGGAG
>MFCA01000008.1:0-169 GCA_001775095.1 Candidatus Curtissbacteria bacterium RIFOXYA1_FULL_41_14
CTGGCTTTGGCCAAAGCTTTAGCCTCTCTATCCATCTGTAGAACGTTGACTTTCCAATAACATCGGTAATCCTGCCCGTCTTAGGCGTTCTGAACCATGGCCCCTCTTCTTTCTCAAAAAGAGCCTTCGTTGCCGCATAGGCCTGAAAAGGCACCAAAAGATAGGAAAG
>MFCA01000008.1:296-13261 GCA_001775095.1 Candidatus Curtissbacteria bacterium RIFOXYA1_FULL_41_14
CAAAAAGGCAGCTGCGCGTGAACCACCGTCTCGGCAATAAACCAGGCCAAAGTGCCAAATATGAAAAAGGTTGCCTGCAGATAATAGGGACCCAGGTATAAAAATTCGAACTTCTCCCTGCCGGTCATTGCCTTGGTTGCAAGAAGTTTTTTGTACATTTTGCGAACGTTATAGGTGTGGCCTTCGGCCCAGCGCATGCGCTGGCGGATTAAGCGCTTGATTGTTGAGACCGCTTCTGCCGGAGCCTGGATGTAGGGAGTAAAGGCTACCTTGTATCCAGCTTCATAGAGTCTTAAGGTTAGTTCGAAGTCTTCGGTTATGGAAGTTCCCCAGCCAAATTTCCTTATAACATCAGCACGGATACAAAAAACCGAACCTGCGATCTGCTTTAAGCCCCCGTAAAGCTCGATTCCAGCCCTCTCTACTACATAGCTTCCTGCATATTCCGTCCTGACTCCCCTGGTCACCCAGTTCTCACTCTTGTTAAGAACATGCCATTGGTAACCCTGGACAGCGGCGATGTTATGCGAATTAGTTGGCGAATTTAAATTATGCGAATTTATGCTAATATTCGCATCCATTCGCGGTATTTTCATTCGCGTCTCATTCGCATTTAAGACCTGAAACGTCTTAACAAACTGCTGTAATGTATCAGGGAACGGTACGAAGTCTGCATCAAAGACACAGATATACTCGGCTCGGGAATCAGTATTCTCCAGAGCTCTCTGAAGCGCTGCTCCTTTAAAACCAACCCGACTCGAACGGTGTATTAGTTTAACAGTCGGACCACCAACCTTGGTACTTTCAAAAATCGAAAGCTCATCACTACTAAAAATTTTTGTCAATTGTCGCCTGTCAGTTGTTAATTGTTGCTTAACCATCTCTGTTGTCTCATCTGTCGAATCATCAATAACAATTACCTCGAAGTTTGGCCAGTCAAGTGAAGTTACGGCATTAAGAAGACGCTCAACCACCCGTCTCTCGTTGTACAGGGGTAAATGAACAGAAACAAACGGGTAACGCGAAAGCGTAACCTTATCCAAATTCTGCGCTATAGCTGTAGTTCTGGTCGTGTTTGAGCCTAATAATTTGGCGAAAAACTTTCCAAATTTGCTCTCACATACCTCCTGATTCTGTTGTCTCTCTGAAGACGGCAGAGACTGCCCTTGAAAAGCCATTACAAAGATTAAGGAAATATAGTATTTCAAAGAATAAAAGAAGAACATCATCCCAAAGAAAAGGGCTACCGCCGGGAAAAACATGGCCGGACGCAGAAGCTTGTCAAATTCAAAAATGTATAAAACGAGAAGAAAAAGAGGGATAGCCAATGGCCAGGTGGCCGGAGTCCTAACTACAAATTTGGGTATCGTTGCAAATGGCGCAAAAAGCCAACGCCAGCGTGCGCCAGTTGGTCTGGCTGCAACTTCGTACTCGGGAACAGGTGCGATTTCCGGCTGAGTAATGTAGCCTTGGGCAAACAGTTGTCTTTTGGCAATTGTGTTTAGATCTTGATGCAAAAGTAAATTCTGAATTCCGTGATGGCCAATAAAATCAAGCTCTCTGGCCAACCGATGCACGGAGAGGGTCGGGTTTTGAGCAATATATTGAAGAACAATCTCCTCTGTTTCCTTGGATATCGCCCGGAAATGATCTTTCCCTTTTGGTCTTAGATCATAAAGTCCGTTTTCTCCTCTTTCTTGGTATCTTTTGAGCCATTTATAAAAGGTTTTCCTGGAAATTTGATAATTTGTGCAGATTTCTGAAACAGAGGCTTCCTTGGCAAGGCCTTTATTAATTATAAGAAGCTTTTCTTTTTGATCTAGCGTCTTAAAGCTGAAGATTTTCTTAAAACGTTTGTCTGAAAGAGCAAGATGGATAATATTTGTTTTTGACGATTTGTACTTTTTTAACCATGAATAGAATGTTTTTCGCGAAACACCGGTCTGCTGACATATTTTGGTGACTTTTTCCCCTTCTAAAGCGCACTTTATTAATTTTAATTTATCGCAAGCTGAAAAAGGCCTCACAATCTAGTGTTACCATTGATGGGTACTGAAGTCAAATGGTTATAGGACCACAAAAATTGGAAACCTATAAGAAAAAAGTGAAGCCATTTTGGGAATTTTAACTATCCAACTATAAGGTTTAAAAAAATAAACTATCGGTTATCAATATTTAACTATAAGTTATTAAAATTGTGGGAATAAGTTTTAGCCGTCAATGTAAGCTAAACTTAACTCATTTAAAACTAGCACTTTAATTGTGACTGTGCCTAAGCCACCATCTTTTTTGCTTTAAACTAGTGTTAGAAGTACAATAATCGCCTTATAGCCTCAAAATCCTCTTTTTAAAAAAATCTATGGTATCAATCGAGTTTTCCACTTAAATCTATCTAGTTGACAAAGGGATTTTTATCTTATAAAAATCCTTGCCAGTGCTCTTAAATGTGTTAATAATAGAAGTGACAACGAATTTTATTCATTAATATAATCAAAAATGTTATTGAATTAAAGCTATTTTTGTTTTATGGGAATTTAATTTACTCAAAAAAAGAATTTCTTACTCTTAGTGAAGGGAGTGTTAATTAAGGACTTATAATATTTCCCTGCCCTTAATACGGAGAAGTTTTATCACCCTCGATCAACTTATAAACTTCCGAGGGTTAAGAGCTCTCGGTATTGTTCTTTAAGTTTACATGAACGAGCAGGTAATCCAAGTACTCGGAAGTATGTATTCTCTCGCTCCTCATCCGTGGACTAATAGTCCATGGTGTTCTGCGAGCGAATATAAACAATTTTTGATATCTTTTGATTTTTTATGATCTTGTTATGCTATCTTGTCACGAACCAATAATAAATCATAAACTTTAAACTGCAAAAATCTCCTGTCTGCCAGATACCATCTGGTATCTAGACTGTAATCAGGTACCGTATGGTACCTGACTCATCTTGCGATTAAAAGCCCTAATCAGCCTCTGCCAGATATCGTCTGGTACAACCTGCACAAGCTGTCACGACCAATATCAAGCTGCCATAGAAAAGATTCTTATATGCTTTTATACTGGGGAATGTTCACAATAGGCTTTATGTTTGGAGCTATCTTCACATTTGTCACCTTTGCCGCCAAAAAACCACAGGAAGATGCCGATTATGATATGAACAGCCTTCCTAAACGCACTGTAAGCCCCACAACCTTTGTTTTATTCAACAGGAGCCACAGTAGTCGTGAAGAAAAAATGCCCCAGTTGCAAGTTGCTTCTGCACAACAAGCGGTCAAAGAGAGTTAAAACCAGAAAGTATAGGTCGTATAAGTCTTATAAGTCTAATAAGTCGTATCTTTCTTCGCCAGCCTTCTTTTGAAAAGATTTTCTGTGTAGCCGCCTTTTTCGACAAAATCCTTTTCAAGTGCTTCAAGCTGTCTATCTAAAAGAAAGTTAGCCTGATGAATAAGACAAATTAGGCAATTAGCTGCACTTTCGGGATCTTCTAAATAGGACTTATATGTCTTATGGGACCTATCCGTCGTATAAGCCAACGCTCGCACTTTGCGCGCTTCGGGATCATCTTTTTCCCAAAGCTTAAGTCTGTTTTGTCTTAAGAAATCTTCGTAATCCACCAGTAGCTCCTCTAAACTTGCTCGAGCCACACCTACCAGCTTAATTTCCGTCTTCTTAGAAGTTCCAGAAGCTTGGGAACCTTCAGCAATATTTTGCCTCCCGCTTCTGGCAGCTTGAACCATCTGATCCCGCGTTCTGGAATACCTTTCGACATAGCGCCTGCAAAACTCAACGGTTAGATCGTAGATAATCGTTGCCATCTGGTAAGACTTAAGATTGCGGTAACCGCCATGTGCCTTCATCCTAGGTGTCTTTCGTTCGTATTGGACCTATTGGGCTTATAGGTCCTATACGTCGTATATCCCACCCACGCCAAAGCCCCGGCTGTCACCAGGTACCCTAGCCACACAGACCAGGGCTTCCTATAAGCAAGCTCAATTTCAAACCTGCCCGACTTTTTAGGTACTAAAAGCGCAAAATCCAGAGGGTCTTTTACCACCTTCCAGCCGCTTGCTTGCCCTGAGTCCCGTCGAAGGGCTTGCCCTGAGTCTTGTCGAAGGGGTTTAACCTTCCAACCAGGATCATAAGTTTGCTGAAATAAAACTGCTTCACCTTCCCTTAACTCTCCCTCGATTTTATATCGGCTGTTGGAAATTTTAGTCAGCCTTAATTTTTTGTCCGATTTCTTCTCAATCCAGTCTAAATACTCAAATATGGGCTTTTCGTCAATCGCATTATAAGGCTTCGCAATACCCTTAGAGGTATCAAAATCAACAACTTTAGCTAAAGAGTCGTTCTTTAAGGGAATATCAAAATAAATATCACCGTTTTCTGTTAATATTTCCGTACCAATTGCCTTTAATTTTTCCGCCGGTACTTTATAATCTTTATAAGTTTCGGCCGATCCAATCGTTGTATAAACGAGTTTACCGATATTGGCAATTTTAAGCCAGGCCAAGCTAATGTTAGAATCCGTCCCATTGGTTACCTGGTAATAAATATGCTCCGGCCACGAATGAGTTGAAGACTGATAAAGAGCACCTCTCAGTTGCGGGACATCTTTAAAATAGTTGAGCCAGAAACCGTAATTTCCCGGCGCTAAAACTCGCTCACCTGTCCCTTCCGTTAGCTCGGCAAGTTTCGTGGCCACCTTATATTCGCTGATATCGCCAATTTTCGACTGTGTTAAAGGTCTAGTGTGCTCGGGTAATTCCGCGAGCAACTTCGATCCCCAGACTAAAAGAACTAAACTTGGCAATACAACCACTAAGAGTGCTAAGGTTCGGGTAACAATCGTGATCATCCCCTTCTTATCCCAAAACCACAAAAACAGGTTGGAAATTACCACTCCAGCCAAAACAGAAAGTGCCATGTCAACTTCCGTATTTAAACGCAAGGCCTGGGGCACGTATTCGATACGGTCCTCGCCAGAAGCATAATAAATAAAAACTATGGCAAAAAGCGAAAAGAACCAAAAAATAGAAAAGCCCACACCTTTAAAACTCCCTGTAAGTTTATTAACCGCGTAAACAATTAAAAACCCCACTAAACCTAAAGGAATTAGAACCCAGGGGAAAAGACTAACCCAGTTATTAATAGCTCCCCCGCCTTCTTTGAAAAAAGTTTGCATAAACGGCAGGTTGTACCAAAAAGCCACTAGACCAAACCCTAAAATAACAACCGCTAGTACTCTTTTAATCACCTTTATGTACTGGGCTGATTCCTGAGCAGTCTCGGAGAGAAAAAATGCCGCGAGCAATAATATCGCTACCCAGATAACAATTGCATTCGTCAAGGCTGCTAGTCCTAAAAAGAAACTTGCCGCTACTAAATCAACAAATTTGGACTTTTGTAAAAATCTCACCAGAAAAAAGCCAAAAAGCGGCAAAAAAACCAGAGCCAGCGTATGTGGTCCTTCTCCCCATCTGACAAGTATGGTAAACCTTCTGGGCTCTATAAAATTGCTGATGACATCAGCGCCAACCTCTTTGAAAATTACGCTGATTACCGATGGAGCCAGGCTATACATTAAAGCTGCGACAAAAGCGCCGGTTTTACTTTTAGCAAGTTGCCAGACGAAGAAATAGAGAGAGACCGGAGCCAACACATAACCCGCGCCGGTTAGCAATCTGTAGGCGTGGGCAAAGCTAAAATTGAAAAGTGTATTTAATAAAACCTCCAAGAAAGGCAAAAGAGGCGTATAAAAAACGTGCCAGGGATACCCAAGATACCAAAGCGGCTGCCATCCGCCGAAGCCGAATTCTTTCCAGAACCTGGCCATCTGGATGTATGAAATTTCGATTGAAGCCACATTTTGATTAAATTCGCCCAGAAAGTGGAAACGGATAAGGGCAAAGTTGAGGTAGGCAATAACCGCTACCGATAAAATAGCGAAGGCCAGCGAAAACAGGTTTTTCGGATATAAAATACCTAATTGTTTCATTGTTACATTGCTAAATTGTTAAAAATTCTCAAGTGATCTAACAATTCAACAATTTAACAATATGAGCATTTAGCAATTTATTCTTCTTCGTTTCCCGACACTAAATAGATTAAAATCGCCAAAAAAACCAGGCTAATTGCAATTCCCATCCATAGCTGCCATACATTCGTATGCTGTCTTATCAGTTCAAAATTCTGCCCGGCCAAAGCTAAAGTCTCTTGTCTGTCGGCAAGTACTTCTATTTTAATCTTGGTCCAAATCCCGTTCGGGCCGGACACCATGGAAATGACCCATGGCGAAAGCATAAAAGCCCCAACTGCCAGCAGTATAAAACTGACTACACCGAAAACAAGGGATCCAAGTATCTTACCTGCCGTTGACCATGACTCCACCGCCATCACTTCTACTATATGCAGACTATCTACAACCGCCGTTAAGGCTAAGGCCAGGACAATCGCTGTGAACATATTTAGGTTGGGAACCAATCTCTGGGGATGCGGTAAAAAAGATCGTGCATTGAGAAGCCAGTCGCCAGCCAGTATCAAAAAAAAGATAAAAAGAAGAAACGATAGAAAAATTGGCTGCCGATTTTCTCTTCTGGCGAAAAAAACAAATGAAATAAAGAGTCCCAAAAACCCGACAGTTACCGGCAATGGGAAAAGAAATTTTAAATTGGCGTTAAGTTGGTCAAAAAAGCCAAGTATAGTCTCCTGCCAAAAGCTTGGTGTATACCAAAATGATACTGAGCCCAACGATATTACAATTACCAATAAAAAACGTTTAATTTTAACTCTCGCTTGTCCTAAAAATAAATCGGTTAACGCAATCACTGACAAAACCAAAAACAAATTCAAAGCCTGAGACCTGCTTGCCAAAAAGACAAGGGCACAAGTTGAAACAGTGGCCAACAAATCATTTTCTTTTGCCAATTTTAAGAAACGCAAAAAGAACAGCGCGGCAAAAGGAATCAAGGCTAGCGCCAAAAAATGGGCACCATCACCATAAATGGTCGTAAAAAATGATTTTGCCGAAATCAACTCATTCTCATATCTTCTCGAGAAGAAAAAGGAGAGAATAAAAATTGGCATCGGCGGCACTAAATAGGCACTGGAGGCCAGAATCGAAGTTATTCGCCTTTTGGTCAGATCATAAACCAAAAAATAAATTCCTACTGTCGAAATCATAAAAGAAGCGATAAACAGAATCCTGATGGCATTCTGGGCATCTATTTTGAAAATCCCAAAAAGAGAGATCAAAAACGGCACGAGCGGCGTAAAAAAGGCTTCTTCAAACTCAATTTTGGAAATAATCGGCCAAAAAATGATAAATGAAAGAAGAGCAAAAACAAAAATCCAGATGAGGTTAATACGATCTATTAGATTAACCGCAGGCGCAGCTACCTGTGTTCCTTTCCTAAACCAAAATTTTGAGCGTTTAGGAACTTGTTGGGGATCCATTAACAACTAGTTTAACGAAGTAAAAGGAGCTAGTTCAATCCCTAATATTTAAGTATCTCTTCAAATGTCATTACGCACTTGATGCGGGATCCAAAAAATTGTATAGATTCCCGCTCCAATTACTCAATTACTCCCTCACCTTTTTTGTCAGCGGCCAGCCCGAGAAGTTTATCAAAACAGTCTAAATGTAGCAATCTCAATTAATTTGTGTTAATATTTCGATTTTAGTATGATCAAAATTTTAGTTCCTGCAAAGATGGGGACAACCCTTGAGCATCTTAAAAGATCTGGTCGACATGTCTCCTTTCCCAATGGAACTGACTTTGGAACAATAGAATCAACTGGTGATACAGTTGTTAGACTTAGGTCTTATGATATACCAGTTGAAACTATTGCAAGATGCGACGTTGGTCTGTGTGGTAGCGATTGCGTCCAAGAACAGAGTTTAGAACACGAACTACAATTTCAAACCATCGCAACATTCAAATATGGCAGAGAGTTTAACACTTTACCAAGTCTCGATTTGATTGCTCCTAACGACGGTCCGAAATCAATCGAAGACATCAAACCGGGAAATGTTATCTTAACCGAACATCCAAATATTACAAGAGATTTTCTTGAATCATGCGGTTTGCCAAGTGCTAGGTATGGCAAAAATCATGGAAACCCTTCTGATCCAAAAAAATTCGAAGAGTGGTGTATCGAAAACGGATTAGTTGGTATAAGAATAGTTCATGGCAAAATCGGTGCTCTTGTTTCTATAGAGAAAGGCCTAGGAGTCATGGTTAATGAAACAGGTACAACTCTTAGGGAAAATGGTCTTCATGTAGTTTCTAGGATTTATCCAATTGAAACAGTTTTAATAGTTAATCCGGAAAGTCTCAGGACTAAAGAACCTGAAATCGAATCACTTAGAAAAGATCTTGAGAGCGCTTATATTGCAATTTGTAAAGAACGTGAGTCAACCTCAGTTTCTCCGGAAAGATTAAGTTAATAATCTTCGTTAGATCCTTTAAGAACCTGTGGAATAAAATCAAAAATATCACTGGCCACTACACCCTCGCCTTTTTGGGAAGCTGCCAGTTCTCCTGCCCTGCCGTTAATGTAGGCAGCCGCATGGGCAGCTTCAAAAAGTCCTACTCCCCGAGCCAAAAGAGCTGCGACAACACCGGAAAGCGTATCTCCAAAACCGCCTTTGGTCATAAAAGGAGTACCTGAATTGTTAGTAATGGTAGTTGTACCATCGGTAATAATGTCAACATAACCTTTTAAAAGAACCACTGCATGGTATTTGGCTGCTGCTTGTTTGGCAGCAACCAGTCTTGCTTCAAAACTCTGTTGCAGGCTTATTTGTGGGTCTCCCGATGGAGTGGATTGTGCCAAAAGTATTAACAACTCACCCGCATGCGGAGTCAAAATAACCTGCTTGCCAAAAACAACCTGAGGCTTTTGGGCAATTGAGCGAAGAGCATCCCCGTCCAGAACCATCGGGATGGCAAATTTAGAAATTAGCTTTTGGATTACCATGAGAGTTGACGGGTGTCTTCCCAGTCCGCAGCCTAAAACCAAACTGTTTACTCTTCTGACATGGGCGACATCGGCAATACTAGAAAGATGCCGAGTTGTTAAATGATCGGCTTTCAAGGGGTAAGTTATTAAATCAGGTAATGTATATGAGGCGACATCAGCAGCTCGTTGCGGTGCTACTACAGTCGCCAGATCAGCTCCCGCTCGAAGTGCCGACACTCCGGCTAGTGCCGCCGCACCTGAGTAAAGTTTTGACCCACAAACGACAAGGACACTTCCATAGTTGCCTTTATGAACCCAATCGGGTCTTTGCGGATAAATTGTTGAAAGATCCATGGCAGTATTAAATCCTAAACTCTAAATTCTAAACTCTAAACAATATCAAAATTCAAATGTTCAAATGATCTAGTCTTGAATTTTGGATTTTGGTCATTAGAATTTGTTTAGGATTTAGGATTTAGAAATTAGAAATTGTAACGCTTTAACGTTACCAGTGTTGTATCAGAAATTTTCGCGGGGAGCAAGATCTATTTTGTTTTTACTTCCTCAAGTCTCTAGCCATCCTTCGGTGGTAATCTATTTGATCTTCATCAATCCCAGCTAATTCTCCCAAGAACGCTAAATATTCATAAGCCCTGGCCCTGGCCCCCCTGGTTGATTTAACGCGGAAGGTGGTGTTTTTAAAGATTGAATCCACAGTTGGATTCATATCATAACGATCTCTATTCTGTAAAAGCCTTCCCTCTAGAAGATCGAGGGCTACCATCGTACTCGCATCCATGAAACAACTTTTCGGAAGCCTCGATCCCTCCCTCGATGTTCGTTTTAACTTATAACTTATCCTTTTAATTGACCAACTCCTTGGATCCATCACTTTGTTCGGAATAATCAAGCTGAAAGCTTCGTAAGCAAGCATCGTCAGTAAACGGTTCTCTTCTCCACCTCGTTCGGGCAGATCAAGCCAAAAACCCGAGCGTTGAGATAACTCCCGATCAACAAAGTCTTGGAAAGCTGAAGGGATTCCACTGCGTTCTACCATAGGCTATGGACAGAGTTAGCTAATTTTTACAAAAAATTACAAAGAAGTCAAAATTATGTAGAAATTGAAACGCTACGCGTGACTCCCAACTTGAATTACTTGCTCTATTAAGCGGTTTGCATATCCCCATTCATTATCTTTGAAAATCTACGATTTTCAAAACTATATCAGCAGCGCTTCGCGCTCTGATATATCAGGAAGCCCCTTCAAGCGAAAGCTTGAAGTGAATGGCTGATATCAGATTCGCGAAGCGAAGGCTGATATCGTACCATCCCGCGAAGCGGGATTAAAAGTTACGCGTGATTCCCAACCTGTATCACTTGTTCAATCAAACGATTTGAATATCCCCACTCATTATCGTACCAGGCGAAGACTTTAACCAGATCGCCGTCGACGACTTGGGTTAGGGAAAGATCGACGATTGATGATTCACTTCTTCCGATAATATCTGTTGAAACTAACGGCTCCCGAGAAACAGCCATAATACCCTTTAAAGGAGACTCCTTAGAAGCTGCCTCCAGCACAGAATTTATTTCCTCGACACTCGTTGGCCTTGTAAGCAAAAAGGTAAAATCGGCAATCGAACCGCAAATTACCGGAACCCGTAATGCCACACCGTCAAATTTACCTTTCAACTCGGGGAGTACCTCAGTTGTGGCAATCGCCGCTCCGGTTGTCGTCGGAATAATATTGACAAGAGATGACCTAGCCCTCCTTAAATCTCCTGATTTTCCACCCGGTGGCGGTCCGTCAATCAAGTTCTGTTCGGCAGTCACCGCATGAATAGTCGTCATCATCGCTTTTTTTATTCCGAATTTATCGCTTAGCACTTTTGCAACAGGAGCGATACAATTAGTGGTGCAAGACGCGTTATTAATAACTTCCTCGCCTTTGTATTCCTCTTCGTTAACCCCCAAAAGAAATGTCGGAGTTTGTTTGCCCGGCGCGGAGATAACAACTTTCTTAGCACCTGCAGTAATATGTTTGCCGGCATCTTCGCCTTTTGTAAATCTTCCGGTTGACTCGATAACTACATCAACTTGCAATTCTTTCCAGGGCAAGTTTGCCGGATCGCGAGTGGCAAAAACCTTGATCAATTTATCATCAACCTTAATCTGCCCTGTTTCCCTTCCTTCTATATTTCCTGGCAACACTCCCGGAGTAGAATCAGGCGCACCAGGCAACACCCCTGGGGTGCGCGGAGTAGATCCTTGGCTCACCCCAGGGGTGAGACCAGAAACTTGATGATTCCACACACCATAAACACTATCGTATTTCAAAAGATGCGCTAGTGTTGCGGCGTCAACCAGATCATTAATCGCCACTATCTGCATTGCATCCCGGTGCTTGTCAAACCAGACCTTAAAGGCCGATCTTCCTATTCTCCCAAAACCGTTAATCGCGACTTTGATCATAATTTAATTGGACCCTGTTATTCTTCGAACAAAGTGAGAAGTCTAATAGTTCTCGCTACGCTCGAACAATATGCAAAGCATGTTGTTCTCGTCCTGAGTTTTAACGAAGGACTCGAACAATAAGGGTTTCAGCAAGCTCTTGCCACTTGTCAGTTGTTAGTTGTCACTTATCAGTTACTCGCCTCGCTTCGCGGGCGAAGCGGGTTACTTGTCAACCTATCTTGACCTTTTAACCTGCATTGCAAGTCTTGCAATCATCGTACCCAATATCAAAACCCCAACTACCAAAATCCCGGGCAAAAGAAAAGGGTACCTTTCTGTTAACGGTTTTTCCTTTGCTTTTTCGGGAACAAAAGATGAATTTTCCTGTTCGCTCCCCAGTACAGCCGCGCTTACATCTGAGGTGTTAAAGTACTGCAAATACGACTCAATATCGTAATCAGGATAACGTGCTCCAGGATTACCGTAAAAAAGCTTATAAGTTTCCCCTGGAGAATATTCAAAGATAACTTTACGCACCGTTCCGAAAACCGCAAAATCACTAAGTTCGAAAGGAGAATTATCCCGATTAAACACCGTCAATCTTAAATATCTAAAATTTCCTTCACTAAAAGTGACGCTATCCTTACTACCGTTAAATCCGGGAGTCTGATAACTAAAAATAACATCGCTGCCAACTTTGGTGAAGTTATTCTTATCATTACTTCCTTCAATTAATACTTCCCGATTGAAATTAACCTCCCCTGTCCCAAAAGTTATTTTATTGCTGGGAATACCTTTAGCACCCAAATCCAAAAGATAAGTCGAGGTTTGTTTTTCCTGATCATTTCTTTCCTCCAGTAGTTTAGGATCGTAAGTTGCCGTCCTTGCCCAAATATAGATATCGTTAACAACCGTCGCTCCGCTAACTTTAATCGGCTCTTCGCCCATGTCTAAAATCTTAATTCTTAAATATCTTGCAGTACTTTGCGGATAATAAACGGTCGTGTTCTTAGCTTTAAAATCCAATGAGTAGTCATAAATGTATGCGCCCTCACTCTGCTTCTTTACCAAAAGCCAATTGGCCAAGTCGTCACTTGCCTCGACCTCTACCTGCCGCCTGAAGTTAACAGAAGATGTTTGGATAGTAATCGAGTTATGTAAGATTCCCCCTCTGCCCAGGTCAACGATAAATTGGGTATTTTCACCAACTTTTATTCCCAAATCACGAATTGCAACCGGAATCGTTTCAATTGTCTTCTGGCCGCTTTCTATGGTCATTTTGTATTTAACTTCTTCACCCGAGTTGTCAATAATTCTTAAATCAGCCATACCCTCCTTGGCATGCTCGTAAACCTGGTTGTCAAGCGAAAAAGAAGTCAGTCTTTGACTGCCGGTTACTCTAATCTCCTTGCTGTATCGCCACTTCTCACCTTTAAAATCAGCCCCTGCCGAACTGGTGAGAAAAAGAAATAATACCAAAACAAGAAAAAGCTTATTTATCATTCAAAAGAAAAGCGCTAATTTGTGTTTTATATCTCTGGTAGAC
>MFCA01000009.1 GCA_001775095.1 Candidatus Curtissbacteria bacterium RIFOXYA1_FULL_41_14
ACAAGAATTAACTAAGTATTTCCTAGATAGAGCTCAAAAGCTCAATAAGAAGCTTAACTGCTATATTACTATCTGCGCAGAGAATGCCCTTAAAGAGGCGAAAAGAGTTGATGAAATAATTGCGGCTGGACAAAAAATAAGTCCTCTTGCGGGAATTCCTATTGCGTTGAAGGACCTTTTCACAACTAAGGGAATTCAGACAACTGCCGGATCCAAAGTATTGGAAAATTATGTACCAGTTTATGATGCAACAGTTGTTTCTCGACTAAAAGACAATCTATCAATCATTATCGGTAAAACTAATCAGGATGCCTGGGGCCATGGGGCAAGCGGCGAAAATTCCGATTTTGGTCCGACACTCAATCCGTATGATTTTAAGCGAGTTCCGGGCGGTTCTTCGTCTGGATCGGCTGCGGCTGTGGCGTCTGGCACTTGTCTTGCAGCAACGGGTACCGATACAGGAGGTTCGATAAGACAACCTTCTTCTTTCTGTAATCTTGTTGGACTAAAACCGACATACGGCCGGGTTTCCCGCTATGGAATTATTGCTATGGCCTCGTCGCTTGATTCGATCGGTCATATAACCAAAACAGTATACGACAATGCTCTCATCTTAAATGTGACAGCCGGACTTGATGATTTTGACTCAACGGCATCGCCAAACCCTGTTGATGACTACACCAAAGACCTCGAAAAAGGTGTCAAAGGTCTAAAAGTTGGACTTCCGAGGGAATATTTTGACGAGCTGGATTCAGATATTAAAGAACTGATGCTTTCTACAGTGAAAACCTTGGAAAGACTGGGTGCCCAAGTTATTGATGTTTCGCTGCCTCATACAAACTACGGAGTTGCAACTTATTACATAGTCCAGACATCCGAAGTATCATCAAATCTGGCAAGGTACGATGGAATCAGATTCGGAAATCGCCGGGAAAAATTTGGCGCGGAAGCTAAAAGAAGGATTATTTTGGGAACGTACACACTTTCTGCCGGCTATTACGATGCATATTATTTAAAAGCCATGAAGGTTAGGAGACTTATCAGAGATGATTTTATAACTGCTTTTAAGAAAGTCGACATTTTAATTTGTCCGATTTCTCCAACATTGCCGTTTAAACTCGGTGAAAAGATAAGCGATCCGTTACAAATGTATCTTTCAGATATATTTACCGTCAACCCAAGTCTTGCTGGTGTTCCTAGTCTTGCAATTCCATGCGGATTCATCAATAACCTGCCTGTTGGGATGCAAATAATCGGGCCTTATTTTAGTGAAAAGCTTTTATATCAAGTCGGATATGCCTATGAGCAAGATACTAAATGGTACGAACGACGACCAAAAGTGTGAATTAAGAATCATGAATCAAGAATTTCAAACTATCAACTATGAACCGTGAACCATGAACCAATTTATGCCTGTCATCGGTCTTGAGGTCCACATAGAACTTGCAACAAAAAGCAAAATGTTCTGCGCCTGCTCAGCGGATTATTTTGGCGCTAAACCTAATACCCATGTTTGTCCTATTTGTCTTGGACTTCCGGGAGCTATGCCGAAAGCAAATAAATTGGCGATAGAATTTGCTCAAAGATTTGCATTAGCTCTAAATTGTCAGGTTCAATTGGGTAGTAAATTTGATCGTAAGAACTATTTTTACCCAGACCTTGCTAAAGGATTCCAGATTTCGCAGTATGACTTGCCGTTTTCGCAAAAGGGTTTTCTTGAGATTCTATCTGGCGAAAAAGTGAAAAAAATAAATATCACCAGGGCCCACCTCGAAGAAGACACAGGTAAGTTGAATCACGCTACTATTAGTGGACGAAGAGTCACACTCATCGATTTTAATAGGAGCGGAGTGCCACTGATGGAAGTCGTTTCAGAACCTGAAATGAATAACGCGCAAGAAGCCAAAGCTTATGCCCAAAAACTTCAGCAAATAGTCAGGTATCTAAAAATCTCAGATGCAGATATGGAAAAAGGTAGTATGAGGATTGAACCAAACGTATCTCTAAGAAAGGTATTTTTTGGATCAAAAGATCCAAAGGTAACAAAAGTATTACCTCCATACAAGGTTGAACTGAAAAATATTAATTCTTTTAAATTTGCGGAGAAAGCGATAAATTTCGAGATAGAAAGGCAGAGGAAAATTCTTGAATCTGGTGAAACTCCAGTACAGGAAACCAGAGGCTGGGACGAAAAGAACAATCGGACAGTCAGCCAGCGCAGCAAAGAGTTAGCTCACGATTACCGTTATTTTCCCGAGCCGGATCTGACACCGTTCACTTTTACTCAAGATTACATAAATCAACTCGCAAGACAACTACCGGAACTTCCAGATGCCAAAATCGCCAGATTTCAAAAAGAGTTCCAGCTATCAGCTTATGATGTAGAAATCCTAACTCGTAGTGTAGATATTGCTAATTATTTTGAGGAAGCAGTAAAAGCAGGAAAGAGACATCAGCTTACCCCAAAGCAGATAGCAAATACACTGATTAATCAAAAAATAGATATCGATGAAGTATTTCCCGCCAAACTTGTTCAAAACATCATCACGCAAACCCAAAAAACCCAACTCGATCCAAAAGAACTGGAAAAAATAGTTAAAAAAGTCCTTCTCCAAAACCTCAAGGCAGTTAATGACTACAAAAAAGGGAAAGAAGTAGCCCTCGGTTTTCTAGTTGGACAAGTTCAGAGAGAGTTAAAAGAGGAAGGTGGTCCCCGGCAAGTAAAGGAGATGATACTTCGAAAATTAAAACCATGACACGCGACGCAGTAGTTGAAAGAGAAGCAGCTCTTCAAGTGAATCGCCAAGAATACCTTGATCACTTGTCAGAAGCTGATCAAAATAATCTTGGGGTGCTTATGGATGCCTTTAAGAGCGTGTTCAGAAAAGATGGAAGAAAAGCAGTTCTAATTGCTGCTGGGGGCCAGTTAAATAAACCACAACAGCCTAGAAAAGATATCGATATTCTCTTGGGGTTCGAACCAAAGGGTCCCGATCCGGTTTTGGGAAACAATGATCTTAATTTTCATGAGTGGTCCCTTGCTCACTTTGCAATTTTAAAAAAACTTGTAGAGGAAATGATCTCACAGATGACAGACTTTAAAATTAAATCAGTCGTCGAGCCAAATATCGACCTGGATTTCAAGATTCCAGGTACTTTGAGAAGCGTTGGGTCAATTACCATCAAACCAGAAAAGGGCACGGAGATTGAAGTTATTAGGATACCGGATATGTCCGACCCAGTCAAAGAAGAGCCTTATGCTATTCTTGCGGCAGTCTAAAAGCTAAAATGTCAAACTTTGTCCATCTTCACGTCCATACTGAATATTCGCTTCTTGATGGGCTTTCTAAAATCCCCAAGTTAGTTACTCAAGCAAAAATTATGGGCATGAAGCATCTGGCAATAACCGATCACGGTTCCCTTTATGGCGCAATTAAATTCTATAGGGAGTGCAAACAAGAAGCGGTTAACCCAATTATTGGCTGTGAGATGTATATCGCCAAACGGTCTCTATACGACAAAGAGGCCGGCCTTGATAAAGAAAATGCGCATTTAACAATCCTGGCCACTGATTATGAAGGATACCGGAATTTGATGAAGCTGGTAACCATATCTCATCTTGAAGGTTTTTATTACAGACCAAGAATTGACCGGGAAGTTTTGGCAAAATTCTCAGAAGGCCTGATAGCTCTTTCGGGGTGCGCAACATCGGAAATCGCAAGAGCTCTAGCAGAAGGTGATTTTGAAAAGGCTAAAAAATCAGCCAAAATTTACTCGCAGATTTTTGACAAAAATAACTTCTTTTTAGAAATTCAAAGACACTTATATGAAGAATTTAGAACTGCTCATCAAATCGGCTCCGAAGTCTATAACGACCTGGATAAGATGGCCAAAGATGAAAAGAAGATTACCGAAGGGTTAAAAAAGCTTTCGGGTCAACTTAAAATCCCTCTAGTTGCCACCAACGATGTCCACTACGTAATGCCGCAGGATGCGCAAGCTCAGGACGTCATTGTTTGTATC
Source organism: Candidatus Curtissbacteria bacterium RIFOXYA1_FULL_41_14 (assembly GCA_001775095.1). GTDB lineage: Bacteria > Patescibacteriota > Microgenomatia > Curtissbacterales > GWA2-41-24 > GWC1-40-35. The sequence goes on from MFCA01000009.1 coordinate 4,024, forward strand.
CAAACAGGGAAGGTCCTGACGGATACTAAAAGACTGCGAATGATGGATTCGCCAACATTTTACCTAAAAAGTACCGAGGAAATGTCGGAACTTTTTAAAGATACACCTGAGGCTATAACCACTACCCAAAAAATTGCTGAAAGGGTAAGTATTGAAATTCCAATGGGCAGGGTGGCGTTCCCTCATTTTGAAACACCAGTTTCAACAGGCGCAGATAAGTATCTTAAAGACCTTTGTTTTAAAAGAATAGCTAAACGAACTAATAAAGTAACTAAAGAGATTGAGGAAAGACTGAATTATGAACTTTCAATAATTTCCAAAAAAGGTTACTCAACCTACTTTCTGGTTGTTGCCGATTTCGTTAATTGGGCCAGAGAAAAGGGGATCATTTCAACAACCAGGGGTTCAGCTTCTGGAAGCCTAGTTTCCTTCGCACTGGGAATAACAACAGTTAACCCGTTGCTTTTCCAGCTCCCGTTTGAAAGATTTCTTAATCTTTACCGGCCAACACTTCCAGATATCGATGTTGATTTTGCAGATAACAGACGAGACGAAGTTATCGAATACGTTAGGGCAAAATATGGCCAGGATAAAGTAGCCCAAATAAGTACTTTTGGAACAATGATGGCCAGACAAGCTGTTCGGGATGTCGCTAGAGTCTTAGGATGGCCTTACACAAAAGCGGATAGAATCGCCAAGATAATTCCATTTGGAGCTCAGGGATTCCATATGTCCCTAGATAGTGCTAAGAAACAAAACGTTGAACTTGGGTCTCTTTACAAGCAAGACACCGAAGTCAAGGAGCTTTTAGATCTGGCAGAGACGATTGAGGGTAATGCCAGACATGTTTCGGTTCACGCAGCTGGAGTCGTAATTTCGCCGACACAGTTAACCGATTTTACTCCGCTTCAAAAAGAAACATCGGGCGAAAAAATTATCACCCAGTATGACATGTACGACATCGAAACAGTTGGACTGGTTAAAATGGATTTCTTGGGAATAAGAAACCTTTCGATTCTGGGCCAGGCGGTCGAAATAGTCGAAAAAACCAAAGGTATTAAAATCGACCTTATCAAAATTCCTTTCGATGACAGAAGGGCCTTCGCGATTTTGGCCAAAGGAGAAACCATGGGTCTCTTTCAGCTTTCCGGAACAGGTATGACACGCTATTTGAAGGAACTTAGACCCTCGAATATTTTCGATATTATGGCCATGATTTCACTATTTCGACCTGGTCCTATGAATTCGATTCCCGAGTTTATTAAAAGAAAACATAATGCAAATAGAACAAGTTATTTTGATCCCCGTATGGCCGACTATTTAAAAGAATCTTATGGTGTGATTGTTTACCAGGATGACGTGCTTCTGACTGCTATTAACATTGCCGGATATTCCTGGGAAGAGGCCGATAAGTTCAGAAAAGCCATGGGTAAGAAGATTCCTGCCGAGATGACTAGACAAAAGGAGAAATTTATCGAAGGGTGCATCAAAAATGGCATGTCCGGGGAAAAAGCCGAAGAGCTCTTTAAGCTTATCGAGCCGTTTGCGGCCTACGGCTTTAATAAAGCCCACGCAGCCTCATATGCCGTTATTGCCTACCAAACTGCCTATATGAAAGCCAATTATCCAGTTGAGTTCATGACTGCTGTTATGTCAGCTGAGTCTGACGATCCAGATAAAATTGCTGCCGCGGTTACCGAATGCGCCAAAATGGGAATAACAGTTTTGCCTCCAGATATCAATTTTTCAACAGTTGGTTTTACGATCGAACCAAAACAGGCAATCCGTTTTGGTCTTTCAGCAATAAAGAATGTCGGAAAAGCAGCAATTGAGGCGATTCTTTCACAAAGAGAAGAAAAAGGACCTTTTAAATCCCTGGATGATTTTGTAAAAAGGGTAAATTTACGAGTGGTCAACAGAAAAACGCTGGAAAGTCTGATAAAAGCCGGCGCGATGGACAAATTTGGAAATCGGAATGCTCAACTTAAAGTACTTTCTGAAATAAAGTCGTCAGGCTCATCTCTTTCGAAAACAATTGCCACAGGGCAAGGGAGTCTCTTTGATGACGTTGACATGGAAAAACAAAGTAGTCCTTCTTCCGCGATTACTGCGCTCTTGAGTACTACCCAAGAAGCCCCAAAAGAGGAGATTCTTTCTTGGGAGAGAGAGCTTTTAGGTTTTTATCTGACTGAACATCCCCTGGTTAAGTTGGCCGAGAAAATACAAAAATTCATAACAGCTAAGATTTCAGAAGTCGATATTGATATTACGACTGGTGAAAAAGAAGTAAAACTCGCTGGTATTATTTCAAGTATCCGCAAAACTATTACTAAAGTGAGAAAAGAAGAAATGTGCTTTTTAAAACTTCAGGACGAAACCGGTAGCATTGAAGTGCTTGTTTTCCCCAGAGTTTATGCAACCTGCAGACAATATCTTCTTCCTGATCAAATAATTATTGTTAGAGGGAAACTTGAGCTTAACGAGGAAACACCTATAGTGATAGCCGGAGAGATTCAATCGTTTGAGGCTGCACACAAAGCAAGCATGCAAGAAGAAGAGATCTTAGAGGTCTTCTTGGCACCAGACACCGATCGGGTTTTGCTTTCTAAAATTTACCAGGTTCTTAAGAAAAATCCTGGAGAAATCCCCACCTTTTTAGTGCTGCCGTCAAGAAACGGAACTGCGAAAAAATTCCCGGTGCCTTTCCAAACTCGCAAGAACCAGGCCCTGGTAAAAGAGCTGGAAACACTTGGCTGTAGAGTGGAGGACTGAGGGAAAAATTTTACATTTGCCCTCATACTCGCTATACTTTTTAATTAATGAAAAATGATACATTTAACCCTGGTGATACTATCAGACTTTATACCAAAAACCTCACAGACCAAAAAGTCCGATCGGTCCCCTTCGAGGGTGTAGTGATTGCAATACACGGTAAGGGTCAGGATAAAACCTTTACTCTTAGAAAAATATCTACAGGCGCTGTGGCTGTTGAGCGAATTTTCCCCATTAACTCCCCTGCTATTGAGAAAATTCAGGTAATAAAAAGAGGTAAGGTTAGGCGGGCTAAACTCTATTATTTGCGAAAGAAATGAGCAAATAACAAGCGCTCTTTTTATTTGCGAAAGAAATGAGCGAATAATAAGCTCTCTTTCTATCCTCGCAAGAAGAAATAACACCAAGCTATGATAGAGTCGTCTTTGGATGAAGAAAAAGCTCTTTGGAAAAAAGGGTATAAGTATATTGCGGGAATTGATGAGGTTGGACGCGGCTCATGGGCAGGACCTTTAGTGGTCGGTGCAGTTATTTTGCCTACTAATTTTATAATCCCAACCGGTTTTGCTGATTCAAAGCATGTTAAACCGGCAAAAAGAAGGGAATTTGCCGCCTATATTTACGAACGAATCAAAACCTATTCTATCGCCGAAGTACCGGTCGCCATTATCAACAAATTAGGAATTGGTAAGGCGACGCATATCGGCTTTCGCAAGGCTATTCGACTGTTATCTACAAAGCCTGACTACTTATTAATCGACGCCTTTTATATCAGGCATGTTAACAGAAAAAATCAAAAAGCAATCGTCCATGGAGACGAAAAGTCAGCATCAATCGCTGCTGCTTCAATAATTGCCAAAGTCTACAGAGATAATTTAATGAAGAATTTGGCTAAGAAATATCCACTTTACCTTTTTGCCAAACATAAGGGCTATGGCACAACTAGTCATCAAAACGCAATAAGAAAATACGGCTTCTCTCAAGTTCACCGGCGCAGTTTTAATCTCAGCTTTCTAAATCATGACAACGCTGTCTGAAGGCAAGTATGGCGAAGATTTGGCTTGCGTCTATCTAAAAAAGGCCGGTTACAAGATTCTAGAAAGAAACTTCAGAATTAGAGGGGGAGAGATTGATATTATTGCAGTTGACAAACAGACGCTGGTCTATGTTGAGGTGAAAACCCGCTCAAGCCACCGTTTTGGCCTTCCGGAAGAAGCCGTTACTTATCGCAAGATGAATTTTCTGAAAAGAGCAGCAAAATTCTACAGAAATAACAGGCTAAATTTAAGATTGCCCCAGCTCGAACGCATTGATGTACTCGCAATAGACCTCATAGATCCAAAAAATCCCCATTACAACTTGATTCAAAATGCCCAAAGTTAGTCACTTCAAAAGTTAACTGCTATTAATTTTGGGTGTTTTTTACGAAGTTCCACAAGCTCGGTTTTGGTCAACAGCCCATTTTGGGCACCGGTTTTACCGATAACAGAAGAGGCATTTAAGGCTCCCCAAACCATTGCTTCTTGAAATGCTTCACCCGCAGATAAAGCTGAGATTAGTCCACTTGCGTAAGCGTCGCCAGCGCCGGTCTTTTCGACCAAGGTTGCCGGAAGAGCGGCAACCTTTAAATTTCGATTGCCGTCTGATGCGTAAGAGCCCTGCGCTCCATCAGTAATTACAGCTGTCTTTGGACCCAAAAGAAGCAAGCGAGAAAGAAGATCTGCCGGATCTACAATTTCTATTTGGTCAATCCCCAAAATAGTCTTTGCTTCACACATATTAGCAATTAATAATTCAGACGCTTCCAAAAGCGCAGGATATTTTTTAATATCGTGTTTTAACTGATAAGTTCCCGGTCCGAATGCTAATTTTGCACCTGTTTTCTTTACAAAACTGACAATTTCGGCCATAATTGACGATTTGACAAAAGACTGCGCCATTGAAGTTAAATATACCCATGAGCAATTGGTAAGAACTGGTAGGCTGTAATCCCAGTCTTGATGGTAGACGAAAATTGTCCTTTCCTTTTGAAAAGTTAATACTACAGAAAGATTAGACTCTCTATTTTTATTAATTTTTATATAGTCCCCCGCCACATTTTCATTTTTAAGAGCAAGTTTAATTGACTTTCCGTATTCATCGTCACCCAGATTGGTGTAAATTGCGCTTATTAAACCAAGTTTAGAGGCTCCGACTGCAACATTGGCTGCATTTCCGGCAACACCATGGGCAATTGAATCAACCGGAATTTTGTCTCCGTACCCTAAGCAAATCTTGCAGTCCACATGGTTAATATCGCACTCCACTGTCGCGTCGTGAATTTTAATAAAGGTGTCGATTGTCGAATCGCCAATTGACACTAGATCAAATCTTCGCCTGTCGTCCATTTAAAGATTAATATTTTCGAACCTTTTAATAACATCAATAACTTGTATAGGGTCATTTACAATCTTAAAAACTTGCCTCTCCTCCGGTCTGATATACATTCCTTTAGTAAAAGCAAAAATGATCTCCTGCCAAAAGTTGCCATAAAGAATCAGAGGTTTATGGTGCCCAAAGTAAAGCCTTGCCAAACCCCAGGCCATGCCAAATTCTGAAATTGTACCGGTCCCGCCGTTGAAAATAATAAATACCTGACCAATCTCAAGAAGTTTTAGCGTTCGCTCTAAATAATTGTCAACAACAATCAATTCATCGACTTTATTTTCTTCATCTCTGCCTTCAAACACAGGAATGTCCTTGGGATAAAAGGTAACACCAATTGTTTTTCCGTTCGCGCTCTTGGCACCAAGTGTGGCGGCTTTCATAACTCCAGGCCCACCGCCATTGACTACGATGTAACCGTGCTGTGCACAGACTCTGGCTACTTCATAAGCATTTTTGAAAAGTTCATCGTTTTCTTTAGCGTCAGCATAACCCAGAAATGTAATCTTTTGGATTTTTGCCATCCTATACTCAATTATGTGGGTTTTGAGGCAAGCTTCGCAAGTTTTTCATAAGCGAGGAAATAATCGTCGGAGTTGTGAAGGTATGAAGTTGCGATCAGAAAATCTGCGCCGGCTTTAGCCAACTTAGGCGCTGTTTCTTCATTAACTCCAATATCAATCTCCACCGGTAACTCCGGGGCAATCTTTTTGGCCTCTCTGATTCTGCCATAAACTGCTTCCTGTAGTTTTTGTCCGGAAAAACCGGGACTAGCCGAATAAAGCGAAAGAAGATCAATATCATCAAAAAAATGCAAGACAGCTTTAACGGGTGTTTCGGGGTTAATTGAAAGACCGGCTTGTTTTCCGAAGTTCTTAATAAGGTATATATCTTGATTAGTATCACTGTCGACTTCAAAAGGGAAAATAATTCTTGAAACGTATTCCAATTTCACAAGCTCATTAATATAGTTTTGCGGATATACAACCATCAGTTGGATCTCCAGCATACTCGACGAGGGGTACTTTTTGATTATCTCGGCACCGATAGTAGTGTTGGGTGCGAATTTGCCGTCTATAACATCAATTTGGATAATATCAGAAACGTGTTCTGCCTTTAGCAGTCTTTTATGATAATCTTCTTCGTCGTTAGTTAGAATTCCCGGAATAATCTTTGCCATAATGGCCTCATAACAATTTAACAATTTAACAGTCGAACAATTCAACTGGTAAAATTGGAAAGTATATAACTTTCTCCCTGCTGTGGCGCAACTGCTTCTACATTAAGTTGAGCCTTGATTGCTTTTAATAGTATCAACATCTGATCAGCTTCGCCATGAACTAGAAAGACTTTCTTGCAGCCTTTAATACTGCTAAGCCAATCTAATAGCTGAGGAAGGTCCGCATGCGCGCTGTAAGACCTGATTGACTCGATTCTCGCACTTACATGAATCGTTTTTCCTAAAATTTTAACTTTCCTATCACCCTCTATTAATCTTCTGCCTAAACTGCCAACCGGCTGATAACCGACAATGAGAAGTGTATTTTTTGGGTCCTCTAGGTATTTTCGCGCATGGAAAATAATTCTTCCGCCATTTAGCATACCCGATCCTGCAATAATCACTTTAGGGTTAGGCGCCACATCAATTGCCTTCGATTCTTCAACGGTTTGGGTAACCTGTAGCCGGTCAAGGCCGAAAAAATCATTATCCGGATGAACCTTGCGGATTTTCCCGGATAGATATCCCGGATATTTTTCAAAGACCTTAGTAACTTTTTGGGCCAGGGGACTGTCTAAAAAGAATGTTGGTTTTTCGCATTTGCCGCTATCGCAAAAGTGCTCGATATCATGCAATAGTTCCTGCGTTCTTTCTATAGCAAAGGTAGGGATTAAAAGTACCCCGTTTTGGGCAACTGTTGCATTGATTATTTCTGCCAATTTTTGTTCACGCCTACTCGAGTCCTCATGAGTCCTCCCGCCGTAAGTACTTTCACAGATGACATAATCGGCTTCTAAAATTTGCTCAGGCGGTTCCAGAAGCTCAGAAGGTTTGTTTCCTAGATCACTGGTATAGACAAGTTTTTCTCCCTCGGACTCAAGTAGAGTTACAGCAGATCCTAAGATATGCCCGGCATTTTTAAAAGTCAGTTTAATTTGCGGGGAAATCTCGACGGGTTCGTTG
>MFCA01000010.1 GCA_001775095.1 Candidatus Curtissbacteria bacterium RIFOXYA1_FULL_41_14
CAGCAGCCGGCGAAGTTAAAAGTTAGTTCTGTAATCTGTGAGCCGGTAATACCAAGCGATGACAAGTCATAACTAAAAACTATCTGGGTGTTGACGACTACGGGTGCAGTCGCATCAAATCCAAGATTCCAACTGTTGTTACTTGAGCATGTCCCAAGATTACAATTTTGTGTAGAAACTTCAGATGCGGTGAATCCATCGGTTTTTTTAGTACCGGCAGCAACTGTGCCAAAACCTGATACTGGAGAGAATATATTCTGCGAGGCAATACTTTGCTTTCTAACCGGCAACAGACTCGCCAAAATTGAAAGGCTAACGATGAAAATTACACTAAAAAAACATTTCTTGATACTCATTGAACTCTATGGCAGGATCATAAAGTCCTCTGAACAGATTTCAGAGCAGTTATCCTTATAGGTAATAGGAATTACTATAAGTATAAACCAATGGAGTCTAGTTATCAACTCAAGATACATACCGAGTTGCTGAAAATCCCTATTGTTCGAGTCCTTCGTTAAAACTCAGGACGAGAGCAACATGCTTTGCATATTGTTCGAGCGTAGCGAGAACTGCAGACTTCTCACTTTGTTCGAAGAATAACAAGGTTTTCAGCAGACTATTACATACCACAACTTTTTTATTTTATCTAAAACCGCCTAAATTTGCTTACAATATTTGCTTATCTCGGAAAAATCTATTCCTTCGTAAGTCTTATTAAATAATTTTTTGTCCAAACTTCTGGGAACCAGACAGCGCGTCCAGGGTTTTCCCTCTTTGGCAGGACTGCCGTAATTTATAAGACAAGTTTCAGTACCCTGGCTGTACAGTTCAACTTTTACAGAGCCAAAATCTCCACTAACTGTCCCCCGACTTGGAGGACAAGCATTAAAATCAATGGCGATTACCTGGCTATTTTCTGCTGGCTCAAAAAATACTGTCGGAAGTATTGGCTTTAACGTATCAGTATATCTGGTTAAGTAATAATATAGTCCGTAAACGGAAAGCCCTACGCCTAGAACAATAATTAATATCGCCTTCATAACTTAATTGGAACATTTTTTCCCAAAAAATACAAAACCCTATTATTCTGACTTAAGCTGAGAAAGACGTACTTTTAAAGAAGCTATTGTCGATGCAAACTCAGGTTTATTGATCTGGTTATCAAGTTCAAAAGGATCGCTTGCTAAATCGTAGAATTCCTCATAACCCCCTTCGCCCTCATACTCAACATATTTGTAATTTCCCTGCTTAACTCCGTAGACCTTTCCATACACCCCTTCCTGATCATGTTCGAAAAGAAAATCGACTCTCCAGTCTGGGAAAGACGGATCGGAAAACAACGGAACAAGGCTCCTGCCATTGACGGGAATTGTCGGTGTGGCACCCGCCAAATCGGCAATGGTCAGTGGCAGATCCAAACCGAGCACGAATTTATCACTGACAGTTCCGGGGGCAATCAGTGGTGGATAACGAATGGCCAAGGGCGTTTTTATGCATTCTTCATATTGACAATTTTTCATCACCATCCGATGCTCCCCCCACATAAAGCCATTGTCAGAAACAAAGATCACCACTGTATTATCAAGATCAGGTCCCAAAGCATTCAAAATAGCGTCGACTGCCTCGTCTACTGCTTTAACCGCACAAATTTGCCCCCTTCTGAATGTATCGATTCGGGCAATCGCTGTGTCATCCATTAATGGCCGATTACTTACAAAACCTGGTTTATCGGAAACGTCCGCCTCATTAAATGACGGCGGTCGATAAACCAGTATCTCATCACAAGTGCCCTGGTGGCGAATCGCTGGTGCCGGAGGACTCGGATAATTGCTGTAGGCATGAGGGGCAAAGGGTGTATACCAGACAAAAAACGGCACTTGCGCGGCGCGTGAACTTTGGATAAAACTGACTACTTTGTCCCGCAAAACATCTGTAGAATAATTATATTTGTTATACCATTTTTTGGGCAGCCCATTTTCGCTCAGATTAAAACCATAATACCCGCCATCAAAAACATGCCAATCATCCCAGCCGGGCGGCACTGTGGGCGCTCTTTTTTTCATATACTCGAGAAGGTATTTTCCGGATAAGCTTGTTCTATAACCCGCCGATTTTAACCATGTGGCAATAGACGATGAATCATCAAATACGGTAACTCCCCCGGTGGGCGCATATGTACTCCAAACACCGTGATTGTGAACATATTGTCCGCTCAAGAAACTCGACCTTGAAGGACAACAAAGAGACGTAGTGTTGTACGCTTGCGTGAAATACATACCTTGGGCGATGATGCGATTTCTAACTGTGGGCATATAATCCAAAAGCTCTGGTCTTTCATCATCCGTCTCAATTACCACAAAATTGGGTCCCTGTGGTATCGGTGTCGGTGATGTTAAAGGTGAAGGACTGAGACTAGGACTAGGGCTCGGATTAGGACTCGGACTGGGGCTCGGATCCGAACCAGTTGTTACTGTAAGACTAGCCAAGTCGGTTACCTGATAAACATCAAGACTACCTGTTGTCCGGCCAGTCGTTCTCACTCTTACTTTCATAATGCCGCCTGAAAGATAACTATTGTCAAAACCAGAAGATTTAGTTACCTGATAGGTAGCATAACCATCGGAGCTGGAGTCACCGGAAGTTCCCAATACAACTGTGCTGGGATCTAATTGCTCCCAATTACCGCCCTTTTTAATCTCAAAAAGCGCCTGACCACCGGCCGCGTCAAACCCAGGATTGTTAGCATTGTTACACGACCTCGCACTTCCCCCATGCCAGCAGCCGGCGAAGTTAAAAGTTAGTTCTGTAATCTGTGAGCCGGTAATACCAAGCGATGACAAGTCATAACTAAAAACTATCTGGGTGTTAACAACTACAGGTGCAGTCGCATCAAATCCAAGATTCCAACTGTTGTTACTCTTACATGTTCCTGCTGTACAATTGGCGCCTGCAACCTCTGATGCCGTGAATCCATCACCTTTTTTAGTACCGGCAGCAACTGTGCCAAAACCTGATACTGGAGAGAATATATTCTGGGAGGCAATACTTTGCTTTCTAACCGGCAACAGACTCGCCAAAATTGAAAGGCTAACGATGAAAACTACACTAAAGACCCACTTATTCGACAGTTTGCAAAAACCGCAAAAGAAAACATTCTTCTTTAGAGATGAAACTTCGCTCTTTAGTGTGGAGAGAATGTTATTAACACGCATCTTCAGAAAATTATTCCTCTTAGAGCCAATAAGATTTACTATAATATAAACCAATAGCGGCACAATTATCAATCAGGAAATTAGTTTTTGAGACAGAAGTTATAACCAGGTGGTGGAGTCTCGTTGCAGGTTGCTGCTGAGTGGCCTGAAATTTCCGCATCATTATCGTTTTCCAGTTTCGCCCAAAGTACAAAAGATTGACCGTTATCAAAAATTTCATATAAATAATTTGATACCCCCTCAGACGGTGTTGGAGCTGGAGTTACCGAGGCTTCCGGAGTTGACGAGGGAAAAGGGGTAGAAGATGGCTCCGGTGGCGGAGAGCTGGTGCCAGTTGTGAAACTTCGACATCTCCAAGCGCTGTTACCGGCAGTGTTTTGTGCCCTGACCTTCCATCGGTACTGAGTATTTACCGAAAGACCACCCACCGCATATGAGGTTGTAGGTGCGGTAACATCCTCACTTAGTACTGGTGTCGACCACAGAGTATTGCAGGCAACTACCATATCTGTAGTGACTTGAACTCGATAAGTATCTGCTCCGGTAGACGCATTCCAAGCTAGTGTCGGACTTGTTGAAACTCCTGTCGCACCATCTGCTGGCGAAACAAGAACAGGCGCAGGAGGTATACCCGGTGATGGTGATGGTACAGGTGTAGGAGTAGGAGTAGGTGCCTGTCCACAATAAGGATCAGCAGCAACTGCCGCTAAATCCGCACTTGGCCATCTGTTTTCCCCAGCCTCACCCCACTTACCACCCGTTGGTACTGCTAAGTCGCACCAGGCTTCAAGTTCTACGTCATCAGCTGGAGGCGCACCCAAAGGATCATACTGCCAACCAACTATACCATCATGAGCTTCGTAAAAATTTTGTTTAACGTCGTTATAAACTGTTTGGTTTTGGGGAAATTTTGGCGAAGTAGTTGGCATCAACCAAGTAAAGCCCATCGCCACTCTGCCGAGATAACCGCTATTAATAATATGATTGTAGTCATTCTGAACTAAACTTATGGGGCTGGGACCTTTTGTACTGTTGGGGTCAGAGCTTGTTGCATGCATCACTGCAATGTACCAGGTTGGCATAGCAGCATAAGCATCGTCGATGTACCCTCTCAACTTTGTAAACAAAGCGTTATTGGTATAGCCTTGATCGGTAAATCTGGATGTTGGTAAAGCTAAAATTTGGGAGACCTCTGGGGTAGTTTCCGCGTAACTGCCAATTGGCACGCCGGAAACTGCAGGGTCTTGGTAAATAATATTGTTGGGGAACTGAACTACGGAAAATTCCGGTGTCTTACCATGTTTTGGGGCAAGGATAGAAACCACAGCTATTGCCGCACCTAAATCCGGCCTTTCGACAGTAAAGTGGTTATAAAGGGCCTGTTCTAACTCTTTAATTTCTGCTCTGTATGTATCATTAAGAATCCAAGGAAAACAATTATAGCTATTTCCTTCTGGAGCATCTCCTACGTCATCATACCAGCACCACGTAGGTATATTTTTTTGGGTCCTTAACCAATCCGGAGAAAAAGGCCCCGCAGAGATTCGAAGCATTGCTTTTTTACCAGCATCTTTAAGGGCTGTAATTGCTCCGTCTAGATAGGTCCAGTTAAAATTATCATCAGTCTGCTCGATTCGCGCCCATTTTTGACGCAACATATAGCCCGCACAATGAGTAATAGTCGGACTGCAAATTTGGCCAGAACCAACTTTTGGGTCTTTTTCAAAACCTGTTGTGCCTGTATTGGCAAAGGTCCCAAAGTAAAGTGTTGACAGAGCGGCAACTTGCCCTTCTTGCGGCACTTGTTTTACGTTTTCCTTCTTTAAAAATTGTTTGGGGAGTTGGGCCAGGTTGCCAATTATACCTGCCTGTGTTGGGTCTACTGGCAGTTGATTGATATAATCGCCTGACACAAGTTCTGTAATCCAGTTTGTATCCTGAGTTGAATCAGAACTTGACTCTCCTCCTGCCGGAGCAGGGTATTGATGGTGATCATAGTAATAAAGTGTAAGCGCCGCCTTAACGGCCGTCAAATCATTCTTTCTTTTAGTGTCCCGGCCTTTTTCTAGAGCATTATCAAAGGCGACAGTTCCGAAGCCCACTAAAATGCCAATTATGGAAATAGCAACCAGAATCTCAATGAGTGTGAAAGCTTGTTTCAACTTTCCATCCATTTTACCAAAAAACATCCAGTTATCTCTAGGGTCCAATCTCCACAAGTCGCTTTGCGACTTTGTCGCAATAGCACTCCTCTGATATATATCAGAAAGATTGTGGGCCTGTCAGGATTCGAACCTGAGACCTCGACATTATCAGTGTCGCGCTCTAACCAACTGAGCTACAGGCCCGTCAGCTAGTTACAAATTATAGCGGATATCAGTGTGACGCTCTACCACTGAGCCACGGACCCAATTTCCCGATATCTTATCAAATTTACCCCTCAAATTAAAGCGTCGTTGTCTTCCCCTAAAAAAAATGTATACTGGTATAGAAATGCTATCTGCCCAAAAAAAAGTAGGCCTCCTTAGACTCAAACTCCAAAATAGTTTTACCTTGATTGAACTGTTGATAGTAATTGCAATTCTGGGAATTCTGGCAGCCGCTGTTCTGGTTACCGTTAATCCCAGTAAGCGTGCGGCTCAAGCAAGAGATGCTCAGAGAAAAAATGATATTTCTGCAATCGCCAATGCTTTGATAGGCTATTATGCTCTCATTGGCGTTTATCCCGGGGAAGGAACTTGTGATACCAGTATTGGTAGAGGGGCTGATCCATGTTCATCCTTGGGAAATAACGACTGGAGCTCAAATCCAAATTACAACATAAACCAAGATTTGGTAGTAAACCAGGCCTTTTTAAAAAAATTACCAACTGATCCAATAAATAAAGGCAAATATTATTATAAATACGAACCATTAGCGAATCCCGGCGACTCGACCCCGGCACGATGTGATGCTGGAGTTTCAAACAAATGCTATAGATATTGGATCGGAGTTAGACTTGAAGCCCCCAGCATCTCTGGAGTAGGCGATATAGTCTTTCGATGCACTGACGACACTACACTTGCCGCAGGTGCTGGCTGTAAGGAAGTCGACTTTGCTGGCGCAAATTTTGATACGGCCGCAACAATTAGGTAAAATCATCCGCCACTCTAAGTTCTAATCTCTCGGTCCATTTCTGAAGCGCGGGCTGAAATATCAGCAGGTCGCCCTTCGACAAGCTCAGGGCGCTCCTCTGCTAAATCATTTTAAATGATTTATATCAGACGAGTGCTGATATATTTTTCTCGGCAAGCCTCGAAAAATCAAACCTGAGGTCCGGATGGGAATCGAACCCACGAATAACGGTTTTGCAGACCGTTGCCTTACCACTTGGCTACCGGACCATTCTTACAAATTTACTATTACTCCAATACCTATACCTGCCGCTACCAGAATCGCCGCAGCTTTCAGAAATTTATTCCAACCTGATTTTTCCTCTTCAGAGAATCTTTCAGTCGCCATGGTTGCCGAGTCTATTCGGCCCACAAATTTTATCAAAAGAAACTCCAGATTGCCAGCTGAACCTCGTACTTCTGATATTTTCGATACCGTACTCTTCTTTAACTTATACCTTACGACTTATGACTTATAACTTATTTATCCATCCTTTATACTTATATATAATGAAAGTCATTGCCCATTCCATTAAAAGCTTACATGAAGCCAGAAATGCGCTTAAAAAGGGGGCCAACTTTATTGAAGTAGATGTTTCAAAAAGACTTCTGCTTCCGAAATTTGTCATTCAACACTCGGCAATCAAAGGTGCCTTGGGTATAGGGCCAATTCTTGTTTCGGTATTTATTCCCAAGATTCGCGAAAAACTTTTTCTGGACATTAAAGATCATGCGATCTCGCTTACTTTTGCAGCTAAACTTTCCCATCTTTTATCTGCCTTCAAGGTTAAAAATGTCAGAATTTGCGGTCTTAACTGGCAAGTTGTCTCCAAACTTTGCGAAAAAAATAATCTTCTTCCTTTTTATACCTTAAAAACCAGAAGGCATGTTGAAAAAATCAGAAAACAATTATCATTCCTTGAAAAACCGGCTGGTTTTTCGGTTCATTACAGGTTAATTACTAAAGAATTTCTTGAAGAATTCAAGAAGGATCAGACAGAAATTTGGGGTTGGACTATCAACGACCTGACAACTGCCCGGCATCTTGTAAGTCTTGGAATAGATGGAATAATTACGGACGAGTGGGAAAGTCTTCTAAAACTTCGTTAAGCAAATTATTCGTACCAATTCGCGTGTTGAGAAAAAAGTTGATAGATCAACTACTTCTTGAAGAACAGCACAACGACTTTAGATCAAATCAGCGCATTCGCAATAATTCGCATCTTAAAAAAACCCTGAAAAGTGGTACCCATCTTGCCCGCAGGGCAAGTAAATCCGAAATTCTAATATCGAAATCCGAAACAATACTGAAATCCTAAATTCTAATATTCCAAATAAGTAACTCATTTGGAATTTCGAAAATTTGAATATTCGAATTTGTTTAGTATTTCGAATTTCGTGCTTCGAATTTACCTGTTCTACGGACAAGACTCCTTAGAGATTCCATGTTGGGCATGAAATAACCCTGGGATTTTACGATTCCCCAATCGTCACGCTTGGCCGTGAGCCAAGCAAATGTAGCTACTAGCCACTAGTAACTAGTCGCTAGTTGCTAACTCATTCTCCTTAGAAAGGAGGTGATCCATCCGCTCCTTCCAGAACGGATACCTTGTTCATGTTTACCCCGACATTACTGCCAGGCATGGACTATATCTTCACCCTTAAAAACTTAGACTTTATTGGATGCCACGATCCGATAACTTCAGCAAATCTTTGATAAGATTCTGCTTTAATGAAGAATCGGAAGTAACTGGCATCTTTACTTTTACTAGGATTGTGAATTATTCCGCAACTAATGTTAAGTTGTTCTAAATAATTCTTTACATTTGCAAGATCATTTTTATTCTTTTGTGCAAAATACAAATAATATCGCACATTTTTTGACCTTGCTATACCACCATCCGTATCAAAATAACCTCGAATATAATCTATTTTATCATCGAAGGACTTTAGTGCTACTTGATCAAGTATTGATTTAACAAATTCAACAATGTAGTAATTTCTACTTTTGCCTTCCTTGTAAATCCATGCTTTATGTCCTAGTGCAGTAATCCCCTTTTTTAGAAATTCTGCATAAGATAAATCTTTCGCACCTATTCGATAGGTTATTTTACGAATAGTCGCATCATGTAATGCTCCCAGTAAATATGCCTTTGTCATATCAGCCATCAGCTTCGCTGATCCTGATATATCAGAGGTGCAATATTGAAACGAAGTTTCAAGTTGACCTGCTGATATAAGGGGTTGGCGTGTAGTCTCTACGGAGTCCTTCTTTCTTTTAGAGAAGGTTCCCTCGGTATTGTCCCTTAATATCAGATTACCCGAAGATAATCCGAAAATCAAGTAGGAGTTTCACCGATATAGCCAAATTTTTCGAGGAGATTACTCTCCAAGGTCGCAACGATCAGATTGATCAAACGACTTAGTCCCCATCGCCGGTTTTGCCTTAGGGCCTAAAAATAGACACTTCGGGCACCCCCGACTTTGTTGGCTTGACGGGCGGTGTGTACAAGACCCGAGAACGTATTCACCGCGGCCTGCTGATCCGCGATTACTAGCGATTTCAGCTTCATGAGGGCGAATTGCAGCCCTCAATCCGAACTGAGGATGCTTTTGGAGGATTAGCTTCCAGTTACCTAGTTGCAAACCCGTTGTTATACACCCATTGTAGGATGTGTGTAGCCCAGGGCATAAGGGCCGTGCTGACTTGACGTCATCCCCGCCTTCCTCCTCGCTTTTAGCGGGCAGTTTCCCATGATATTTAACATGGGATGGGGGTTGCGCTTGTTAACCCACTTAAGGGTGCGCCTCACGGTACAAGCTGACGACAGCCATGCAGCACCTGTCCTAACACTCTCGAAGAAATCCGCCTTTCGGCGAACGTGCAGTTAGGATGTCAAACCCTGGTAAGGTTTTTCGCTTTGTTTCGAATTAAACCACATGCTCCACCGCTTGTGCGGGTCCCCGTCAATTCCTTTGAGTTTTAGCCTTGCGGCCGTACTCCCCAGGCGGGACACTTAACGCGTTAGCTTGCGCCATCCACCAATTGGCGGACAGCTAGTGTCCATCGTTTACGGCTAGGACTACGCGGGTCTCTAATCCGCTTCGCTCCCCTAGCTTTCGTGCATCAGCGTCAGATTTCACCCAGTAGCCTGCCTACGCCATCGGTGTTCCTTGCAATATCAACGCATTTCACCGCTCCACTGCAAGTTCCGGCTACCTCTATGAACCTCAAATCCAGCCCATTTCCTGTCCGGATCCCCCGTTAAGCGGAGGGCTTTCAGACAAGATGCAGCTGGACGCCTACGCAACCCTTTACGCCCAGTAAATCCGGATAACGCTTGCACCCTACGTCTCACCGCGGCTGCTGGCACGTAGTTAGCAGGTGCTTATTCTTCCCGCATTACACGGGACAAAAGGAGTTTACAACCCGAAGGCCTTCTTCCCCCACGCGGCGTCGCTGGATCAGGCTTTCGCCCATTGTCCAAAATTCCTAGTTGCTGCCACCCGTAGGTGTAGGGACCGTGTCTCAGTTCCCTTGTGGCTGACCGACCTCTCAGTCCAGCTACCCGTCATCGCCTTGGTAGGCTTTTACCCCACCAACAAGCTGATAGGACGTAGGCCGCTCTTTCGGCGGGCGGTTAAGCCCTTTGCCCAAAGCTCCACTTTGGGAAATTCTAAATTCTAAATCCGAAATCCGAAACAATACTTAAATCCTAAAATCCAAATGATCAAAACGTTTTGGATTTTGAAAATTTGAACATCGTGATTTGTTTCGAGTCTCGATATTCGTGCTTCGAATTTCACAAGGCGAAGCCTTGGGATTATGCAGTATTACCCCTCCTTTCGGAAGGCTATGCTCCACCAAAAGGTACGTTCCCACGCGTTACTCACCCTTCCGCCACTGCCGGAGATCAGATACCAGAAACCAGATATCAGATTTCGGAATTCAGATTACAAGCTTCGATTTAATAGTTGAAGATAATTTATTAAGCTGTCTAGAAATAGACTTGTACACTTCTGCAGTTTTCTTCAATTTCTCAATCGGAATTGTATTAAATTTGGACATTGCAATAGTACGTAAATGTGTAATGGTTTCATCAGAAGAACTCATAGCATCTATAACGTATTTATAGAACTCGCGTTGAGATCTTTTTCTGCCAAAACCTTCGGCAATTATTGGCGCAATAGCTTTTGAACTGCGCAATATTTGTCTTTTTGTGTCAAATAGCTCTGGGGGTAAATCCTTAGCAATATCTTCAACCATCTGAAAAGCTTGCAGACATTGTCTGTAAACCCTTAATTTACTTACCTCCATACACACAACTATAGCAAATCCGATTTCTGAATTCCGGCATCCGACTTCCGGTTTCTGATCTCCGGCCGTTCGACTTGCATGCCTAAGGCACGCCGCCAGCGTTCATCCTGAGCCAGGATCAAACTCTTAAAAAAAATTCAATCAAAAACTCTAAAGGATTTTCACCTCGCGCTCCGCGCGAGAAATTCCTAAGTGCTCTAATTTACGTAATATCAGCTAAACTTCAATTATTGTAATTAATATTAAAAATCTAATGAAGTTTACTGATATATCAGATTCGCCGAAGGCGAAGGCTGATATTGATCTAAATAATTTGGAAATTTAGTAATTTCAAAAATTATTTAGAAATTAGAAATTAGAAATTAGAAATTCCTTGTGCGAAGCACAAGGCTTGGGTACCACTTTCCAGAGTTCTGATATTACGAATTAACCCGAATACTCTTATCTAATTTACAATATTCGGATACATTCGCATGTGAGAAAGACAAAATTAGTCAAATTCTTCATGCGAATTTTACGCAAATTATCTTTAAGCTAAACAGCCTATTCGCATATATTCGTATATCTAAGCCGAAAAGTGGCATATACTTTTCAGTTGTTAAGGTGCTTGTTTTATGCGAATTAACGCGAATGCTCTTAGGAGATAAATTAGTTCAACTTATCATTCGAAGATTTCTACTGATCTTAATGTTCAAAATTCGCTCATTAGCATCCATTCGCATTATTCCCATTCGCATCTATTCGCGAAACTAATCAGCTTCCATTCGCGTACCCAATTCTACTTCTCTTGACATCACTTGTCAATTGCAATACGCTTAAATTAATGCCCTCTCTCCAAGTAACAAGAAATAAAGCAAAGATTCGTCACTCGTCACTTGTCACTTGTCACTTTAAAGTGAAACAGGGTTTCACTTTAATCGAGCTCCTTATTGTCATCACCATCATTGGAATTTTAGCCTCATTAACACTTGCTACGTATGGCAATACACAGCAAAAAGCTCGAGACGGTGTCCGAAAAAGCGATCTTGGGCAAATTAGAAGGGCTTTAGAACTTGCGAAATCAGATTGTTCCTCCGCTGCATATTATCCGGCTGGGTTTAGTGGAGACCAATATGAGCAATTTGATGGTCTTCAACTTTATTTAGCCGATACTGATCTTAATTATATGAGCGGTAGCGTGCCGGATGACCCAAAAAACGTCACAGAAGGATCACTTAACTATAAATATGGATACTCTTTACTATCTTCCCAGCAAACTAACGTATGTGCCGATGGGGATGGTGATGCTACATATACTGAACAATCCGGAAGCTCCCAATTTACCCTATCGGCACTAATGGAACGGGGCCCCTCTGATTCCGAAAGCTATAAGTCAAGAGAAAAATGCAAAAACAAACCTGGTCCAGATGGTGATACTACAGACTGGACAGGCTCTGCTTATGCAGGCTACTATGTCGTCTGCAGTAGCTAACTTCTCGATTTGACCCGCCGACTTTACACTTTACGCTCCACACTTTACACTTAAACTAGAAGCCGTAGTAAATTTTCAATCAAATCTAAATATTTAAATTTTAAAATTAGATCATTAAAAATTCAATGAAAATTGTAAATTGTAAATTAAAAATTAACCTAAAGGGCTTTACCCTCATCGAATTGCTGGTGGTCATCACCATTATCGGAATCCTAGCCGGCATTGCCTTAGTTTCTTATGGTGGTGCCCAAGAAAGAAGCCGCGATTCCAGAAGAAAACAAGATCTCAAAACCATTAAAGATGCGCTTTCGCTTGCCAAGCAGGATACCCCGGGAGAATACACTTATCCAAGCTGCGATGATACCTCCACTTGTCCCGTAATATCAGATACCAATACTAATCCTCCTCTTGCTCCCACTTACATTAAATCTGTCCCAAAGGATCCAAAGACCGGTAGTAGCTACTTTGACTACAGGTATTATCCACTGGACTCAACAGGCGTCATGTGCCATGCTTCCGGTAGTCCCTGTGTTAAATTTAAATTAATTACCTGCCTGGAAAACAAGAATGACCCGCAAAAAGATCCTAACGATTCTGCCCATATTCTATGTTCAGTCTATGGGGGGCCGGGTGCCGGCTACATTTTATATTCAGATTAACACCCGATACTCACCCGTTCCTTGACATAAATTCTCAATCAATTTACGCTTAAACTAATGCCCAAATTAGTTAATAGTTCACAGTTCATAGTTCACGGAAATGCAGCTACCGTGAACCGTGAACCGCTAACCGTTAACCGCCGCCCATGGCGGCGCGGCTTTACGCTGATCGAATTGCTTGTCGTCATTACCATTATCGGAATCCTAGCCGCCATTGCCATTGTTTCCTATGGAGGTACCCAGGAAAGAGCTCGCGATTCACGAAGAAAATCCGATTTAGACGCTAT
>MFCA01000011.1 GCA_001775095.1 Candidatus Curtissbacteria bacterium RIFOXYA1_FULL_41_14
TGGGGTCGGAAGTATGTATTCGTTCTCGCATTCATCCGTGGACTAATAGTCCACGGTATTCTGCGAGCGAATATAAAGAGTTGAGCTTTGCACGCTGAATCCGCTCCGAGGTCAACTCTTGTAATTTTAAATACCCTTTCAAGGAGACTCCTTAAAAGGGGTGCTTTTTGTCTGTTCCGCTCCGGGAGCGGATTAGTCTGACGATCCGGGTTTAATCGATTGTTTTGCGCTCGGATTTGACCTTAAAGCTCTTGCCGTCACTTGATATCTCTATAATACCATTTGAATCATTACGATATATTGTTACGACTTTTGATTCTAACAAATCAATCACCTCTTTATGCGGATGGCCAAAACTATTTCTTCCGACCTGAATTATGGTCACTATTGGATGGACCGAATCCAAAATTTGCTCACTTGTGCCAGTTTTTGATCCATGGTGCGAAATCTTAAGAACTTGACAAGACTTGTTAATCAAACTCTCCAATATTTCTTTCGGAATATCACCGGTTAAATAAGCGCAAAATTGGCCAAAATTGACTTTCATTACTACCGAACTTTCGTTAGTTTCGGTAAGCCCTGCCAGCTTCCAAAGTGCCAGTTTCTCAGCCGTCGGCCACAAAACATCCATTGACGAGGTCCGACCTCGTATTGAATCCAAAACCAATCTGTCTCCGGCTTTGACGAAATAAATCTTCGCTCCTTCCTTCCTAATTGCCTCTTTCCAAGCCTTAAAAAGTTCCGTATCGTTAACTACGCCGGTAGTCACAACCATCTTCACCTTATACCTTGCCAAAACCTCCAGAAGTCCTTCCAAATGATCTTTCTCCGGATGAGTCGAAACCACCATCTCGACAGTCCTGTCCCAAAAAGGCATTTTTTGACCTAAACAATCAACAACTTTTGTACCCGGCCCGCCATCAATCAAAACTTGTTTGCCGCCCGGCGAAACCAGCAAAATTCCGTCGCCCTGTCCGACATCACACGCAATCAACCTGAACTTGCCCGAGTTCTGGCTTTGAAAGATTAGAAGAAAACCGAAAACGGCAAAAAATAAAGCTGAGGTTAGAAGAAGTTTGGCCTTGAAATCCATCACTTTACACTTTTCACTTTGACTTTGACTTTCTCATCCAAATAAACATTAACAGACCGAGTAACATATAAAACCCAACCACCATCCCCCAATTTCCCTTCCCCAAGTCTATCTGCCCGACTGGAATCCGAGCGAAAATATCGACAACTTTGACAAAATAAAAAGCTGGAATATAGGCAATGTAGGCTAAAATTTGGGCCAGGGGCATTAAAATTAAGCTCAAAATGGCGATCAAAAAGCCCAAAGCCATGACCGGCGAAATCGCTTCGACAACAAAAATATTGGCAATCGGACTCAAAATTGAAACCCTCCCGAAATAGTAAAAAATAATCGGCGCGGTAAAAATATAAGCGCTTACGGCAATCGCAGCGTTGTTCTTAATCAAATTGCAAATTGAAAATTGAAAACTGAAAATTTTAGTTAGCTTCTGTCCCAGTGTCATAATTCCCAAAGTCGCCGCAAAGGTTAGCTGGAAAGAAATTTCTCCGATTGCCTGCGGCCAGATAAAAATAATCAGTAGAGCTATCAATAAAAGACTCCAAAGAGGCATAACCTCCCTGCCGAAAACAATCGCCATGGTTGACGCCAGAACCATCAAGGTCGCCCGCACTACCGGCGGCTCAAAACCCGTCAAAGCAGCGTAAAAAAAGGTGGCGCCTGTCGCCAGCAGTATACTTTGCCTTCTGCCAATCAGTTTAACCAGGGATAAAAACACACCGGCTACGATCATCAGATTTTGTCCGGAAACTACCACTACATGAATCGTACCGGTACGAATAAGTTGGTCGCGGAATTCCTTCTCGATCGTATCAACTCCCAGAACTGTACCGCTAACTAGTGTCGCTTCCCTCGAAGGCAAAAGTTGACTAATTTTTTCCCAAATTCTTAATCTTAGCTGGCTCATGAAATTATTACCCACACTAATTCTTTCAACTTTTGCACCTGAAATCCGGCCTTCACTATCAACCTCCCCTTCGATCTTCAGCCGATCCCCCACTTTATATCTCGGGTATAAATCAACATAGACTCTCCCGTCACCAACTTCTAAAACCTGCTGCCCGTCATAGATTCTAGGCTCCTTCTTAAGAGTTGCTATCAATTTAGCCGGCTGATTCTTTGGCAGAATCTGATCTTTTTCTTGCCAGGAAATTCGCAGAGCTACAGCCAGCCCGAGGATGAGAATGGTGAGAGAATAAAATAGCAGGCGCAAAGAAAGCATAGTGAAATTGATCTAATTCCTAATCAAATCCTAAACTCTAAATTCTAAACTCTAAACAATATCAAAATTCAAATGTTCAAAACAAAATTTAGTCACAAATGTTTTAAATTTTTAGATTTTGATCATTCGGATTTATTTAGGATTTAGGATTTAGAAATTAGAATTTGACAGTCAGTAGACTGTTATCAACCCCTTGATCTTTTCCCACACTGAAGAAGATACAGCTTTCTTGGTCAAAAGCTCTTCTGAGACGCTGTAGGGGCGCGAGGCGATAATCTTTTGGGCAGTCACCGGCCCGATTCCGGGCAGCTTATCGAGCTCTGACTCCGAAGCTGTATTAATGTTTATTAAGCCCGTGGTACTCGTGGTACCCTGACCACTCGTGATACTCTGACCTGTTCCTTGTTCGCCTACCGCGGACACATGTATCTTCTGTCCGTCCGAAACTTTGGAGGCCAGATTAATTTTCTCCTGGTCTGCCTCCGCGCTTAAACCGCCGGCAGCCACTATTACATCATTAATTCTCGAATCCGACTTAAGCTTGTATACACCGGGGTTGACTACCGCACCGTCAACATGAATCATGATTTCACTCTCCGTTTGAGTCTCGTCGTCTGAAGCGGAAATTATTTGAATATCATCTGAAGAATTGGGTTGCTTTGAAAAGAAAAATATCCCTGCACCCAAGGTCAGAATAAAAAGACCGATGAAGAAAAAAGCCACTATCGCAATTGGTGTCCTGGATGGGTCAAGAATCGGCTTTAAACCTTTGCCCGATTCTCTAGAATTTTCTTGCGGTAAGTTTTCAGCCATTTTTTATAAGCGGTAATTAGATCATGCGCCCCTCGTTCAGAAAGCTCCCGGTTTACAATACCACCGTGGTGCGGAAATTTAAAAAGTCTCCGGTTAGTCGAAGAGAAACCATGGGCGTAGTGGCAAAGCTCGTGCCCGATTGTATATCGGACAACTTTAACCGGAATCGCCCTTTTGGCAAACATCGAAGTAATGGTGATAATGCTTTTCTGAGGCTCCTGTTTCTTAAGAGACTTAAGTGACATAAGTAACTTAAGTGACATAGAACTCTTAGATTTTAACAATCTGATCGATCCAAACCTGTACTTTGCTTCCCTACCAAATTGGATCTCTACCGGATTAGTAATTTTTACGTCAGAAAAATATTTGGAAAGCAAAAGCTTAAGCTGATCTTCAAGCCAGAGGTGATCGCGGCGCATAAAGTTAAAAAATTCCGCTGAGGTAGTCCTTAATTGTCTGCCAGAAACCCTCGTCTTCTACTTGAGTATTCACATCCTCAGGTATTTCGGAGAAATCCAGGGGTATGGGTGGCTCCTGACTCGTATTTGTCCCAAGAACAAAAGGCGGAGGCGGAGGCGGTTGATCTTGTTGATTTGGCTGGGACGGACTTGGGGTAGCAGTGGCAGGTTGTTGAGGTGACTGGTCTTCTGTTTCACCCGGGGGGCCAATATACACTCCCTGGTCTTCATAGGAAGAAGGCGAGGAAAGTTCCAGAAGCCTATCAGGCACGTAATCAAGGGGTCTTGCTTCTTCTTGCAAATTATTTTTACTCAAGCCTAAAAAACGTAAAATCGGCTCTTTTCCCGGAATCGCCCCGATGTTTATCAAAGCGCCTATGATAATCAAAATAAAAAAAAGCGGGAATAACGCCTTAATGCGATCTACCATAATTTCAGCTTAGCAACCTAACCTTGGAAAAATCAAGCCCTACGTTAAAATTCTAAACTCTAAACTCTAAACAATTTCGAAACTCAAATGTTCAAAGGAAAAATAGTCAGTTACAACTTTGTTATTCTTCGAACAAAGTGAGAAGTTTGAGTTCTCGCCCTGAGTTTCGACGAAGGGCTCGAACAATATGATTATCCTCCCGTTTTGAATTTTGTATTTTACCTTATCTGAATTTATTTAGGATTTAGAAATAAGAGGGCTTATTTTCTTAACAGAAAAGTAGAAATTAGGATTTATTTAGCAATGGTGCCCCATAGTGAAATTAATGGTAAAATTAGACTAATTAGTACTCTTTGTCATTCTGGCTTGTCCAGAATCTTTACTGATTTGATTCTGGAGTCATCGAGTCAGACTCGATTCCCCAGAATGACATTTGTGAAACTTAGATTAAATGTCAGAAGCAATGTCTGAAAGAACTTTGAGTCAGTCCGACGACAACCCGGAAAGCCCGGAGCGCAAAGCTATTCCGCTCCCGAGGCAGAAACGATCATGGCCTAGGATTGCTCTTGCCTCTGCTCAGGCAGGAATTCTGGGAGTAGTTTTAGTCGCCTGCGGCGGCAATGATGAATCAGGTCTTGTCCCTACTCGGGAGGCTCCAATCGTCGAACCTCACCGCCCAGTCGCCACACAGACCGCTGAAGGACAACCCTCTGTCCAAACTCCGATAACCGTAAGAACTCCAACCGCCGAGCAGCCACCGATCCAGCCTTCCCCGACCGAGTCCGTCCAACCTGAAACCCCGCCGACAATCACTTCTGCCCCCGAGCCATCCCCAACTGCAGAAACTCCTGCCACACACCTATTAGAATTTGCAGATGGCATTGATCAGCAAAAACAGAATTACATTCGCTCGGCAGTAGATCAGTTACCTCCTCTGGGTAATACCAGAATTCAAATCACAACCCGCGATATTGAGGGTTTCTGGCCGAACAAAGACGGAATCCTGACTCTGGAAGTCGGTGTCGCCGGGGCTAACTGGCAAATAGAGTTATTCCATGGAGCAGGACACGCTTTAGACCCAAATCTGAATCCAGAATTTGCCAGAACTCTAACCCCCGAACAAAAAGCTCAATTTGATCAGGCGTTCGAAACCGCACTTGCCGATCCGGTTTCGGGAGTAAATTTTGCACCCGATGTTATGTTCAGTCCGGCCAAAGACAAAGCTTCAACTCACCCGGAATTAAGAGGAGAAGTACCGGATGCACAGACTATTAACGCCCTTTTCAAAATTCGGGCTGACGGTGCCTACATCGGCAGAGACTCCCAGTTTACGATAGACGGAAAAATTAACAAAGTTGATTTTGTCGTCAAACTTGACCCTACTTTGATTAACGAGTTTGTCACCCCAATCCCCGAAAACCAAATCGGCGTTGAAACATTCACAGAATTTATTGAAAAGAACCAGGATTTGTTAAACAGGCTTTCTACCTCAGATCCTCTTTGGAGAATTGCCATTGAGGACATCAAAAAATATGCGCCGGCTTTTGACAATTACAAATGGGCTGAAGCCCAAACCAGTTTGCCTCGGCCCTTTATGCTCAGCGATACCCAGATGGCCAGATTTCTTCTAACTGCCGGTGACCTGGTACTCAGATACAGACGCATCAATCATGATCAAACTCTAGACACAATTCTTACCCAAGAGCAAAAACTCCAAATAGATCAGGACCTCGCAGAAAGAATAAGGCAATATAAACTAGAACTTTTTGGTTCCACGATCGGCTGGATAACTTTAGTAGAAACACCGGGTGCAGGCCAATTCGAATCCATGGGGACTCCGGTCAACATCCCGGTTGAACAAATGAGGCAAACTTTAGAAGGAACTCCCTGGTACGCAGTCTACAAAATTCTCAAGGGAACAAACTAAATGGCAACCTTGCAGTCTGTCGGAGCCATATCAACTTCCGTCAACGTAGGCTTGACATTTTGTCCAGCCATAAATTCGATCCCAAAACGGCATAAATCGGCCTGCGTTAACCCGAAACTCTGGAACCATTCTTCAACCTGCTGCTTTTTCTCTTCAAACGGCCCTTTGGTAATCCCTACTTTGAATATATCGTTTCGAATGAGGTAAAGCACTTGCACTCCTTCAGCGCTGTAAACTAACTCGTCACCCACCTCCCGAGTCACCTTGGCTGTTATCTGTTGTCTGGCCTCGTTTGATTTACCGGATAAGGGACCAAGATTTTCATTAAGTTTGTAGGCTGACGAAGGACCTGGTGTCGCTTCGGGTGCCCGTTTTTGCATTTCTATTTTCGGGTAAAGAAACAAAATTGCCAATAAAACCGCAACACCCGCAATCGGCAAAAGATTTGCTTTCCAGTTATTTAACCATTTTAAATTCACCTGTATCATTTAATTACCACAATAGGGATACGTTGGGTAAGTCGTCCATTCGCAAACTGCGCGTGCTCCTTGAAAGTGATGTTTAAAGATTGTCGTTCTGACCTGAGCATAAGGATTCCAAACGTTATTGTCATTCCCGTCATCACCCTGACCTCCCCATCCTCTACCAACCCACCATGGAGCTTCTGTACCTCCGGAATTGGCAAGATAACCTTCCATTTGGGAGTGGGGCTTTGCCAAAGACTGATTACCTGGGTCTCTGGGGTCGATTTCTTTGTTGGCAGGACTATCCCAAGTGGATTGTAAGTATTGCAGAATCCCCTTTGAATATTGGCCTGGATTCTCGTTATACCAGTCTGAGTAGTAGACACTTTCTCTCCCGATCAAATATTTGATTGCCTCAGCCATGTTGGGAAAATATTGGCCTCTATCGATAAAACCGCTTGCCAACTGGTCAACATATGTCAAAATTTCGTCATAAGAACCGCCGCCTTCCTGTGGCCAAGTGACACAACCAGGCGGAGGCTCAAAAGTCGGGAAGTTGTCGGTATGGGAATAAGTACCTTTGCCTTCAGCGTTATATGCCCAGACGCGCCAATAGTGCTTCTTTAAGTTCGTGATATTGGTAAAGCGTTTTGATGTACCATTCACCGGTGACGGCTGGGCGTTGCGGAAAGAACCAGTCTGACTAACTAGCTCTTGGGGCGACAAAGCCATCTCGACGTAATATCCTTGTGCATTCCCGGACTGATTCCAGGCCAGCGTAATATTGAACATCTGGTTATTAATACATTGATTGCCTTCTGTCCTTAGGTTTGTCGGTGCGCTTGGCAAAACATGATGGATCGATAAAGGTATACTTGCCGTATGAGATGTATTAGGAGTGCCCTCACCGGCTTCTTCGGCAATAATCGATGCAGTATATTCTCCGGACTGCATACTCGCTGCAGCTTTGAATGTGACCTTAACAGTGTCTTTAGGCGGAGTGATAGAATCAACAGGCATATTATAATCAACAGTCACATCGTTCAATCCGGGTAGTCTACTACCGTCTGTCGGCTTCAATGTAATCTTATTATCCCAACCGTTAAAATAGGTAAATTTCAAAGTAGCAGTTGCGCTGCTTCCGATATTAATGTCAAGCTTCGGCTCGACAAATGCCGGCTGAAAGTCCTGGATTACAACCTTAATTGAAGTGGGAATTGGGTCGCATAAAGATCTATTAGTTCTTCCTCCCGGAAGACAAGCCATAACTGTAAACGGATACGTGCCTTCTCTCACCGGAGTTCCGTCAATTGCGTCGATTTCTTCTTTCAGTCTTAGCCCCGGTGGCAAAGTACCTTCAATGAATACCTCAGCCTCTTGCACTGACAGGTAACGACCGGTTGAAAGATCTTTGACAAAAACTCCCAGGGCTTTATTACCCATGTAATCGGCATTGAACCTACCCGTCTCAGGATTTTCAATTGTAGCGGCAACTCCAAGAACAGAGGCTCCAAGAACGAAATTCTCACCAGCTGATGTTTTAACTCCCTGGACTTGACTTGGGACTGACCGAAATTCACCTTCCGCACGACTGGAAGTTGAACCAGAAACCGTAAACGATACCGGCTTGGCAATAGCGCGTTGATCCGGCTCAAGTCCTTCTTTTAATGCCCAGACTGTCCACCAGTAAGCTGGACCCGTTTCCAGAGATGAAGGGGTTGTACCTGATAGTCCATAAAGCTGCCAGCTTGAATCCCAGCCTACTGAACAAGGAGAAGCATTGCAGCTGACCTTTTTGGCCCAGTAATAACCCGAGTTAAAATTTGGATCATCTTTCCGTAAGAAGACCCAGTATTTGTCCGCGCCGGAAACAGGCTGCCATTTGAAATTCGGATTCCCGGAATTAACTGCCATGTTCATGGGAAAAATCAGCGTCGGCGGGGTCGTCGGCGCGCCTCCGCCGGGTTGTTCTCCGCAGTTGGCAACAATCACTGTCTCTGGAGTTGATAGTGGTGTATGCTGAACTCCATCCCACAATCGCCAATTATAACTCTGGCCGGATTCTGGGTAGAAACCGTCATCCATTCTGTTATTGGGATTGGGACTCCAGGTAAAAAAGTCAGCAGATGGACTCAATTGCCTGTGACGATTCTGGAGCCACTCGTTATCATTAACACCTTTAACATCAATCCAGAGCATTGTGTTATTTTGGGCCGGTTTCCAACGGAAAACCACATAAGGAACGCCCTGATAGCAGCCTGTCTCCTTATCCTCTAGATCACTCGGGGGTGTCAACTGACTACCTCCTCCACAATCTTTATAAAAATGGCCGACACGCGACGGGTACCACTGAGAATCACCGGCAAAACGGGTATTTATGCGCCACCAGAAATGACCGTTGTGAGTAAACTCTCCGGTTGAGTGGGTAGCAGTTTTGGAAAGTGGTATGCCTGTATAGGTTCCCGGCGCAAAACTGTCGCCTACAAATGAATAGTCAAGATACTGCAGCTCGATAGTTCCCCCGGTAGCTTGCCTCCATGAGAAATCAACTTTAACTCTATTCGAACTTGTACAATCTGTGCTTTGGCCAAGAGCATCTGCCCCTTTCTTTTCGCCGGGCTGCGGAGTAGTCTGTTGTACGGTTAAAGTCCTTTTCGTCCACTCGCCATCTTCGTAAGGGGGATCGGCGTCTTTATTTTTATTAACGACTGCGCCTACTTCATAATCGCCCGGCGTCGAGGGCGCGCTGAATCTGGTTGTACAACCTGAACCCGAAATTGGACATCTTTCCCATTTGTAATCCGAACCGCTGCGCACATAGGTAAATGCCTCATAGCCACTGCAGTTGGAAACACCGCTGACCGTAGCAGAAACCTGCTGGCCCGATGAAGCCGGATTAGGAGCCAGAGAACTAATAGCCACTGATCCCTGACAGGACGGAGCCGGGCCTTGGCAATCTTTAGAAAACTGTTTGATTTCTGAGGGATACCACTGCGGGTTCCCGGCAAAACGGGTATTAACACGCCAAAAGTAGGGCGTGCCCGAAGCAAAACCCGTTATCTGATAGGAACTGGCTTGTGTGCCTACATTGTTCTTAACATAAGTTCCTTCGGCAAAGCTTGATTGGGTCGAATAGTCAAGCCACTGCTGTTCGATTGTTCCCCCGGTTCCCTTGGTCCAGGAAAAATTAGCACTGACAATCAAATTACCATAATCGGTCCCGGCGCAGCTAAGACCTGGCGGATTATCAAGAACGGCCCGCTGGAAATTTGAAGGCTGCGGCCCGGTACCTACTGTCACCCATTTGGTCTCATATTCTCCTGCCTCAAACCAGACATTATCTCCATCCAGATCGGCAACCACCGAAGCCGGGTAAGAACCTGCTGTACTTGGAGCTGTATAGGTTTTAAAACAACCGGTCCCGGATCCGGGAACCTGACACTTCTGGACATTATGAGCGTCATTTACAACAAAATCGGTCGAAACCCATAGGCCGCTGCAGTTCGTCAGCCCTTGCGCGCCGACATTAAACGATGCGCCCGGATTGACATTATCAGGCACGTTGATTCTTAGTGGTCCGCGGCAAGCGCTAGGTGGGGAAGTTGGCGTTGCAGTCGGCGTCGGTGTTACTGTCGGTTGCGGTCCTCCTCCGGAAACCTCCAGCCAGTCGCTATCATATTCTCCAGGTTCTTGAGTATTGTTCCTGTTTTTATCAGCCCATGCAAAGACGGCATATCTGCCTTGATTATTCGGGGCAGTGTAAGTTACGAACGTACCCGTACCTGACGAGGAAACATTACGTGTCTGAGAATTAAGCGCGCTACCAACCACCATAGTAAATTTCACCGGAACGCCTGCACACCCGGAAAGGCTCCTGACAGCGACTGTCACCGTACTTCCCGGGCTTACCGGATTTTTGGAAAACCAAATTTCTGGCTTTCCCTGGCAACTGCTTGGCGGCTGTGTCGGAGTTGAGGTCGGACGTGGCGCGGCACTGGACGATGGCCTTGGAGTCGCCGTCGGCGCAGGAGCGGTTGTCGAAATATTATCGTCACTCATGATTCTTGGGTAGTAATCACCCGGATAAGAGTACATAACCTGAATATGATAAGTGGAGTTGGAAGAAAGGCCGGAAATAGTGTAACCAAGCGAAGAAGTAGAAAGTTTAACAGGATTGTCCCAATTGCTTGAACCTGGTCCTTCCCAACGGACAGCATAAGCGTTTACCCCGGATATTGACGTCCAGCTTACCCTGATACTGTTTGGGTAACGGGAATAATTTACTCCTAATACGGCCCCCTGCACTTCTCCCTGAAGCAACTCCGCGGGCGGCAATGGCGGCGTGTTTTTAAGAAGTGAAGAATATGGTACAGATTTATTTAAAGAGGTCGCGCTTAAAAGAAAAACAAAAAAGACTAAAGCGACAATTGTCTCAACCAAGAGAGCTTCGAAGATCAGAAGCTTGTTAAAGTTGCATCTTTCGATCTTAGCTAGCTTAAGCTTCTTAAGTGACTTAAGTATCTTAAGTAACTTAAGTTTACTCACGGCTAGCCTCCTGATCATTGGTAAAAATTACACCAACCTCATCCTTTGAAATTTCGCCCTGATGAGTAATGGCTTCAAAAGAGAGCGTGTGGTTTCCGTCTGGGAATTCGACAGTATCCAAGGAAAAAGTAATCTCGTTTGAGCCAATCGGTGCCAACTCCAGTCCAACCGTGTCGTCTACGAAAAATTTGACTTGGGAAAACTGACCGCCGTCAAGATACGATAATGTAATAGGAGTCTGACCGGTCACTTTTTGATTTGCCGAAGGCTGGGTTATTGAAATTCCATCGGATACCAAAGAAACGCTATACTTCGGTTGAGAGTTTGCTCTCGCTAGAAAAAGACCGGCAAGAAATACCGTTAGTAATACGTTTAAAACGGCCAAGCCTAAAACAGCCAAGATGATAAACGGGCTGACTCGTTCAATTTTGAGCCAGAAAATCTTGTTTTTGAGCATTTGCAGACTGAAAGCCGACTTAAGGCCTATCTCCAGATTAGAACACAAAAAGTACCCCTGTCAATTACCTTAAATCCTAAACTCTAAATTCTAAACTCTAAACAATTTCAAAATTCAAATGTTCAAAGGAAAAATAGTCAGTTAAAACCTTGTTATTCTTCGAACAAAGTGAGAAGTTTGAGTTCTCGCCCTGAGTTTCGACGAAGGGCTCGAACAATATGATTATCCTCCCGTTTTGAATTTTGTATTTTGTTCATTGGAATTTGTTTAGGATACAAGTTTCGCGCTTTCTGTCATTCCGAACCGATTCGGTCTGAGACTCACGGTCGAAGACTTGTTTCGGAATCTTAAAGATTAGAATTAATTAGATCCTGAAATAAATTCAGGATGACAAATTGGGTTCTTATGTAAAGTGCGAAACTCGTGTAGGATTTAGGATTTAGAAATTAGGAATTTGAGGGTACCTTTCGTACCTCTGTGACTTATCAAGGAGTACAAGAATTACCAACACACGGAGGATTTGGTTTAACTGTCAGCGTCCGTTTATCATATTCGCCGGGTTCATACCATTTGCCGTCTTTGTCTAAATCAGCTACTGCTAAAATCAAATATGTACCCGCGTTTGGTAATAAATGCTTTGTTGAACAACCATTACCGGAAACCGTACATGCCTGCCAATCCCATCCGCTAGTCCGAATGACCACCCAGACGGGAATTCCATTGCAGTTTCTTAAATTATCAACGTAGGTGACCACGTACTTTTGGTACCCCGACCCCGTCAAACTGACGGACATAATCTTCAGAGGACCCATACAGGTTCCTGGCATAGGGCTAGGTATTGGCGAAGGCGTGGGTGGCGGCGAAGGTGGCTGGATTGGGGTCGGTGTCGGGGTCGGACATGTTGGAGTTCTAAAATCGGGCCCAGGAACCATTGTCATGCCGTTGAAAACGCGCCATTTATAAGATCTACCAAAGGCAGGCACAAAACCGTCATTCATGGGACTGGAAGTATTCCATACCGACATAATTCTGTCCGTAGTAATCTGAAATCTGTTTGTAGAATGCGAAGTTTGCCAATTGTTATCAGTCACGTCTAATCTCCAATTAGCTCTTACGGCTGGTTTCCAGGAAAAAATGACCGTTCGTGGAAGAAAAGATCCTGAACAACCCATATCAAGATTCACCTTTAAATCATAAGGATAAAGCAAAGGCGATGGTATCGGAGTGGATGTAGGGGGTGGAACGGGAGAAGGTGGTGGACTAGAGCAGGTTCTTCCGTTTTGAGCTGTCACTATTAAAACATCTCTTATGTCAATTACACTATCGTGATTTAGATCATAGTGGTCTACATATCGGCCATCGCCCTTTTCGCTAAAAACGTATCCCATAACTATTTTCGCATCTGCTTCACCGACTACCCCGTCCCCGTTAAAGTCATAGCAGGGCGCTGGAACGCTCTCTGAAAGAACGTTACCGCCTTGAATATTCCCCTCACTCACTAGTTCCAAAGGCGGCTCGGGTGGATGCTGTGATTGAGCGCTGTGTTGCAGCCTTAATTTTTCAAAATTTGCCGTGTTTACAAAAATGGCCAGAGTCAAAACCACAAATAAAGTCACTGCAACAGAAGAAATTTGCGAAGGCGTAAGAACGGAAAATTTTGTATTTGCCGACTCTTTTAATCGCTGGATAAACTGATTCATAACCCTTAATTTAACATTAGAACACTAAAGAGCCAACTGTCAATCATGGTTCTTACGCTTAAACTACGAAGTTAATCAAGCGGTTGTGAACAAAAATTGTCCTCTTAGGTTTAACCTTGCCCAAATATTTTGTCACTTTTGATGATTCGAGTGCCAGTTTTTGAGCTTGTTCTTGATCTATCCCTCGTTCAACAGCAATTTTATCCCGGACCCTTCCATTGACTTGAATCACTAGCACTATCTCATTGGCTTCTGCCAACTTCGGATCATATTTTGGCCAAAGCTGAAGGTGAATGGAATCAAGGGTATCACGGGTATCACAAGCTTTAGGATTCTCTGAACCTTTGGTACTCGTGGTACTCTGACCACTCGTGGTACCCTTTACTCGTTGCCACAATTCCTCCGCTATGTGCGGAGCGAACGGAGCAAGAATTAACAAAAACTTTTCTGCATCGCTGCGGGAAAGTCCCTTAGAACTATCCTGCCAAGCGTTCACAAACTCCATCATGGCAGCCACCGCTGTATTGAACTTCGTTACTTCGATGTCTTCACTCACCTTTTCAATCGTCTTCTCCAATTTGCCAATTAACTCAGAATCGCTTCCGGTACCAACCCTATTTAGGACTAGCCGCCACACCTTTCTGAGAAATCTGCTGCAGCCTTCAACGCCTTCCTGACTCCAGGCGATTGTCCTGTCAAATGGACCCATAAACATTTCGTATACCCTCAGGGTATCGGCGCCATATTTTTCGACAATTTCTTCCGGATTAACCACATTGCCAAATGATTTACTCATCTTCCGGCTGTCAGCCCCAAGTACAATTCCATGAGCCCGACGTTTGGCGTACGGCTCGCTTGTTGGCACAACACCGGCATCATAAAGGAATTTATAGACAAATCGCGAGTACAAAAGATGGAGAGTAGTGTGTTCAAACCCTCCTTGGTATAGATCAACAGGCATCCAATAGTCCATTTTCTTCCGGGCAGCCAGCGCCTTACTATTCTCAGGATCCAAATAGCGCAAGAAATACCAATTAGAACCTGCCCAGTTAGGCATAGTATCCGTTTCCCTGCGGGCTTTTCCTTTACAATTCGGGCAGGAAACATTAACCCAGTTTTTCGCAAGCGCCAATGGAGATTCGCCGGTACCCGTTGGCTCATATTTTGCAAGATACGGCAACTCAACAGGCAAATCCTCCTGGGGCACCGGCACTATAGCGTACTCTTGAGAATTGATTATTCTAAAATCCCTTCCTTCTACACTTTTAACTTTTAACTTTTCACTTTTCACTTCCCAACATTTACGGCAGTAAATGATGGGTATCGGTTCTCCCCAATAATGCTGCCTACTAAAGACCCAATCTCGTAAATGATAAGTTGTAACTCGCTCGCCCCAACCCTTTTTCTCAAGGTGATCCATAATCACTTTTGTTGCCTCGTGAATTCCCAGTCCATTCAAAAACTCGGAATTTATCATTGTTCCCTCCGCTTCTTGAACCTGCTCAATCCTTGTAATTGACGATCGATCTTTGTCCGATCCAACTACCACTCGCACAACAGGCAATTTAAACTGTTTCGCAAATTCGAAATCGCGCTTGTCGTGGCCGGGTACCCCCACAACTGCGCCAGTGCCTACATGCCCGAGTACAAAATCGCTAATCCAGACAGGAAGCCTATTTCCGTTTAGTTGATTTATTGCGTAAAATCCAGTAAAAACACCGGTTTTCTTCCTGCCCTCTGCAATCCTCTCAATCTCGGACTTGTTAGTGGCTCTCTCGACATACTTTCGTATTTGCTCTTTTGTGGAATTTGGAATTCCCGACCTCGTCTCGACTCGGTCGAGGACGGGTTGGAATTTGGAGTTTGAAAGCTTCTTGACGAAAGGGTGTTCCGGTCCGACAACTATAAATGTGGCACCAAAGTTTGTGTCTGGCCTTGTCGTAAAACACACGATCTTTTCTACAACTCCCTCAACCTCATAGGAAATATCGATCCCTTCTTTTCTACCTATCCAGTTAATCTGCTGCTGAGAAATCATTTGAGGGTAATCGACAGTTGCCAAATCCGCCAGTAGTCTATCGGCATATTTGGTAATACGCAAAAGCCACTGTTTTTGCATACGTTTTTCCGTTTTTGTTCCACAACGCTCATGCGTCCCGTCTGCCAAAACTTCTTCATCCGCCAAATTAGTTTTGCAACTTCTACACCAGTTCACTGGCACATCATCCTGATATGCCAAACCCTTTTTGAAAAACTGAAGAAAAATCCATTGAGTCCATCTGTAATATTTTGAATCGGTTGTATCTATTTCTCTGCTCCAATCAAAGGAGAGACCCAGAGACTTAATTTGAGCCTTAAATTTCTTGATGTTTTCGGGAACTATTTTTGAGGGATGCACACCCATTTTGAGGGCATAATTCTCTGCCGGAAGCCCAAAAGCATCCCAGCCAATAGGATAAAGCACATTGTAGCCTTGCATCCGCTTCTTACGAGCATAGGCATCCATTGCCGACCACGAGCGGATATGCCCAACATGCAAACCAGCACCGGAAGGATACGGGAATTCAATTAGGGTGTAAAACTTTGGCTTCCTAGAGAAATCCACTGCCTGCCAAAAACCCTCTTGTTCCCAAAGTTTTTGCCATTTAGATTCAATAATGTCCGGGTTGTAAGCCTGTTTACCCCTCGAAGCTCCACTCTGTGTAGCGGAGTGGGGCCATTTAGACTCGATTTTTTTTGGTTCGTATTTGTCAAGATTTTTGGACATACTATGCCAATTGTACAATTTTTAAATTTCCAATATCAAAACAAAAACTCAGACTTCTCACTTTGTTCGAAGAATAACAAGGTTTTCAACAGACCATCGTTTGTAGAAATGCTGAAATATATTGATATATTTAGTTATATAAAACTAGTATATAGATATATATTTCTAAACTATTTCAGTACCTAAAATACCGAGTGAAAATGTCTTCATTTGAGGAAACTCTGTGTGAAATACTCCTTTCAAAAACTATCTTAACTATATCAAATTAATACAATTTCAACATCTTTAAACCTGTTTTAAGATCCCGCTCCAATAGTACACCCCTGGGGTGTGCTGAGGAAAAAACTATGCGCACCCCAGGGGTGTACAAGACTGCGAGGTTTGCTTGGAGTCTTCTTCTTCATACTATAGTACAAATATCCGCGAGTTCGCCGTTGCAGTAATCTTTTCGATCGCACTTTATTACTAGCACACACAAATGTTCAGGCGCTAAATGCAATAAATGTAACACTTTAATTATTTACCCCTCTTATCATAAATAATATTATCAAACATCACCTTTCTATATCAAAAGCTGGCAGTTTTCCGAGAAAGTATCGGTGGTACTCTGTTCAGGATAAAAAGACTTATTACTAATATCCTAGTTCCTTTTATCCTAATTCTCCTGGATGACTTATCACTCTTGTCTTCTTATCCTAGTTCTTAACCTGAAAGGAAATCTCTACCATTAACTCTAAAACGAAATGGGCATGACTAACGCTTGACTCCCTATTAGTTAATTGTCATTAGTTAATTCTTGCTAGTCCACCCTTTATCCTTCATCCTTACTACTTCATCCTTAATCCTTGTCACTTGTTTTCCCATACCCTATAAATAATTTTCCCGGAAAATAATAAGCAAGTTAGAAGGCCTTAAGAATTACCTAAATTCTGATAAATTATAGACAACCTGATATTTAATAGACTGTTTTATTAACCCTATTTTCCTCTACTAAATTCTAGCAACGAAACTGGATCAAATGCCAATTGTAAATCGTTGATATTTTCTGATATTTTTTGTTAACTACCTTTGCACAAACCTGTAACAAATACGAATTTTCGCGAATACTTTTTCTGCTGATTTTATTCGGATACATTCGGATGTTTAGGATTATCAATGTTAAGCAATTAAAACATACTAATTTATCCAAATATCATTAAAACAACTTGCCTATTCGCATTAATTCGAATTCTACCAGTGGACCAGAGCGGACTCGAACCGCTTACCTCTGCAATGCGAATGCAGTGTTCTACCTGGTGAACTACTGGCCCCTCTTTTAGCGTCTAGTAAATTAGTGTTCAGCGTCTAGTTAAAAAAATAACTGAACGCTAGACGCTAATCACTAAACGCTGATGTTAAGTGGACCGGAGGAGATTCGAACTCCCAACCCCCTCCATGCCATGGAGGTGCGCTACCGTTGCGCCACCGGCCCAACTTTCGCTTATGATCTGTTAAGTACAGAAATACTACCAAAGATAGGTCAACGAAGCAAATTAATAAGCCAAATTCGCTAATATAGGCTATTGGAACATGCTAAATTGACTAAATTATATGCTTGTCATTCGAGCTTAGAGTCTGCCAATTTCTTGAGGCTAATTTACATCTAAAATTTTTTCTAAATTTCTTCTCTATCGACTTTTTCTAATTTTAATATTACTTTAAAATATCTTATTAGCACTTAAAATAATAATTTGTTATTTAATAGGTTTAAAGGATATTAAATATCATTCTAATATAACTATCTTGCGCAAATTTTTAATCCACAACTTTTTGTTTTTTAAAAATCCTCCTTTTAATCTCGCTAATTAGATCGTAAAGTCCTTGACCGTTAAAAGCACTGATAGGAAAAATCCGCCTGTGGTGTTTTGCAAAATCTTTGGCAATTTTTTCAGCATCTTCTTTGCTGACTAAATCAATTTTGGAAAGCACAACGATTTCTTTCTTTTTACCTAAGGATTGGGAATATTCTTTTAACTCTTTTCGAATAACTTGATAGTTAAACCAACATTTATCAACAGCAGTCGCGTCAATAAGATGAACTAGAAGCCGCGTCCTTTCAATATGTCTCAGAAATAAATCTCCAAGCCCCCTGCCTTCGCTTGCACCCTCAATTAAACCGGGAATGTCGGCGAGAATCAGTGTATCCGTGTGTTGGTAATTCGGCAAATCAGATTTCTGACACACCGATCCACTGATCCACTGAGCAACCGATAGTACTCCCAAATTCGGCTCAAGAGTAGTAAACGGATACGGGGCAATCGCCGGCCTCGCTGCTGTTAATTTCCCAAGTAGCGTCGACTTGCCGGCGTTTGGAAGACCGATGAGGCCAATATCAGCAATCAGCTTAAGTTCCAAAGTCAAATTTCTTGCTTCGCCAACTTCACCCCTTTCCCCTTTCCTCGGTCTCCGGCCAAATTCATCTCGAAGATGGGCATTGCCTCTACCGCCTTGGCCGCCACGGACGACCAGCACTTGCTGACCGTCCACGACAAGATCAAAAGTCGTCGAGAGTTGATCGGTTACGAGGCCCATTTCGTTTAGCGTCTGTCGTTTTTCGTTTTCTAACATAACCACTTTACCTCTCACGATACGGGCTTCGTTACCGTCTAACTCTTTGCTCACTCCCGGAGCGAGCCGGGATGTAGCTTCGCGCACTCCGGGAGTGTCACCGGCTGACTGATCAACTGTTACAACCGTCCCCACAGGCACTTTAACCACTAAATCCTCTCCTTGTGCACCTCTGCGGCGCTGAGACTCGCCATTTGAACCATCTCTGGCTTTATAATCTTTCACATAACGAAAGGGTTCAAGCGTAGATAAGTCTCCCGTAGCCACAAGATAAACATCGCCTCCCCAACCACCATCACCGCCATCGGCCTTGCCGTACCTCTTGCCCTTAATTCTGGAAAAAGAACCAGTCCCGCTCCCGCCATTTCCGGCCTTAATAGTAATGCGCGCGAAATCAATCATGAAACAAATTATACGTCTTATTGGACCTATTTGTCGTATATGACCTATTTTCCCAGAAGCGAAAGCGGATTCAAAGCGGTACCATCTTTACGGATTTCAATGTGAAGATGAGTTCCGGATGATCGACCTGTTGATCCCATTGCGCCTACTACCTCACCCTTTGATACCTTTTGACCCGGTTTAACGTAAACTGCCGAAAGATGGGCATAAAGAGTTGTATATCCGTTACCGTGGTCAATAATAACCCTGTTTCCGTAACCTGAAGCGTCCGGCCAACCGGCTAAAGTTACAGTTCCTGAATCGGACGCATGAATCGGACCACCGCCAAGATTGGAAATATCAACAGCTGGATGATACCAGGAAAAGTATTGTGAGATGCCACCTGATGCCGGCCAGACAAACCTGGCAGTCCCCAAATCGACAACGGGAATATTTTCCTTCGCCAGATATTGAGTCGGGGCTGGTTTAGCTTTCTCAGGCGGGGCCCCGTCTGGAATAATTAAAGTTTGACCGCTAAGAAGCTGGAAATCGTCACCAATATCATTGAAGGGAAAATCAATAATAGCCTGGGCATTAGCCCGATACTTTTTGGCTACCGAGTAAATAGTGTCTCCGGATTCGACCTTGGCAGCTACGCCCGAAACGGGCAAAATATCAAGTCTTTGGCCTTCTTTTATCTGACTTGCAGCTGTTAGATCATTGGCCCAAAGGACAGTTTCTTCGGATACCCCATGTTCCTGGGCAATGGAAGAAACCGTATCACCGCTTTGCACTTGATATTCGATGACTTTGTCTCTGGGTTTGTCGGATATGACCGTCACTGGAGTAATAGACGATGAAATTACCCCGGCGTTGGCAAGATCACTACTGGTACCGGCGATTAAGGGATTTGCACCAACACCAGGATAAGAACCGGAGATAACCGATGTCGAAGAAAGCACGCCGCCGGTAACTAGAACCGTAAGAGCTAAACCTAAAATTGACGCATGGATAAAAAGAGAAGTATTAGCACCTCTTCTGATAAGCAAAACATCAACTATAACGTTTTTGACTTTTTCGAAATTTAAGCCTATCTTTTGGATTCGGGAGACAATATAAGAGGCAAGAGCTGCCCAAAAAGCAATGAATTCTTTAAAGATCGGATCGTGATCCATCTAATCAGCGTCTAGTATTCTAGCGTCTAGAGACTAGTATAGTTCAATCTGAACGCTAAACGCTAATTTCCTAGACGCTTACTTGA
This sequence comes from Candidatus Curtissbacteria bacterium RIFOXYA1_FULL_41_14, assembly GCA_001775095.1. Lineage (GTDB taxonomy): Bacteria > Patescibacteriota > Microgenomatia > Curtissbacterales > GWA2-41-24 > GWC1-40-35. Next base: position 20,123 of record MFCA01000011.1, read on the forward strand.
TATCTTTGGCTAAAGATTCAAGGAATTCCTTATTACTTGCAGTCTTCGAAAGCCTATCCAGTAGTACCTCAGTCCGCTCATCCGGATTCAAAACTGAAATCATTCGTCTCATGGTAACAATTTTGTGATATTCCTCAGCTGAAAAAAGCAGATCTTCTTGTCTTGTCGAAGATCTCTCAACGTCGATCGCCGGGTAAATTCTTCTCTCCGCGAGCTTTCGTTCCAGATGAAGCTCCATGTTACCCGTGCCCTTGAACTCCTCATATATAAGATCATCCATTCGCGAACCGGTCTCGATTAAAGCCGTACCGAGAATTGTCAGCGATCCGCCTTCCTCGCAATTTCTGGCCGCACCGAAAAACCTTTTCGGCGGATATAGAGCCGCCGGGTCAAATCCACCGGTTAAAGTACGACCTGAAGGTGGTACGGAGAGGTTGTAAGCGCGCGCCAAGCGGGTAATCGAGTCAAGAAGTATAACTACGTCCAGGCCTCTCTCAACCAGTCTTTTAGCACGCTCAAGGGCAATTTCGGCTACTCTGGTCTGATCTTCGGCAGGCTCATCAAAATTAGAAGCAATAACCTCACCCTTAACACTCCTGGAGATATCTGTAACTTCCTCCGGCCGCTCGCCGATAAGGGCTGCCATTAGGTGAACTTTAGGAAAATTCTCCGAGATTCCTCGGGCAATATCCTTCAAAACTGTGGTTTTGCCGGCCTTCGGTGGTGAGACGATCATTCCTCGCTGTCCCATACCGATAGGCGCGATTAGATCAATAACCCTCGTAGTAAGAAGGGTTTTAACTGTTTCCATTTTTAACTTTTGGTTGGGATAAATTGGGGTCAAGTCTTCAAACTTTATTCTCGGCTTTTGCTTTTCGGCATCAACATCGTTGACCTTAACAACCTTCAAAAGGCCAAAATATCTCTCATTTTCTTTTGGCGGCCTGCCTAGACCCTCAACATCATCACCGGGACGCAAGGCAAATCTGCGGATTTGTGATGCTGAAATATAAATGTCACCATCAGACGGCCTGAATTTTGGCCGCAGGAAACCGTGGCCATCTCCAGTAATATCTAAAAAGCCGTTTACCTTTTGCGTTGGCTGGTCCCGCTGATCATAAACTTCTTCCTGATCGCCATTAAAATAACGCCTGGGGCTAGCAGAACTGTATTGGGTACTTGTCCCTTGCGTCCTCAAATCAATAACACTGGAAACCGCATCTTCCTGGCCAGACTTAGGTTCACCGTTTGCCGGAATATCAGCTTGATTATCCTCAGGTTCTTTAACTCTCACAGAAACTTTAGAAGTAGGCATGGTTCGTTACAAAATCCTAAATCCTAATATCTAAATACTAAACAATTTCAAAATTTTAAATTTAAAAAAAATATTTTGATATTCGGATTTTGGTCATTAGAATTTGTTTAGAAATTAGGATTTAGAAATTAGAAATTAAAATTTATCCTTCGCACTTAATCCTTAATCTTTAACTTATTATTCGGGAACATTATATTGTTGGGAGTCCAACAGAAGTACCAGACAAATTGTATATTGTTAAAACCCCGTTGTCAAATTATTGTGCTGGCCGCCTAGATACCGTACAGTTCTCCTTTCTGCTGTTGCATGTAGTTTGTAACATATTCGTTTGGTGTTTGATACTTCAAAG
>MFCA01000012.1 GCA_001775095.1 Candidatus Curtissbacteria bacterium RIFOXYA1_FULL_41_14
AAAGCCCGTGGTACTCGTGATACTCTTAAAGCTCGTGGTACTCTTTATCAACTGGTGAATCTACTGGGGACGGAAAGAAACATCATCAAAATCAACCGTTGCAATTTTTCCCGGTTCGCAATCACCGCTCGGGGCAAAACCGGTTGCGAATAGTCCAATTTTCACTAATGCGGCATTTTCAGGCCACTCGAATTCGCTTCCCGGACCAATGGTTAAGGGACTAAATTGCTCCCAATTATTTTCTCCACCGGAAAAAGAGGGGGCCCTACCAATTCCTGTTATTTGACCACCTTGGCTGTTGTAAATTGCAATCTGGGATGCCGGTATGACAACAGCACCAGGCAAAAGATCATGATAACTCGCCCAATAGCCCAACTGGTAAGTCTTGGTTGGATCTATGCGAATCATTCCTTCCTGCTGCCAGCCACCGCTATTGAGAGTACATTCAAAAATCGGGTCCTCAATCTTCACGAAATCTCCTGAAACAAAACTCCTGCCTTGATGCGCTCCGCCTTCACGGAAATGATATGCTGAATTGGCCGGGTTAAGTGCTTCCCAACCTCTTGGTTTTTCAGCTACAAGATGCGGTCGTCCACCGCCGCGAACAACCTTCAGACCTTCAGGTATCTCAAAAGACCTATTAAAAACAAATCGTAGCAGGAGGCTTCTTATAGAAACAGAAGAAGGAAGAGAAGACTCAGAAGTTTCCGTAATCTCATTTTCTACTTGGGGTAGCGGGCTTGAGTCCTCCGCAGCTCCAACGATAACCGGAAATGTAAGTAAAATAACTATTAGGGAAATGATTGTCAGGCGACGAGTCAGTTTAAACATTCTAATAACCGAATTGAGGCCCAAATTACCACTACCCATAGTCTTTGTCAAGATAGTAAAAAATGTAGTCAGCTCAATCCCTATCAAAATATAATTTAAGGTGCGATTTGTATATCATTTTTTACTGCTTGAAGCATGTCCACCTGCTTTGGTAGAATGCGATTTACCTTAATTGTTAAATTGCTACATTGCTAAATTGTTAAAAAAACAATATAACAATTAAACCATTTAACAATTTACCCATGCTTGCCAAATACCGTGTACTTTTTTCAATACTGATCGTTGTCTTTGTCCTGACTTTAGCCGCCGTTGTTATCTTCTGGGCCCGCGGTTTCAAACCCAATTTCAAAAACGGCACAATTGAAAGAACAGGTTTGATTGTTGCTTCCTCGACTCCAACAGGCGCCCAGGTTTATCTTGATGACCGCTTAACCAGCGCCACCGACACCAATATCGCCTTTTTGGAACCAAAAACCTATAAAGTCCGCATCCAGAAAGACGGTTACACAACCTGGGAAAAAGAAATTGAGGTTAGGGCCGATCTAGCAACAGAGATTAAAGCCCTGCTTTTCCCTCTGGCCCCGGCAATCAAACCCTTAACCACTACCGGAGCCGCCAGTCCAACTCTGTCTCCTAATGGAACCAAAATCATCTTTGGCGTCAGCGGGGAAAGAGGAGGTCTTTACTCGCTTTCCATGACTGAAAGAAACCTGCCTTTCCGTCAGGAGCTGCGCTTACTCGCCAAAAACCAGAGCGCTTTTGATTTCTCAGGAAGCAATTTTGTCTGGAGTCCAGATTCAAGACAAGTCGTCGCCCGCTTTGTATCAGAAGAGGGCCAATCTAGCGCCAATCTTCTGGTAGACACTGACAAATCCGAACAGGAACTTCGCGATATTACGGCATCGTTGACAGCGACATTTCAGTCCTGGCAGGAACAGATAAGTACTCTGGCACAAACTCAAGCAATGATTGCCCCTGACGAGGTTAAATCGGCAACAGCAGAAGCGGAGCCTAACAGTTCACAGTTGACAGTTGACGGTTCACAGAAAAAACAATCCGTGAACAATGAACCGATAACTACCAACCAATTAAACTACTTCCCCACCGGTCTTATGTTCTCCCCGGATGAAGAAAAAATTCTTTATAAAAACAAAGAAGGTATATATAAGGTCTATGACTTAAAGGCTAAGAAAGAATATACGTTGCCCGATTTCGATAATCTTGTCAACCTTTCCTGGTATCCAGACTCAAGCCATTTAGTGATTGCCCAGAAAGATCTAATTTCAATAATTGAAGCTGACGGAACCAATAAGATGACTGTTTTTTCTGGCAAATTTGAAAACGGCTTTGTTTTTGCCCACCCGACAGGTGATAGTCTGGTGATTCTAACGACCCTGACTCAGCCCGAAGGCAACCCTCCGAATTTGTACAGCATAGACCTGAGGTAGCTTCTTTAAATTTACAATCTTCACTTTTTGTTTACCAAAAATACGCTTTGGTATTTACAATTTACATTGAATTTTCAATGTTCTAATTTTTAAAATTGGAAAAATATAAATTGAATGAAAATTTAAAATTTAAAATTGAAAATTAATCTCGCTATGATTTCAGGCAGTAGTTGTACGTCCCAGCTTCTACTCCTTCAGGATACGGCCCCGTGCAGGAAGCTGTAGATTTGGTATAAATCTGGCCGTCGGTTTCGTTCTCTAAAAGCGCCCAGAGAACAAAACCTTGTTTATCCTCTGCCGGGTAATAACCATAGTAGTGCTGCTGTGCTCCCGGACTACTTGACGCCTCAGGAGAAGAACTAGGTTCGGATGTGGGACCTGGTTCTGACGTTGGAGTAGGAGAAGGTCCAGCGGTTGGTGTAGGTGTAGGTTCGGGGGTAGGAGTAGGTGTGGACTCTGGGGTCGGAGTGGGAGCGGGCGTCGATGTAGGTTCGGGGGTAGGAATAGGTGTAGACGTTGGAGTCGCCGTCGGGGTTGGCGTTGGCGTCGGTAAATCTTCAATAGCAAAGGTTACATCTATCATACCATAAAGATCTACGCTTGCAGAAGATGTTGGGAATCCGTCACCTGACTTATATCTTCCTGATTCTATGTAAACATTGCCACTGGTTATCGGAGCGGAGGTTCTTTTGACGTAATACCCTGCGCCTGCTGTATAAAGGGCCACCATGTAATAGGTACCGGCGGTCACATTGTAGGGAGTAATATCTGCAGAAACCCAAGCATTATTACAAACGATATTAGCATTAGCTAGAAGCGTTCCAGTATCACTATACAGACGTACATTTCTTGTACCAGTAGAATAGCACCATAACTGGGTGATTTGACCAGAGACATTTGGCTTAAAACGATAACCCAGAGTATAATTTCCGGTGTATGGTGAACCGTAAGGAGGAGGATATACTGCCTGGAATGGTTTCTCAGAAGATGCCGGAGCCACTTGCCCGACAGTTACCGATGTTTCTCTTCGGTTTAAAAATGAGTTAACAAAAGACAGAAATTGCTCTGGTAAACCTGCCTGTTTTGGATCTTGGGGCAAAGTTTTAAAGTAGGGATCAAGTCCCGGAATCCACTCGCCCCCACCTTCGGAGGTATAATCACCATCGGGATACTGTAAATTGTGGTCTACATAGTATTCGCGCAGGGCGCTGGCGATTTGGGCAAGATTAGCTTTGCGTGTACTGTCTCTGGCTTTAGCCTGGCCGCCGACTACGGCTACACTGACAACAGTGCTCATTATGCCAATAAGCGCAACAACAATCAGGATTTCGATCAGGGTAAATCCTACGGATTTACGGTTAACAGTTATCGGTTCATGGTTCACTGTAGCTGCATTTCCGTGAACTGTGAACTGTCTGCCCTGAGCGAAGTCGAAGGGTGAACTGTGAACTGATGTGGGCATCACCTCAATTGTCAACCAAAACTCAAGGGGTTGTCAAAAAAAATGATAGCCTGCTTCAAAACCTTGTTATTCTTCGAACAAAGTGAGAAGTTTGAGTTCTCGCCCTGAGTTTCGACGAAGGGCTCGAACAATATGATTATCCTACCGTTTTGAATTTTGTATTTTACCTTATCTGAATTTATTTAGGATTTAGGATTTAGAAATTAGAATTTATCTCAGGCTGACCTGAGATGAGGCCGGCTTGGCTATCACCAAAAGCCTCTTCCAGGTTGTTCCTGGCGGATAACACGTCTGCAAAACCAAAATCTGCTCATCGGTTCTCAACTTGAAATAGTCAACATCCGCCGCTTCGGTAATTTTCTTTTCACTAACTACATAATTGTATCGTTTCCCGGCAAAAAAAATAACGACAGGATCACCCGGCTCCATGTCTTTTAAGAGATAAAAAACCGCGTTGAATCTAGGAACATTGAAAATGGTGTCGGTCGAATGGGCAAAAAGATAAGTAACACCCGACTGACCGGGAAAAGAGGTTCCCAGCGCATGGGCAACTCCCTTTTTTAAAGCTTCATTGTAAACCTGTTTATTGGAAGCATCCACATTGGCGATAATTGGCGCGTCTGCTCCGATTTTCTCAACAATTATCGAAAAATTGGGATCTTGCGGCACCAGAACTTTCAAATTTGGATCCGCTTTGCCTAAAAGCGAACCGAAACTTTGATTGGCGCTGACATTAGTTGAAGCTTCATATTTTTTTCCGCGTAAATTGTCAGCAGTATGTTTTGAAAACGCCGAAATCACCGGCCAGAAAGTAAAGAAGATACCGGCAAGTGATATTAAAATCAGAAAATTGCCGATTGTCCGGATTAGAAGAACCTTTTTGTCAACCATATTTCAGCGTCTAGTAAATTAGCGTCTAGCGTTTAGAAAGACTAGACGCTAAACGCTAGCTAACTAACTACTGACCTTGTACCCCCGAGAGGAATCGGACCTCCATCCCACGCTTAGGACGCGTATGCTCTATCCATTGAGCTACGGGGGCAAAAGATAAGTGAATTCTAATTTCTGCCCTGCAGAAATTATATATCAGCCTTGTGCAGAGCACAATCTGATATATGTCGCTCTGCGAATGCAGAGGAAGACATATCAGAGGAGCGCCACTGGCATGAAGTCCTGAGCGCAGTCGAAGGACTGTGCCAAGGCGACCTGCTGATATAACTTACGTGCCTCTATAATTCTATCGATATTTTTGTAAGAGGTTTGTTCTCTCCAACAAGTCTGTCATTGCGAGCACTTCGATGTCATTGCGAGCCGGCACAGCCGGAGAAGCAATCTCAGTGTAAACTCCGCGAAGCAATCTTCAAAGATCGCCACGTCCTGAGCTTGCCGAACGGACTCGCGATGACTAGTTAACGGAAGGACTAACCTGTTGGATATTTTTAGCCTGTATGATTATCTGAGGAGGCTGACTAGCCACTAATTCCTAATCACTAGACGCTAGACGCTAATTCTAGCAGCCGGGGTCTTTGAATTTCTCGGGAATCTCAAGTCTACTTGCGGAAGTATATACAACATTAAGACTGCATAAATTCTCTAAAGATAGAGCTGATTTTATAGCCAATTTGGCATTATCCCTATTAAATATGTACTCATCCAATTTACCGCCGGCAATAATCACATAGTAAGTTTGTGATTTCTGTTCATAAACAATTCTGTAAGCGTCTGTTTCAATTGGAAAACCGGTACTTTGAGCATAAACAGGTGCATATGCAGTCTTTTTCGGTAAAACCGCACCCGTCTTGTACTGATTAGCAATATTAGGATAGTAGACGAAAGCAAACCAGACTAAGCTAAAAGTCATCACAACAACTGATATTTCAAGTACCCAGGTATATATCTTATTCATCGAAAATTCCATTTTCTACTTTGCTCTAGTACGCTAAAACTACCTGATCAAAATGAGTAAGCGAAAGAAACAAAGCAATTAAAGCCAAAACTAACATTGCTGACCCAATTAGAGGATCGTCGATAAAGTGGCTAAAGGTAATTTCGTGATGAACTTTATGGTGAACCTTTTGATGAACCTTATGATATCTTTTTGCCATATCTAAGTTTAGCTTAAAACCGCCGGCCTGTGTTTGTCAAATGCACGGTTCATGGCAGTTGCTCACTCCCGGTGTGCACAAAGTTGCAACCTAGCTCACACCGGGAGTGTCCACCCACCGACTGGTACTTTTGATACTTTTAAATAATGCGAGTTGTTATATAATTTGCACTGTCGGGGTATAGCTCAGTTGGTAGAGCGCTTCGTTCGGGACGGAGAGGTCGCCCGTTCGAGTCGGGCTACCCCGACCAATTAAGATCTACGGTCAGTTGTCAATTGTCAATTGTGAGTTGTACACTTAAAGTGTGAGCCTGCCAAAAAAAGTTCATAGTTCACAGTTCATAGTTCATAGACTCAAAAAGCTTCTCGCCATTAACTCCCGACTACCAGCTTCCCATTTTCTAGTTGCTCTTGTTGCCTTTACCATCCTCACCCTAATAATCCTGATGGCAATCAACAACCATGGACAAAATTTACTTAAGCCCAAAGATGCACAAGCTAGCACCTACTTCTATCCAAAAGTTATCCTGATAATCTTTAACCCGACTATTGAGTCGCGGGCCAGTCAAAAACTCTCCTCGGTTCTGGGCTGGAATAACCCGGACTCACTAACTCAGCAATATATAAGTGACATGCGCGAAGCCAGCGGTGGTACTTTAAACTACTCAATTAGCCAGAGATTGGAGTATGATGATTTTCCGAGTTTTCAAGACGGCTTTGATTACACAGACCAATCTTACCTCGACTGCATCAACGATAACACAAAGTGTCATACCAGCCCGGCTGTCGATTTTGCCAAGCTATTTACTAGTTATCAAATCTGCTCACGATTAAATTCAACTGGCGCCAGTGAGGTCTGGTTTTTTTCTGGACCTTACAATGGATTTTATGAATGGAACGTAAAAGGTCCAAGCTTAAACCTCTACGAGGAAAATATTCCCAACTGCGGAAAAACTGTTTATGTAATGGGTTTCAATTACGAAAGGACCGTCGGCGAAATGCTGCATGATTTTGGCCACAGAACCGAAATAATTTTACACTGGCGAGTTTTTAATGTTTGGGCCAATGCAGACAACGTCTGGGACAATAAATTTGACGGCCAAAGATGGCGGTACGGCTACCCGATTGGTGATCCGCAACCGGCGGTTCAAACAACCGGTACTCATTGTGGTGATGTTCATTTTCCTCCTAATAGCAACGCCCACTATAACGTCGAGAGTCTTCTTTCGGTCTCTTCGGATTGCGACGATTGGTACAACTATCCCAATTTAACCGGCAAAACTACCAACATAAACTGCACTGCTTGGGGATGTAATGAGCGAGGCCATAATATCTGGTGGCTTAAACATATTCCGCAAAGTAGCGGACAGACCAACGGCATATCCAATAACTGGTGGCACTACGTAGTTGATTGGGATAACTCTCTACCTAAAGTAACAGCTGCTACTCTTAACGGCCAGCCTCAAATGACTTGTAATAGTCAAGGTAAGGTCGATGTTGTCTTCTCGTGGAATAAGGCGCAGGCAACTGGCGCCAACGCTAATACCCAATGGCTGGATTTGAGCACTTTAGATAATAACTTTGCTTCGGGGACTTATGTCAGTACGAGTAATCCCCCATATATCAACTCGTCGTCGTACAAAACCGGCACTGGCAAGATAGGTCCTCTAACTGCCGGCAAAACCCACTATTGGCGCCTTAACACCAATTTCACCGGAAACCAATCTAATTTCTGGCTTCCTTCTGAAAGGGGCATCTTTAAAACTCCTGACTGCGCAGCAAGTTCCAGTCCAACTCCAATACCAACGCCAATTCCAAGCGCATCCCCGGCTGCCGGTTGTTTAGGTCCATTGAAAATAAACTCACTAACAAGCCCTGTTGCTCCCGGCGGCCAAGTCACTGTCCAAATTAACAGCCTTTCAAATTGCAATGGTCTTGGTATCTGGACAAAAATCAATGCTCAAGGACAAAGCTGGAAGAGTTGTACGGTCTCAGGATCCGGCTGTTTAACCAAACACACAGCACCAAACATATTCGGTGATTATCAAGTCTTTGCTACTTCCGATCTTGACAAGGATGGCCAGTGGTATGAAACTGGCGAGTCAGACTACAAGACTTTGACAGTTGTCGGCAGCACCTCCTCACCAACACCTAATCCTACGCCAACGCCTCGCCCCTCACCGATACCCAGCTCTTCACCCACACCAATACCTACACCGACACCATTACCTAGTATTGTGCCGGCAAAACTCAAAAGTTGGCAAATGTCCTGCAATACTCAAGGGAGTATTGACACAGTCTTTACCTGGACAAAAGCCACAGGTAAAACCATCGATACCCAGTGGCTGGATTTAAGTTTATTCAACAATAATTTCGCCTGGGGCACTTTTTTAGGAACTAACAATCCGCCGTATGCCGGAAACTCAAGTTACCAAACCGGCACTGGCAAGATAGGTCCTCTAACTGCCGGCAAAACCCACTTCTGGCGCATCAATACTCATTTTTACACAGACAGCGCCAGTACCTGGTATCCCTCCTCAACCGGAGTCTTTACCACCCCAACTTGCGGCAGGTAACAATTATGCAACCAGTCAGTCCTATCTAGCTATCATGTCATCGCGAGTCGAGTCTGACTCGACGTGGCGATCTTTTTTAAGATTACTTCTTCGGCTACGCCGAATCGCAATGACAACGTTCCAGAGAAACTAACACGCTACACAATTGACAAATCCGCCAACCAGCGAAACAATTGAGTTAATGCCCTTTCTAGACGCTAAACGCGGTTTCACATTGATCGAAATCCTGGTTGCTCTGACCATTATCGGTGTATTAATCTCGGTTGGCACTGTTGCCTTCAACAATACTCTTGATAAAGGCAGAGACAACCGCCGAAAACAGGATTTGGCGTCCATTAAAGCGGCTCTGATATTATTTTTTGAGGATAATCACTACTATCCTCCACTTCTCTGTCCAGATACCTTACCCTCACCATGTGAACCTCAATACAGTTCGGCTAATTCATTCGACCCCTGGATTCCGGAACTTGCACCCTATATTAAAAAACTTCCCAGAGACCCAAGGCAAGCTGGTTTAAACATTTTTTCGGGGCTGGCAAGTCTTTTTCGAAAAACAACCCCTCAGTTTCCGCGACCTGTCTATGCTGACAACATTGTTTCCGATCCTGCGACTTCTGATCGAGGCAATGGTATCGTTACTCTAAGTTGGCCTCATACTGTCTCAGTTGGCACCCAACTGCTTCTAGTCGGTGTTAGCACACCCGGCCATAGACCACCCACTAACGTTACCTATGCAGGCCAAAACATAACCTCTAATCTTGTTGGAACAGCTTCCACGGGAAGTACTGTCTTGGATGCCCGTATGGACCTATACCAGCTACCTAACCCGCCCACCGGCACCAATACAGTCGCAGTGACTCACACTGTTGGGGACATAGCGGCAGGAGCTCAGAGTTTCGCCGGCTTAAATCCAAGTGCACCAATGGGAGCTTTTATACCAGCATCTGGTAACAGCGGCTCGCCTTCTGTTAACCTGAACAGTGCCGCCGACGAATTAGTCGTTGACGTTGTAGCTTGGTATAATATAACTTTCAATGTTTCAGCGATTGCGGGCTCCGGGCAGTTAGAACAATGGCAAAAAACCTCAACATCAGCTTATAATGCCGGTGGCGCAGGAAGTACCAAGCAAGGTGCAGCTACAGTTACTATGTCTTGGGGACTATCTTTCTCTAGTAAATGGGCTATTGGTGCAGTCCCGCTTAAACCTGCTACTGCTGCGCCTACACCTACGCCTACCCCCACTCCCACGCCAACGCCTACACCTACGCCTACCCCTAGTCCAACGCCATCATCAACACCAACACCACCGCCTCTAGGAGATTGCACAGTGGATAACTCCTATTGTTATGTGAGGAGCGAGGACAAACAATCGTTTACTCTCTGGGCAAAATTGGAAAACACCGCTGATCCTCAGACTCGTGATAAAACCACCGCAACTTGCACTGACTCGCCACCTGTCGGCAACTTCAACTACTGCCTGAAGTCAGACTGACATCAGCGTCTAGTAAATTAGCGTTCAGCGTCTAGCTCTGACTAGACACTAATCACTTATCACTGTACACTTGAGTTAATGCCCACATTAGTTAACAGTTCACCCTTCGACTTCGCTCAGGGCAGACAGTTCATAGTTCACGGAAATGCAGCTACCGTGAACCGTGAACCGCTAACCGTTAACCGCCGCCCATGGCGGCGCGGTTTCACTTTGATCGAGCTTCTGGTGGTCATCACTATTATCGCCATACTGATCTCTGCGGTCTCGGCTTCATTTACCAACGCCCAGATGAAAAGCCGCGACGGCCGCAGAAAAAGCGATCTTAAATCTGTTCAGCAGGCTTTGGAAGTGTATATACAGGCAAACGGTAAATATCCAAGCGCATCGAATTACAATATCCAATGTAACATTGGCGGAGACTCAAGTATAAAAGAGTGGGGCCAAGAATTTATCTGTGGCGGAATAACCTACGCCCAACAACTTCCTAAAGACCCTGTTTATCAGGCAACAACCGGTTATAAATATTTTAGTAATGCACCAAATTTAACCTATATACTTTTGGCGCATTTTGAAAATGAAAATGACTCAGATTTGGATAATCAACCGGCTCCATGTCTCCCTCCCCCAAGTGACTACACATACTGCGTGATAAATCCGTAGGATTTTAAATCCTAAACTCTAAACCCTAAATTCTAAACAATTTCGAAACTCAAATGTTCAAAGGAAAAATAGTCAGTTACAACTTTGTTATTCTTCGAACAAAGTGAGAAGTTTGAGTTCTCGCCCTGAGTTTCGACGAAGGGCTCGAACAATATGATTATCCTCCCGTTTTGAATTTTGTATTTTACCTTATCTGAATTTATTTAGGATTTAAGATTTAGAAATTAGAAATTAAAATTTAATTCATCTTATAAATACCAAAAAACCCACCACTGTAGAAATTGAGGCCAAAATCAAATATTCAAAGAAGAGTCTTTTTTCAAGATCACCTCTGAGATGGTGATAAATTACGCCCCAAACTAAGTAAAAAACAGTAAGCGCCAGAATAACTAAAAACTGCCCAGTTGCATCATAGCGTGAGCGGTAAACTCCGGCGGTTCCAATCGCCAGTGCTACTAGTAAAACAATATGACTTAATGTATCAAACCGCTTCATTTTGTAATTCAAAGTTCAAAGTTGCGGAAGTTTTTCAAAGAAAAACTAAAATATAAGTTTTCAAAAGAAAACTTCCTACACTTTTAACTTTTGACTTTTAAATAATCGCTCCCTGTACAGCATACCAAACTGCAAAAAGCACAAAACCTAAAAGTAAAATATGGGCAATTACCCCTGGTCTAACCCTAAGATGAGCTTTCTTCAGGCTTATTAATATTTCCAGAGCAAATAAGAAAAATACAAAACTGACTAAAAACAAAGATATACCTTTAGCTATCGAAAATTGGCGGGTTGCCAAGACTGCTGTCTGCTGTGATACAGTTTCCTGCTGCCCGCCCTGAGCGAAGTCGAAGGGTGAACTGTCAACTGTGAACTGTGAACTGTTATCAAGAGTCTCACGACTGGATTCCTGGTTAGTCTCGGATGCGGTCTGGTTATCTAATACCTCTGCTAAGGGTTCTTTTTCGGGAATTTGCGAAACTGCACTGCCAAACATTTGAACAACTAAAGTACTCTCTCTTCCCGAGAATTTACCATTAACCACCGCTACCCCAATTTCCTTAAAATTTTTGTCGAGTAAGTTGCTTCGATGAGAAGGTGAATCCATCCAGGCATTAACAACTGAACCTGCGTCATTAAAATCGCGGGCTAAATTTTCTCCGGCAAAAACATACTTATAACCGGCAGCCGAAATAAAAGACCAGGGCGTTTTGCCACCCGGACTGTTATGCGCCCAGTAGTCGCTGTCGAACATATCGGCAGCCTTAGCGTTGGCGGCTTGAGTCAATTGTTGATTCAAGGAAAGCGGACTAAGGGCGCTTTTCTCTCTTTCTTTATTTGTCAGGTTAATAATCTGCAGCGCACTAAAGCTTGCCGTACCCAAAATACTGGGGGCTTTAAGCCGAATTATATAAAGACCGGCAGTTAAAACGACTAATATCTGAAGGTAAAGAAATAACGCCGGGACTGTCAGGGCTATGGCCCGACGGTGGCGACCATCGTCGTCGAGACTAGGCAGAAAATGCCGGGCAATTTTTCTATGGATCACAAGTATAGTGTAACAAAAAAGTATCACGAGTGGTCAGAGTACCACGGGTATCACGAGCTTTTTTAATATCTTAGCCCGTGGTACTTGTGATACTCTTGAAGCTCGTGGTACTCTTAATTCAGTCTACTTCTCGTCTTCCCCATAGAGGTAGGGAAAAACCACATTCTCCCAGTCGAAAATTTCCCCTTTTTCAAAAAACCTCGCTTCTTCTTCACGGGCAGCTGCCTGGGAATCGGAAACGTGGATAATATTGGCACTGACACTCATTGAAAAGTCGCCACGAATACTGCCAAGTTCGGCCTCGCGGCCACTGGTGACTCCGGCCATTCTGCGCACCACATCAACTGCTTCCTTGCCCTCCCAAAGCATACAGACCAGGGGTGAGGAGGACATAAATTTTTTCAAACCGGCAAAAAAGGGTTTGTCCTTATGATGCGCGTAATGCTCCTCCAGAAGCGCGTCAGAAGCCGCCATCATCTTAAGACCGACCAATTTCAGGCCCTTTCTTTCAAACCGATTTATGATTTCACCAACCAGACCCCTCTGAAGAGCATCCGGTTTAAGAAGCACAACTGTCATCTGCATAACAATTAAAGGGTATCACGAGTAGCACGGGTATCACAAGTACCTTTTTATCTTAAGTAACTTAAGTATCTTAAGTGACTTAAGTACGCACTTTTGTCCCCTTTGATATATCTGTGTTAGACTAAAAAAGAGTAGCAATTTGACTCATGGATAAGGTCAAAGAATTCTTAAGCAAAAGGTGGAAAATCTTAGCCAGTTTAACTCTTGTAATCTTCACGCTGAGTATTCTGGGGATCATCTTAGTAAAGTTTTTCCCACCTAAACCGCAAACCCAACCTCCCGCTCAAATAGCGACTAGTCAAGAACAAACCAGGAATATGTCACAGGAACTCCTGCTTCTTGCCAAAGCTCACCGGAGTGCCCAACCCGCTGACAAGCCGCATATGTTTGACGTCATGGTTAAGCTGGCAAAAACCCGCCAGGATTCACTTTCCAGTCTAATAGAAAAAGAGCCCCAGGAATTTTTGAAAGTTAGCTACCCGGCCCAAATCAGAGAGTTATTTCCGCAAGAAGTCAAAGCAAATTTAGAAGAAAGGGTTTCTCTTGAAGGAGAATTGTCGACCTTGACAGTAGACAGTCTTGAGCCTCAGGAAGGAAAGACTCTTTACTTTCTTAATACCGGCAAAGCAAGATATTCTATCTATCCGACTAGTCCGTTGCCCGAAGTCTCTTCTGACCAAAGAGTAAAAATTACCGGAGTGAAACTTGGGGATAAAATCGCCCTGAACACAAGCGAAAAAGAAAGTTTTCAACCTGCTCGCGGCTCCTCGAGTGTTTTAGGGGCTGCAACAGGCGAGCAAAGACTGGCAGTCATATTAGTTAATTTTCAGGACGATACCAGCCAGCCTGTTACCAAAGCCCAAGTTCAGAACGTACTTACTACCGAAGTTGATCCGTATTACCGAGAAGCTTCTTATAATAAATTTTCAGTCCCTAGTGATGTATTCGGCTGGTATACTTTGCCGATAAATTTTACCTGCGACATGTACCTTATTAGAGCAGAAGCTTTAAGAGCTGCCGACCCTGATATCAATTTTCAAAATTATAAGCATGTCATGTATGCTTTTCGGGGAATTTCAAGCTGCGGCTACGGCGGAATAGCAGGCGGTACGGAAACTTTCCCCAGCGCAAATATTGACTACACTTCACCCGACGGCGAAATTACGGTTACCCATGCCTGGATGTCAGCTCAGAACCAGAGTAATATTGCTCACATCGCCGCTCACGAACTTGGCCATAATCTTAACAGCGGTGTGAACTTCATCGGTGAAGGATGGGCCTGGGATTGTGGAAATGAAGCTATCGGAGTACCAACGTCGTGCAACTCTATCGTCTATGGTGATCTTTTTGATGTAATGGGCTCATCCCAGCTCGGTCACTTTAACGCTCATCACAAAGAAAAAATGGGCTGGTTTGACTCCGCAAACATTATTACCGCCACAACCTCCGGTACTTACACTATAGAGCCTCTCGAAACAGCAGGGAGCGGTCCTAAAATTATCAAAATCCCTAGAGATAAAAATGACAGCGGTGAAACGGAAAGTTGGCTTTATCTGGAATTTCGCAAGATCTTTGGTTTTGATTCAAGCAATTACAATTTCTGGCTGACTTACAGCCCGAACCCAACTAACGGTGTGCTGATTCACTACAACAAACCTGTCTATTTGAGCTCTGGCCGGATATATAATTACTACAGTTATCTTCTTGACGCCACACCGCAATCGCAGACTAGTAATGAAGTTTATGACCGGTCCGATTCTGCATTGGAGGTGGGTAGAACATTTACGGACAGTGCGGCGGGCGTTAATGTGAGCGTGCTAGCAAAGACAGCAGACTCTCTAACAGTTCAAGTGACCACGGGTGTGCCGCAGTGTACCAGAGTAAATCCGACTGTAGCGATTTCGCCTTCAAGCCAGTCGTCAGCGCCCGGTGATAGCCTAAATTACACAGTAACGGTTACCAATAATGATTCAAACTGCCCGGACACTACTTTTTCTCTCTCATCATCTATTCCTACAGGCTGGACAGCTTCACTTAGTGCGAACGAGCTTACAATTGGCTCCGGAAGCTCGCAAACAGCAACTCTGAACGTAACACCGGCCCAAACTGCCACCGACGGCTATTATGATGTCGGGGCTCAGGCAACAAACACCGCAGACACAAATTATCAGGATTCAGAGACGGCCACTTATATCGTGGCAAACCCCAACAGTCCGCCTGTTCTTGATTCAATTGGACCAAAAACTGTCAATGAAAACCAACTTCTGGAATTTACTGTGACCGCAGCTGATCCGGATGGTGATAGTTTGACTTATTCAGTAGTTAATTTGCCGACAGGCGCTGTTTTTGATCCGACCGCGCACACATTCTCCTGGATGCCCACTCTTAGTCAGCAAGGAACCTATGATGTTACCTTTACGGTAAGCGACGGATCTTTAGCTGACGAAGAAGCTATCACCATAACTGTCAATAATGTTCCTCAACCTACCCCGACTCCCACACCTACACCGATACCAACACCTACCCCCACCCCAACTCCGACACCGCAACCAACCCCCACACCCGTAGCAACTGCGACCCCCATACCAACTCCCGTTGCGACTCCAACACCGACACCCACGCCTCTACCAACTTCGACACCAGTACCCACCCCAACTCCGATACCTACACCTACGCCAACCCCAACACCCACCCCGCAAATTGCTGGCGAAACTCCCTGGCAAACAGGACAACATGGAACCCTGGGCACCAATATTGCCTGGGACTACACAATGGGCTACAAATTCACCCCTAAAGCTTCAGGACAAATAGTTAAACTCGGCGGCCTGTTCAACGGATTCAAAAAAGTCTATCTTTGGGACGTATCTACCAAAACTCAACTGGCTGTGGCTGATGTAGCATCGGCCAATGATTGGTCATATACTGCGATTTCACCCGTCAATGTCATTGCCGGTAAAACCTACATGGTGGCTGTTTACGTAGCGGGCAGTGGAGGTTCTGACAGATATCCGGCAAACCTTCCTAAAACCTACGGTAATATTACTATCAATGGAAGTTGTTTCAAGTATAAATTGGGGATGCCTGATACTTGTGCCACCAATCACGTCTGGGGTCAGGCTGATATTGAGTTTGTTGGTGGGACAGGCACTCCTACTCCCTCGCCTGCTCCGACTGCGACCCCAACACCCTTGCCCACACCCACACCTACTCCAACTGCAACCCCGACACCCTCACCGCAATCCACTCCTACACCTACTCCTACACCAACTCCGAGTCCGGCAGGCTCAGGCGAAACTCCTTGGCAAACAGGCCAACACGGCACTCTTTACACCAATAGGACTTGGGTCTACACAATGGGTTACAAATTTACTCCAAAAGTTTCTGGGCAAGTTACCAAGCTTGGCGGGTTTTTCAACGGTACAAAGAAAGTTTATCTTTGGGACGTATCTACCAAGACTCAGTTGGCTATCGCTGACGTATCTTCAGCAAATGCCTGGTCTTATACCCAGATTTCTCCAGTCAATGTCACAGCCGGCAGAGCTTACATGGTAGCAGTAAACGTAGCAGGCTATGGCGGTTCTTACAGGTCGCCGGT
>MFCA01000013.1:0-12599 GCA_001775095.1 Candidatus Curtissbacteria bacterium RIFOXYA1_FULL_41_14
AAAAGTCTACATAGCGAACGACGTGGCACGGGTGCCAGGATTCGAACCCGGACTAATGCTTTTGGAGAGCATTGTGCTACCATTACACCACACCCGTATAAATCATACAAATTATATCAGTTGAGGTTAGTTATCTCCAGTAGATTTGTTGTTAGTATTCATCTTTCTCCAGCCAAATCGTCATTGCGATCCGGCGCAGCCGGAGAAGCAATCTATTAGATCGCCGCGTCCCGATTTCATCGGGACTCGCGATGACATATCCATTGCGAGTTTGATTTGGGAGCTCCTACTCAGGAGGTTCAACGCAGTAGTTGAGATTGGAGCCGGTGGGGGGTGCTTCGTTGCATAAAGCATTATCGTTATCAGGTTTAACCTGGTTGGTAATGTCCTGATCGCCGGAATTGTCAAGGTGGGACCACAGGAGAAAAGATTGTCTGTTATCAGATCCGCCGAAAACAAAATAGCAGTAGACGCTTGTCGCATTCTCACAACCAGGGGCAGGAGTTGCCGAAGGTGATGGAGAAGGTGAGGGTGTCGGCGTAGGCGTTGGAGTAGGCGTAGGTGTGGGCGTTGGAGTGGGAGTAGGAGTTGGGGCAGCGGCATAGTTATAATTGGCATAAATGGACATTTCTCTTTGTTGGTAAGTGGGTGAGCCGAATGGGTCTGTTAAGCTCCCATTATAAGCAAAAGTATTACTGGTTGTCGTATCGTAGTAATAGTAGTTTATGATTGAAACGCCAGACCAATATACACCCAGCCAATAACTTGTACCATTACCGGGTAATATTATGTTGGGCGAAACGGGTAAATCCCACCATTGTGCAGTTGTGTTCATGAAGGTCTGTTGGCAAGAAGATGCCAAGAGGACGCCTGGGGCACCGGCATTATCAGCGTAGATTACTGGCGTTACATCTGTACCGCCCAAACCTTGAGCTCTTCCATAAAAACTTAATTTAGTTATAATTACCTCTCCCGACTGATTCAAAGTGAATCTTGAGGCCAGTTTGTAGCCGTTATTGCGAAATTCATTGCTTGCACCGATGTTTGCTTTGCCAAAAGTGCCAGCGTCAGGTATAGGAGGAAGTGGCGAGGAAGGAGTATATTCAGCATAAATTGACATGGTCCTTGCAGCATAACTTGGTGAACCAAAAGAACATGCCGGGCCGTCGCTGTAACTATCGGGGTTGGAGGCAAATTGATTGGTATCACCCGCATCATAATAATAGTAATGGATAAGTGCGAGAGTGTCTCCCCAGATTATACCTAACCAATAATCAGCTGGAGTAAGATTGACTGTTGTAGCGAAGTCAAAAGTCCACCATTGGGCGGTTGTATTAACTGTGACCTCTTTCGACATTGCTACTAAAGTGCCCGGGGCACCTGAGTTGTTCGTGTAGATAACTGCTTTAACTTTTGCGCCAGCAACACTTCCTGCCCTGCCATACCATCTAACACTGGTTATGGTTCCATTCGTCGTGAGAGTATATTTTGAAGCGAGTTTAGAGTCTCGGTTCAAAAATGTATTTGATGCTCCTACGGTTGTTTTACCAGAGGTATCGGCATAGGCAGCTGGGAGAAATTTTGGGATGGATTTTTGAAAAAGACTGGCCAGGGAAGAAAAAATGTTTAAACCAGTTTGTCTTGGATCTTTGGGGAGTTTTTGGATGTAGGGTTCAAGGTCCGGAATCCAGGGATCATCAGGGCTGCTGGAAATAAATTCGTCAGTACCGGCAGCCTGGGGAGGATAAGCGTCATGGTCCTGGTAATAAGAAGTAAGGGCGGTTCTAATTGCGGCCAAATCTTGCTTTCTTTTAGCGTCTCTGCCTTTGTCGCGGGCATTGTCGAAATTGACATAACCGATGGTTGAAATAATACCGATGATCGTGATAGCTACCAGAAGCTCGATCATGGTAAAGCCTCTGGCTTTACGGTTAATGGTTAACAGTTGACGGTTCACGGTTCTTAATATTCTGTGAACTATGAACTGTAAACTATGAACTAGATTGGGCATCTAATTCAATTGTTCTGCCAACTGGCGGATTTGTCAATTGCTGAAGTTAGATGAGTTTGCTTAAAACCCTTATTGTTCGAGCGTAGCGAGAACTGCAGACTTCTCACTTTGTTCGAAGAATAACAAGGTTTTCAGTAGACTAAAGTTATATTTTTACTTCGCGGTGTTCAGTGGTTTTTCTGCATCGCTTGCCCCACAAACTTTGCCGTTCGCCTTTTGGGTACTGTTCGTACACGGCTCACGGTGCAGTTAAGAGGGGCTGCGCTGTGATTTATAATCGCTTAGCAGAAAACCCCACTTTCTTAAAGTGGGGATGAATGCTAAAAAGCGATTACATACTTCCGAGGAATTAGCAGTGAAATGTGTAGGGTTTTCTGCTGCGCTCCTGTAAACTTGAAAAACAAAACCGAGGACTCTTAGTCCTCGGAAGTTTATTGAATTAGTGTTTGGAAGTATTATTTAAATCTTGACCTCTTTATGTTCCGTTACCTTCCGACATCGCTTGCAATATTTGCGAAGGAGAAGTTTTTCTCGGCCCGCTTCTTTTTTTAGGGCGGCATTTTCGGGATTTTTCTCCGTTGTATAATTGCGGTTTTTGCAAACCGTACACTCAAGGTGGATTAGGATGCGCTTTGTCTTGGCCATGGTTCCCTTTTTTGTCATTCCCGCGGAAGTCTTTCGACCCTGAGCTCAAGACCGAAGGGCGGGAATCAAATCCTCAATCGAGTTAAGGATGACAGTTTAATAACTTTCAAGCGATAATTTCACCGTAAAGATCCTTGAAAGTTGGGTTGGTTTTTCGAATCAGATCTAACTTCCACTGCCTATTCCAATGTTTAAGTTGTTTTTCTCTTGCAATAGCCTCCTTGCTACTACAATGTACTTCAAAGTATAAGAGCCTCTTAAGATTATACTTTTTAGTAAATCCTACGACAAGGCCATGTTTATGTTCGTAGGTTCTGCGGATTAAGTCGTTGGTCACACCGATGTAAAGTGTTGGTCTGATATTTCCCATGATATAAATATAGTATTTCTTCATTTTAAAAACAGATCCTCGCCTACGCGAGGATGACAGAGAAGAGTCTATACGCTAGTTTACTAGACGCTTTTCTCAGTCTTTTTCTTTCCAGGTAAGAATTGTGAAGGAGCCGGTTGTCGGAAAAGATGGCGGAGGCGTGATAGTCAGGTTTTCGTCAAATAAAAGTTCCCTATTTTCGTATCCGTTATCGCATCCGGCAGGATCATTCCGTGTCCAGGTGTCGCCGCAAACCGTTCGGAAGCCATATCTTTTAGCAGTGCCCAGCGAGCCATTGACGATAATCTGATTTCTTTGCCAATAAGTTGAGTTGCAGCTTTTCTTATAGCTGTATCTGCCGATTCTGCCTTTTTGGGCAAGAAGAGCTGAATCAATATGCAAATCGTCTTCTGAATACAGCCCAATTGAAATATCCTTCTGGGCAATAAGACCAATTTTGTCAGATCCGTCGTCATTTGTATATTCGATGTCATTATTGACAATTATCGATTTTTCTTCTGGTGTACCCCCAATTTTTGCAGCGACAATAGTGAGTTGGGCAGTATCGATTTTACCTTCCACCCAAAGTTGATCCTCCACAAATATGATTCCATTTGTCGGGAAAGAATGGTTCAGACTTACTTCTTCCTCGGTAGTAATTCCATACGTGTCTACACTAGAACACTGGGCTGTTGTGGCGGTTACTTTATAAATGTCGAATCTGTCATCTTCTCTAAGACGAATTCGGTAACCGATAGCGTCCGATTCGTGATCCTGGTAGAAACCCTCACCCGGTATTTGTGCTTTTGTTCTTAGATCGGCTAGATCGGCCGTAATGCCATTGAAATCGACACTGGGTACCGGAAACTGACGTCCGGCTAGGAAGACATCCGGGCGGTCAGGTACTGAATTAGGGGGGGCCTCGAGGGGTCTGAAATTATTGTTCCAGTTTGGATTTGGATCGGGTGGGGGCGGGTCTCTGTGAGTATGGACACCAAATTCGTGATTATTATCTGAATGCCAGACATGTTCCGGGCTGTCGATATCATCATGATCAGGATCGTCATAGTCGGCTACCGCACTTGTAACAATATCGTGGGCAATACCGTCAAAACGTATACCACCATTGGAATGCAAGGGCCCAAAAACTTCAGTGCCCCAGCCGAAACGAATTGCTTCATTGGCAATAACGGCATACCTTGCAAAAGAAGGGATTCCAAGTTGAGCGACGATTTTCCGTGTCTGAGGGCTGCCGGTTAACTGGCCAACAGCTTCAACAGTTGTAGTTGAAGAACCAAGCGGAGGAGGGGTGATAGTTAGTGTGTATTGGCCAATTACATTACCGCTGGAATCTTTATAATCATGGATATAAGGACCAGGACCGCCGGTGCCATCTTGGTAATCAGTTGAATCATGAGCAAGATGCCACAGGTAGTAATTTACACCCGCTTCAGCAACAGAAAGAGCTGATGCTGAGATATTTTGGTTTGCGACCTGATTTATATTTGAGATGTTTAGAGAAATCCAGGCGACCGAAGCAATAATAATAAAAGACAGAGGAATCAGAATAAACGGCAGGATAAGACCGGATCTGAGTCTTGATATTTTGGGCAGGATTTTGGTCATCTGATCCTAGTTTAACTAAAATAAAGATCTTTTGCCAGGTTTTTATGGGAAAAAGGTTAGTTTTCACCTGACGTTGTGTCTTCGCGAGTCCGTTCGGCAAGCTCAGGACGTGGCGATCTTTTTAAGATTGCTTCGTCGTCCCTCGATAAACTCGGGACTCCTCGCAATGACAGAGAGAGTTGCTCGCACTAGTTGTTGGTTTTGAGGTTTCGCAGCTGAATCTGAAAAGACGTTGAAATCGCCTCCGGAGGTTTGCCGGGATCATCGTCAATCGTCAAGTTAACTTTGATAAGAGTGATGCTGGCAGCCAAGATAGGTGGGGTAAGCTGAGTACCATCCTGATCGAAGTACTCAAATAGCGGGTCGGAAATGACATTATTGGCGATAGCCTTGACTGTTTCGCTTGCCGGGTCATAGGTATAATCCGGAGGACTCCCGGTTGGCGGAATTAAGCCGCGTTTGATTTGGCCGTTTTCTATGAAATAACGCACCTCATCAGGCGGAGATGAGGACGAAACCGCGTAAGCACGAATCGTCAATGTATTTGAAGATGGATCGATAACTTCAGTTGTTGCCCTTAGTTCTTTTTCGAGAAGGAGTGAAGCAGCGATCGAATCATTCTGAAGCCTGGCATAGTCCTCTCCTTTATGAAAAGATTTAAAAAAATTAAAGAAGAAAGCTGCAAGTATTGTGGAGACAATTGCCAGAACTGAGACAGCAACTAGTAGTTCCACGACTGTGAAGCCGCTTGCTTCACCCCCGGGGGGGTGCTCTCTAGGTTTCGCCTCGACTTCACCCCGGGGGTGGGGCTTGAAAAGTTCACTCCCGGAGTGCACTTTGTTATTCCCCGGCACACTCCGGGAGTGTCGCTTCGGGAAGGGATGGTGATTAGGATCTTGTTTTTTCATTGGATCGTAAAGTCTTGCGGTTGGGTTGCAAATTCATCATTGGGATTTCTGACTTCAAGGTCCCAAGCGGGAGGATCAGTTGCAGCCCCAGTCAGGTCAAAAGTGGCAGAAAGCAGAGTGTTTTCCGGATTTGCATCGACGGTTGTAGCAACAATATTTGGCTGACCGCTTTTTATCAATTTGACAGTTGAGGTATCAAAAAGGTTGGTACCATTGATATTTATGGTAACTGAAGAGCCGGAAGTACCATTTTTAGGGGAGTGCGACGTAATTGTTGGAGCTGTTGGGGAGGTAGTCAGCCTGATGATAACCGGAAGAGTAGTATCCGGAGCCAGGGGGACTTTTTGTTGAGGAGTGGTTGATGACACATAGTAGCCCGTTTCAGGAATAATGCTGTAACTGTCAAATTCAATATCTGAAAGGATTATTTGTCCGCTCGCGTTGGTCGGTTGAGTGGTTTCGTATTTGTAAACAGGGGGATCATCGTATGTTTCCTTATCGCCATGAATAGTTAGATCGACAAAGGAGAGGGGAGTTCCCAGAGTATTATCTACGGCTGTAATCTGAAGAGTACTTAGCTTGTCGATTGTGAGTGTTTTATTCTCGACTTGCTGAGCCAAAATAGTGATGTTTGGAATAGTTTCCGTGCTGTAGTCTGGAAGAAACGCCTTTACCTGATAGCCGCTATCGGGTGGCAGGTGGGGGATTACCAATTTTCCTAATATATCCGTATGCACTCCAAGCATGTTCAATGGGTCTGGGGCTAGAGTTGGATTTGTAACGTCAAGGTTAGCCAATGGAATGGGATCGCCGGCGGCGTTAATAACGGAAATTGAGAGAATGCCGGTATTTGATTCGGTTTCGGCAGCTTTAGCGGAAACATCAGAAGTAAGAATGGCAAGAGTTTTATCTTTATCTTTTTCTGTAACTTTTACTTCCAGTCTTTTGTAATCATAAGGGTCGGGATCATCAGGTGCGATACCGTCAAACGGGTCATCGACATAGCTAATCATGATATTAACATTAAATTTTGTATTGCCCTTTATAATCTCCTGATCAACAGGAATATCGCCCGGCGGGTAGATACAACATCCTTGGGTGGCCAACGAGTCATAAGGCATATTTTTTAACTCTTCCATTTCTCCGGTAGCGATTGTTCTTGCATGGATTCTTAAATAGGTAGTTCGAACTCCCTGAAGTCCAATATAAATGGCTGAAACCACAGCCATACTCACAAGTGAGATTAGAAGAACGACAATTAATACCTCGATTAGGGAGAAACCATTTTTAGCGTTTAGCGTATAAGCAAAGCTTGCGGTTCTCGGCTTTGTCTGCGGGCCTAAGCGTTTAGCGTATAGAAGGGGCATTAGTTTTATTTTAACAGCAGTTCTTGGGGAATGTGAATTGGAGTGAGCCGATGATGGGAGTCGAACCCATGACCTTTTCCTTACCAAGGAAACGCTCTACCACTGAGCCACATCGGCGCGCGCGACGAAGTGCTGGGAGCAGGATTCGAACCTGCGGAGCCCTTTCGGGCGACGGTTTTACAGACCGTTGCAATTGACCACTCTGCCATCCCAGCTCGTCGGAATAAACTTCACTTTCAGGTTTTTTACAAAGTAAAAAACCTTTACGTTCCGTTATTCCTCCTCTTCAAATTGCTTCGCAATTTGATATTAATTAACTCACTTTACAAATCAAAGCCAAAAGTATTTTTGTGAGCCGAGAGTGGGATTCGAACCCACGACCTATCGTTTACAAAACGATTGCTCTACCGCTGAGCCATCTCGGCAAGCCAGGTAGATTTGAACAAAGTAATTTTACTCTAAAAATAGACACTGGGCAATTTTTTGCATAGGCTTGACATAATCTGATACAATTGCCAGAGTTTAAGTTTCTAAAAATGGACGAACAGCAAACACCAACAGCCGGCAGCCCGATTTATCAAGAGACTCAAGCAAAGAACGCCAAATGGCTTTGGCTTTTAATTGCGCTGATTATCATCGGTGCTTTAGTCTTTGCTTTTATTCGAGGGATCGGTCCTTTTGCTCAGTTTAAGGGTACTGCCACCGAGGAACCTACACCTTCGTTTGTTGAGGAAGAATTTGCAAGTCCGTCACCGGAAGCCACTACAGAGGCTGAGCTTGATAAAAGCGAGCCGAAAATTCGAGTTTTAAACGGAAGCGGAGTAGCAGGCCTTGCGTCTTCCGTCAAAGATTATTTAGAAGGGGAAGGGTACACAATAAGCGCAGTTGGCAATGCACCTAATTATGATTTTGAACAGACGGTGGTTCGTTTTAAGGAAAGTTTTAGTAAATTTCAGAACATTTTGTTTAGTGACCTTTCAGATAAATATTCAGTTGTAGTGGATAACGATAATCTAGAAGCTACTGATTCTGCGGATATCGAGGTTATTGTCGGAGCAAAATAATAGAATTAAATCAAAATTTAAAAGTCAAAAGTCAAAATTATAGAAGTCAAGCAAGGCTTGACTTTTTATTTTGGCTTCACGAAAGTGAAGGAAAAACATACTTTCTCGGAAGTTAATTTTACCCAAAAGAAAAACCGCATGGATGCGGTTTTTTGATAATTTCAACCCTACTTAACGGCGCATGGCTTAGCTTTTCTCTGGTAAAATCCAAGTGGGTATCCTGCCACGTCCGTCTAAGCTGAACGTGAACACTGGATTCCCGAAGACTTTCAATGAAGCAAAGAAATAAACTAAGACTTTTAAAGTGCAACCCAAGTAGGGTTTTTAGTTTCCTGTGAACCAATTTAATAATACCACCGGTGTCAATGGGAAACAATAAACTGGAAACAGTAAACTAGAAACTGTTTGTTTAAGATTTCAAGTTTGAAGTTTCAAGTTAAAAGGGGGCGGTAGAGCCTGGAAGTAACAGGCTGAGTATTAGGGAGACAATCGGAAAAATGATTCTGCCAACGTTGCCGGTAATTAAAAGGAAAAGTAAAATAAAAATACCGTATCTTTCGGTCCCGATAAAATCATGGTACCAGTCTCTGGGCAGCAGTCCTGCTAAAACTTTGAAACCATCAAGAGGATGTATGGGAATTAAATTAAAAACACCTAGTATTACGTTTATCCATATAATGATTGAAATTAACTGATAGGCACTAACTAAAGTTAAACTTAAGGTGTTTGTGAAATAAGCGACAAGGTAGGGTATCGAAAGTAGAATTGCCAGAAGAAAATTTGAAACAGCACCCGCAACAGAAATTAGTGCCGAGTCCCTTTTAATATTTCTTAGATTAAACGGATCAAAAGGTGTTGGTTTACCCCAGCCAAAGCCGACAAGAAGAAGTGCGAGAGTACCAATCGGGTCCAGGTGGGAGGCAGGGTTGAGAGTTAACCTGCCGGCGAGTTTGGCTGTTGGATCTCCAAGACGGTAGGCTACAAAAGCGTGAGATGCTTCGTGAATAGTGATAGCGCTGACCAAACCAATGATGAAAGCCAGTGCGATCACCGGATTGGTTTGAAGTAAAGTTAAAATAATCATTTTAGCCTTTCAAGCCTGCCTGCCGGCAGGCAGGTTGTCTGATTCTTAGGTGTTATGGTATATTCTATCAAATAACTGTTCAACGCCAAACGACTAAAGTGTTATTTCTAATTGACCTAATTATTCTAATATCAGCTAAACTTCAATTATTGTAATTAATATTAAAAATCTAATGAAGTTTACTGATATATCAGATTCGCCGAAGGCGAAGGCTGATATTGACCTAAATAAATCCTAAATCCTAATATCTAAATTCTAAACAATATCAAAATTCTAAATTCAAAAAACGTTTTGATATTTGGATTTCGGTCATTGGAATTTGTTTAGAAATTAGGATTTAGAAATTAGAAATTTGAAGTCATAAGCGAGGTAATTATGCGTGTTTGTGAAGTTTGCGGTAAACGATCAGTGATCCAAAAGTCCGGAGCTCATCAGTACGGTGGAGGCTGGGCAATGCGGGCGACCAAAAAACGAAAGGTGTGGCAGGTCAACCTGCATAATGTTAAGGTTAATTATAAGGGAGTACGCCGGACAATGAGACTTTGTACAAAGTGTTTGAGGAAAGTAAAGAGTTCCGCCTCCGCTAAAGCTTCGGCGGACAAGCAAAGTCAAGAAAAATTAATTATGCCGATAATTAAAGAATCAAGCCAGGTAGTCTCCGCTTAATAATTTTTCAATAAACTTTTTTGCTTCCGGGTAGCCGTTTAGAAATTCTTTGACTGTCATTGGTCGTTTGCCCTCCGGTTGGATCAAATTTCCCGGCAGGAATTTAATCAGTATTAATTTTTCACTTTTCACTTTGATGCTTCGGCTTCGCTCAGCATCATCCTGAGTTTGCCGAAGGATGACTTTCGACCATACTCCCGGCCAAGGGTAAAAAGCACGGACCATACGGTCAAAGGTTTGAGGATCCGGGGGTTTTTCTGGATCTATAAATCCATCTTGTTTAGTAAAGCGGTGAGTATAAGTTGCTTGTGATTCATCCTGAGGCGCACCCCCGGGGTGCTCTCCAGGTTTCGTCTCGACTTCACCCCGGGGGTGTAATCTAGAAACACTCCGGGAGTGGGCAAGATTAGGTAGTAGCCCAACTATTAATTCGGCTCCGATTTTGTTGAGTCTTATCAAAAGCGAATCAGTTGTTTCATTGGGTGCAAGTTCGTATTCCTGTTGGGCCAAAATATCGCCGGCATCGACCTCTTCGGTCATTTTGATGATGGTGACTCCGGATATTTTTTCGCCTGCAAGAATTGCCGCCGGTGCAGGAGAGGGCCCGCGATGTTTGGGAAGTAGCGAATGGTGGATATTTAAGGCTGTATATTTGGGCAAGTCAAGAAGGCTTTTGGGCAAAATCTTGCCATAATCTGCAACAATCAAGAAATCAGGTTCAGTATCTGAAATTGTTTCGAGGGCTCTTTGATCTAGTTGATCCGTTTCCAAAAGTGCCAGCTTGTTTTTTTGAGCAAATTGTTTGACCGGGCTAACGGTTAATTGTCTTTGACGGCCTGAGGGTTTATCGGGGTTGGTCACAACAAGTGTAAGACCTAACTTATCCTTGATGATTGCAGCGGAAATGACCGAATATTTTGAGCTTCCGAAAAAAACGATTTTCATTATAAGCACCTACTTCTATCATTCTGCTTGATACGCTCACTTTGTCATTCTGGCAAGCGAAGAATGAGCGCGTCCAGAATCTGTTTTGTAGGATTCTGGCGTCGTCGTTTCACTCCTCCCCAGAATGACACACTTAAGTTCGTATCATGCATAGGTTACTTCTACAAATTGTTCTTTTCCACTTTTTGTTTTTTCTACCTTAAAGATTTTGCCGTTTTGGCTGTGAACATGATCGATAAAAAGAATTCCGTTTAGATGGTCAATCTCATGCTGGATAATTCGGGCAGGCAGACTCTTATAGTGAACCCTTGTTTTTTGGCCATTTTTATTTTGCACTTCAAGATCAATTTCCGCGGGTCGCATGACATGTCCATAAAGATCGGGAACCGAAAAACAACCTTCGAGGAAAGTAACTTCCCCTTTGGAAACTCTCAGAATTTTAGGATTAATGAAAGATTTAATCCTGTTTCTTATTTTGGCTACAAAAACTCGCCTGAAAATACCAATTTGCGGGGCCGAGAGGCCAAGGCCCGGAGGATCAGTTTGAACTTCGAGAGTTTGTGTAAGATCTTCAATAAGTTTGTTAAGGCCCCGGTCAAAACTGGTTACTTCCTGTGACCCTTGTCGAAGTTTTTCATCTGGTAAAGTTAAGATACTTCGTATCATGAATTTTTAGTTTACAATTTTCAATTTTTAATCAATTTTTAAAATTTAAATATTTAATTTTCAATGAAAATTTCAAATTAAAAATTAAAAATTATTTTCAATTAATACTACCCGGCTCAACCGTAATCTGCCAATCTCTGGATATTTTTTCCAGATAAGGACTAAGGTTCTTAATTGCTTTTTCTTTTTCAGAAATACTGTACGATGCAAGCTTGTGTTTTAAAATTATATTATAAGTGGGAACTTTTGTTTTGAAAATTGGTTGATACGGGCCGAGGATAGAAAGTGGAAAGTGGAAAGTGGAAAGTGGAAAGTGGGAAAAATCTTCTATAAGTTTTTCGGCTTTTTTTTCGATTATTTCCGGACTTTTCCCTTTGATACTTAATTTAACAAGTAGGGCGTATGGAGGATATAGGAGGGATTTACGAGCGCTTAAACTTTGGGCATAGTACGCTTGAAAATTCCCTTGAGCCGCAGCTTTTATTACGGGATGGTCTTGGGCATATGTTTGGAGGATGAAACGGCCATTTTCTTTCGTTAAGTTTTTAAGATTTGTGATTTGGGCGAATGTTTTTTCTAGTGCGGAAAAATCGGCGATATTCAAAGTTGTATCTGCTAAGATGTGGGCTACAAGATCATATTTATAGGCAATAAGTTTGTAAAAGACGGATGCAGTGGCAATGTCAATGGCCGGACGTCGGATATCGGACGTCGGATATCGGAGGCCTTCGGCAATAAGATTAACGTTGGCATTGGGGACCAATTGTTTGACGGTTTTGGCAAGAGACCAAATGTTTAGTGAATTAAAAAAGAAATCGTGGGATTGGCAGTTAGGGCAGATTTGAGGGGCATCAGGCATAAATTCATGGAATCGGCAGGTCTTGCAATAAAATTGACCGGATTCCCTTTTTTTATTTAAAAATAGTAAAGTTTTTTCCTTTCGTGCAACCGCTTTGAGAATTAGGGAAGAAAGCAAATCAGAGACTATCGACTTGTTGCCTTTATTTTTCTCATCGGTCATTGAAACAATTGTTGTCATGTTTTTTGATTCGGAAATCTTCATGTCATTTTTGTGGGAAAAATAGGTAGTGATTTTTGGGGCGGAATCGATAATTTGCAAGTTGGCGCCGGTTAAAGGTTGTAATTTTTCAGCAATGGTTAAGGTGTCAAAATACGGTGATCTCTCATCCTTGTATGCACCGTCATGCTCATCAAAAATGATAATTTTGGATAGGGCCGGACATGGG
>MFCA01000013.1:12608-20064 GCA_001775095.1 Candidatus Curtissbacteria bacterium RIFOXYA1_FULL_41_14
AAAGTATTTTTTGCCAAACGGCGAATCTCTCGGACATTTTTAATTCGTTGTGATAAATAGCGTAGTTTTTAGCTTGCGGAAATTTGGCCATTGTTTCAGGGAGGCGGTTGATAGTAGGCACGAGGACTAACGTCTGGTTCACGGTTGACGGTTCACGGTTGACAGATAATTGGTTTTGAGTTCTCTGTTCACTGTTAACAGAAGCTTCAAAATCTTGTTTTGTCTGTGAACTATGAACTCTAAACTGTGAACTCGGCAAAGTCGGTAGCATTGCCTCCAGACAATTGACCATCGGAGCATGATAGTAAAATGCGAGCCATTTAAGAAGTTCTATTTGGTAAGGGAGCAAAATTGGTATTTGCAAGATTACGGAATTAATGTGCTTGATTTGATAGTCTGCGGTCTGTGGTCGGTAGTCGGTAGACAAAATGATTCCCATTGGTGTTCTTTTTCCAAACGGTACTCTGACCAACTGGCCGATTTTTATCTCACTCTCCAGTTTTTCCGGAACGTCATAAATATAACTATCGATATCCGGTGATTGATAAGTCAAGACCACAACTTGCGCGTACATGACAGGTTAATAGTAAATGGTTGATGGTTAATAGTAAATGGCAAAAGCCAAGTAAGGATTATGTTTGTCTTTTATATGCTTCGAGGAGGTTTTCGAAGAGGGAGGCGACGGTCATGGGGCCGATGCCGCCCGGGACGGGGGTTATAGCTTGGACGATTTTAGAGACATTGTCAAAATCTACATCGCCGACGATTCTACGATTAGAAGGTTCAGTTTCTGGCTTTGATAAGCCTTTCTCACCCCCGGGGTGCTCTCCAGGTTTCGTCTTGATTTCACCCCGGGGGTGTTGTCCATTGACAACGTTTATTCCTACATCGATAACTACTTGTCCGGGTTTGACGTGATCCTTGGTAATCAAATTTGGTTTACCGACTGCAACTACCAAAATATCGGCGTTTCTAGTTTCCGCCTTCAAGTTTCTAGTTTCTTTATGGCAAACAGTAACAGTTGCGTCGTGATTCAGAAATGCCAGAGCGGTTGGTTTACCAACTAAAAATGAGCGGCCGACAACGACAACTTTTTTGGCCCCTGTCGGGATTTTGTAGAAATCGCAAAGAGTTAGAATTCCTTTGGTTGTGGCCGGAAGATAACCTTCACTTTTATTCTCCCAAAGCAATTTCAAATTAGTTGAGGTTAAACCATCGACATCTTTTTTCGGATCAATAGCGTCGATTATTGCGTCTTTGTCAAGATGTATAGGGATGGGAAGCTGGACGATAATCCCGGTCACGTCGAATTGAGAGTTGAGAATTGAGAGTTGAGAAATTAGCTCTGCCTGGCTTATTTTTTCATCAAACTTTTGATGTTCGACAAGACAACCGATTTTTTGGCCGAAAAGGATTTTTTGACGGATGTAAGCGTTTGACTCGGACAGATCGCCAACTTGAAGAATGACTAATTTACATTTCGAGCGAAGTCGAGAAATTTCCGATTTCAGTTTTCTTGCAATTTTGTCGCGGACAATTTTTCCGTCTAGAATTTTTGCCATTTAAGGAATAGGGAATTTTGAGCAGAAAGCTCTTACTTCTTTGGCAATTGCGAGCAAATTTTTGTTTTTGACAACTCGAGTTTTAAATAGTTTCATAAAGTCCGATCTTTTTTCTTTGTCTTCAGGTAACTTTTCGCCTTTAACCTCTTCAATGACTTGATTAATCCAGGCGGCGATTTTGGTCATCTCTTTTTCTCTCATCCCGCGGGTGGTGGCTGCCGGAGTTCCGATACGAATTCCAGAAGGGTAAAACGGTGGCATGGGGTCAAACGGAACGCCATTTTTATTAACGACGATGCCGGCGGTTTCTAAAGCGATAGCGGCAATAGCTCCGTTGACCTTTTTATTTTGAAGGTCTATTAAAATCAGGTGGTTATCTGTTCCACCACTTGTAAGGTCAAAGCCAAACTCAATAAGTGCGGAAGCCAGCGCCTTGGCGTTTTTAACAATCTGCTCGCCATAGGTTTTGAAGAGTTTACTCTGAGCTTCGCGAAGGGCAACTGCAATTGCGGCAGTTTGATGATCATGAGGACCGCCTTGCAAGCCGGGAATGATGGCCGAGTCAATTTTTTTGGGAAGGTTAGGATCTTTCTTAAGGCCTTTTTCAGTCACCATAATCATGGCTCCACGGGGACCTCTCAAAGTTTTATGGGTTGTAGTCATAACAATATGGGCATAAGGTACGGGACTGGGATGGACACCGGCAATAACAAGGCCGGTAATGTGAGAAATATCGGCGAGTAAATAAGCACCGACCTTATCGGCAATTTTGCCAAATCTTTTAAAATCAATAATTCTGGGATAGGCGGTATATCCGCAAACTATAACTTTAGGCTTTTCTTTTAAGGCAAGTTTTTCGCAAGCTTCATAATCTAATAGTCCATCCTTGCCGAGTTCGTACAGGACAGATTTGAAAAATTGTCCAGTTGACGACTGCGGTTGGCCATGTGTCAGATGGCCGCCGAAAGCAAGCTTTAAGCCCATGATTTTGTCTTTCTGCGGAGTGCAGGTCGCTAAATAAATTGCGAGGTTTGCTGGAGAACCGGAGTAGGGTTGGACGTTAACATAGGGGACGTCAAACAATTTTTTGGCCCGCTCTTGGGCAAGTATCTCGACCTTATCGACTACCCTGTTTCCTTGGTAATATCTTTTTTTAGGATATCCTTCAGAATATTTATCGGTAAGAACAGAACCCAAAGCTTCCCGGACAGCTTTTGAAGTGTGATTTTCCGAGGGGATGAGGTCGATGTTTTCCTGCTGGCGTTTTTCTTCCTGTTTGATTAAAGAAGCAATTTGTGGATCGGAGGTTGCAAGTTTAGGCATATTGAATTTTTAATTTACAATTTTTACTTTTCATTGAATTTTCAATTATTTAATTTTTGAAAATATCTTTTGATATTTTCTTTTCAAAATTGAAACATTTAGATTTGATTTAAAATTTCAAATTTAAAATTGAAAATTGCATTAGTAATCGTTATTGTATTGCTTTACTATTCAACTGATCAAGTAACTCTTTTGCTTCCTGATAATCGGGTTTCAGGGAAAGTGCTGTCTCAAGTGTTTTTATAGCCTCTTCATCTTGTCCAAGTCCTGCCTGGATTTTGGCGAAAGTTAGATAAGATTGAGGATCTGTCGGAGCAAGTTCGGTCAGTTTTTGACCAACACCCAGCGCTTTCTGTTTATATTCTTTATCGTAGTCGGAAATTAAAAAGTAGGCATTGGCGATTTTTCTGGTTGTTATTAAATTATTTGGCGATGCACTAAGTGTTTTTTCGGCCAAAGCTTGAGTCTGAGTTGTTAAAGTATTGGTAAATTCCGGATCATCTGTATCGGCGGCATAAAGTGCACTTTCATAAGCGTAGTTGGCAAGGTAAAAAGGGTTGGTTGCAGGGAATATATCGACGGCGTTTGAATAGTTAATTAAAGCTTGCTCGCCGGAAGATCTTTCGGCGTGGGCGAAGGCAAGATCAGCAAGATAGATTCGACCGACAAGAGTAATTGCATAGAGTCCAAAGATTACAATGGTTAAAAGACTGATAAAAAAACCTATATTGTTCGAGCTTTTGCGAGAACTAACCTTTAACTTCTCGCTATCGCTCGAAGAATAGAATGGGGGAGGTTTAATTTCGGGTATCAGAAAACTGGCGATAATCAGAAACATTAAAAGCTGGGTTGTTACCACCGAGAAGCCGAAGAAGATTGTTGCCTGATAACCGAAAATTGATCCGATGGCGGCTTTTGCGAGAATTGAATCACTATTTAGCTTTCTACTAAAACGCCAGAGACCGAAAACCGAAATACCGATAAGTGCGAGATAAGAAACGGTTCCCAAAATACCTAGATTGGCAAGGTAATTTAAAAATTCGTTGTGGGCCTTGTTATAGAAAAATCCCCATTCGGTTGTTTGGTTGTGGGCAGTAGGTCTAAAAAGATAGTAGGAATAGGCGAAAGTCTCAGGGCCTGAACCAAGTACCGGCCAATGTTTAAAAACAGAAAGTGCTCCTTGCCAGACGATTATTCGAATAGTTCCTGATTCAGTTGGGGTAGTAGCTGGTTGCTGGTAGCTGGTTGCTGGTAGCTGGTTGCTGGTAGCTGGTTGTTTATTTAAGGCCTCGCTGAATCTTGAAAAAAGGTTTGTTCCAAAAATAACAGCTATCAATATAAATCCCAGAAGAAATAGCAATAATAGGCGAAGATTTTGCTTTATTGCCTTGAACCCTAAAAGCAGCAGGATCGATCCAAGAGCAATGGCAGCCCCTAAAAAACCGGCTCTGGAGGTTGTCATAATCAGTCCCGTAAATAACACCAGGGTAATAGCGAGAAAAGAGACTTTGATTTTAGATTGAGTCGAAATTAAGGAAAAAGCCAAAGCAATTGGCAGAGTTAATACCAAGTATGAAGCGAGCCAATTTGGTTGCCCGAGTGTTGAAAATATGCGCACAGTCGGATCGAATTCCTTTTGCCAACAGGATGAGTTGAGAGTTCCGGTTAAAACTAGACAAGAAGGATCTTTGCCAAAATGGGCGGGAATTCCCCAAAGGGTGACGGCAAATGCGCTAGTCACGATTGCCATCAGAAGCTTTTTGGATTTTTCAGAATTTAAGTTAACAAACGCACCTGTAAAGATTGCAAAGTAAGCAAATTGGGAAAGGAGCCCTCCGTTTAAGCGTGAAGGATAGCCGAAGATGGAAGTAAACTTATCGATTGAAAAGAGGGTCGAGAGGACTTGGATGACAATGAAGATTAGGAAGGTTACAATTGCCCAATTTTTGGGGACTGTAATCTTACCCTGCAATATAAATTTGGACAGTGTCAGAAAAAAGATAATTGCAGCCGCCAAGTAGACAAAAATCATCTTGGGAACTTCGAAAAGTTCGGAGTTTTTAGTGGAGAAGATTAGAGGAGTAACTATTGCCAGGGCAAGGTAGGAAAACCAGATGGCTTGGTCTATAAACTTTGAGATTTTTGCGCTCACGTTCCAAATCTTAGCACAAGGTAATTACAAAAACACCTCCGGGATGATTGGTGATTAGTGCGCAGGATCCAAATTTGATAATTCGGCTATAATAGATCACCTAAGTATGATTGAAAGAACGAGTACCCAAAGACTTGCTGAAATACAACTTAATAATTCTTTTTGGGCGGATTTCCCCAACGCACTAAATGCGATAAGGAATTTACCCGGCTGGGAGACGGCTTCAATCTTTGCCGAAATTGGTCGGGATCAAGGAGTAATCGAGGCTCTTCGAAAAGCCAGAGAATTTTTAAAAAGGAGAACTGGCGGGGATACTCTGGATGCGTACATACCGTCGCTTGAGGGTTATTTCTTTGAAGAACATGTCTTTCGTTTAACAGAGAGAAGACTGGTGATGATGGGAATAGATGGTGTACTCCTTTCGCCTGATCAGACTATTGGAATATACAGAATTGGCCATCCTAATTATACCGTCAATGATTCCCATCATAGTTTGAGAAAGACGTTAACTGCCGACCTGCCTGGTAATATCCGAATCCCAGACGGGATCGTTTTTGAAACAAGTCAAGGAAAGTCAGAGATCAGGGCACTCTGTGAATATTCACTAGGCAGACTTAATGACCGCAAAAGATATCAGAGAAACAGGTTTCGCTCAGAACAGGCAATTGATGACATTCTAGTGGGAGGTTTTTTGCAAGAGCAAATTGGGGAATATCTTGCCGGATTAAATTTAGGTTTGTCGAAAAATCTTACGCGAAGTGGCGAGTTTCTGTTTATTTATAATGACAATGAGATAGCCGAGGGTTTTATTTTTAAGGAATCTGATATGACTTGCCGAATCCATGTTCCCTTTACAAGGGAAGCATTTAAAGGTGTAATTAGCACACTTGTTGAAGATATTCAAAATTCGCTTCGTCAGGATCCTGAAACCCCTCGACTTCGCTCAGGGCGAGCGAGTTCAGGATGACATGATGGGGGTGGGTCAAGCTATTGTTTCCACAGCTTAATCTTTGTATACTCTTTTCGCTTAACGCTTAACGTCTAACGACGAACGAATAGCTTAATAAATCCTAAGCACTAATATCTAAACTCTAAACAAATACAAATGTTCAAAATTCTAAATCATAAACTTGTTTTGAGAATTGTAATTTTGGGATTGTTTAGGATTTAGGATTTAGAAATTAGAAATTGCTACAATTAGTAGCTCTTATGATTCCCATACTTGATCAGTTCTTAGGTTTTTTTTCTTACGATTTAGGTGTTGATTTAGGGACAGTTAACACACTTGTCAATATTCGCGGCAAGGGAATCGCAATCAGGGAGCCTTCGATTGTCGCCCAGCACAAAAAGAGCAGAAAAGTAATCGCTATCGGCCAGGAAGCCAGAAAAATGCTCGGCCGAACTCCCGGGGGAATTGCGGTTATCAGACCCCTTCATAACGGAGTGATTTCCGATTACGACACGACACTATCCCTGCTTTCTTATTTCGTTAAAAAAGTCCACGAGAAACCAGGTAAATATTTTTCTATTCCCAGACCTAGAATGGTTATTGGTGTGTGCACTCTGGCAAGCGAAGTTGAAAGAAGAGCACTTTTGGATGTGGCATATGCTTCCGGGGCACGCAGCGCTTTTTTAATCGAGGAACCTATTGCTGCCGCAATCGGAGCAGAACTTCCAATCTTAGATCCTGTCGGTTCAATGATTGTTGATATTGGCGGCGGTACGTGTGAAATTGCAGTGATTTCGCTGGGAGGTGTTGTTGTAGGTAAGTGTTTAAAGATTGCCGGCGATACGATGGATATGGATATTATTAGATATGTTCGCTCACGCTACGGACTGGCCATTGGTGAGAAAACGGCAGAGGAGATAAAAATTGCCTTAGGTAATGCATATCCTACAAAACTCGAAAAAGAAATGGTTATACGGGGCAGGGATTTGGAAAAAGGACTGCCCAAATCGGTGCGGCTTTCTTCGGTTCAAGTCCGGGAAGCACTCTCGCAATCTATCAGTACGATTGTGGCTGCAATTCGAGAAGCTATCGAAGATGCACCCCCGGAGTTGGCTGCTGACATTGCTGAGAGAGGAATTGTTTTTTGCGGCGGAGGATCTTTAATTTCCGGTCTTCCCAAATTAGTTTCTTCTGAAACCAGGATGCCGGTTTCTGTCGCCAGCGAGCCTCTTTCGTGCGTGGCTAAGGGTACCTGTGTAATTTTAGAAAATAGTGAATTTTTAAAAAAGCTTAAAATGAATCACCAGACTTTTCGATGAAAGGCACTTTTGAGTTCTGCGATAATATTTACCACGAGAAAGTTGGCAAATGGCGGTTTTCAAAAAATAGGCAACTTTACCAAGAGGATATGGGTAAAAGTGATGATTTTGTAAAGCCTGCTTACTTCTGGTCTTTTTACCTAACGCTTGT
>MFCA01000013.1:20083-22592 GCA_001775095.1 Candidatus Curtissbacteria bacterium RIFOXYA1_FULL_41_14
CTTGGCCGCCTTTTTATCTTAACAGTTGTCCATGGTGAAGAAAATCGAGAACTTTCCGATTCTAATCGAATTAAACTGGTGCCAATTGAGGCAAAAAGAGGCAAAATTGTAGACAGAGAAGGCAAGATACTTGCCGATTCGGCCAAGATTTATTTTTTGAAAAAAGACTCGCAAGTAAAAGAGATTAGCGAGCAAACAGCTAAAGAGCTCGCGGAGCAAGGACTGGCAAGTGAAAATTTTGAAGGGGAAATGGGGCAAATTTCCCAAGAGGTTAGGAGGAATTACGCCCTCGGAGAAGCAAGCGCTCATGTACTGGGTTATGTTAGTGTTTTGCAGGAGAAAGACCTGGAGGCAAATGCGAATATTTCTGCAATTGGGGTTAGCGGAAGATTAGGGGTGGAGGCGACTTATGACGATTTTCTAAAAGGAGAGAATGGCGAAAAACTCATAGAGGTTGATGCAATCGGCAAAAAGGTCTCGATTTTAGGTGAGAGAAGCTCACATGACGGAAGGGTTCTTCACTTAACAATTGACAGTGAACTTCAGAAAAAAGCTTATGAACTTTTAAAAAAACATGCACAAGAAGCAGGCTCCGGCAGCGGGGCGATTATTGCTCAGGATCCCAATACAGGTGAAGTTTTGGCACTGGTTTCTGTTCCTTCCTTTAACCCCGCGGATGTTGGGAAATCCATGACGGACGAGAAAAAGCCGCTTTTTGACAGGGCTACTCAAGGAAATTATCCTCCGGGATCGATTTTTAAGATTGTTTCAGCACTGGCCGGGCTAACTTCTGGGAAAATCACGAGAGATACGGAGATTGAGGATGTCGGTGAATTTTATCTGGGAGACGTCCGTTTTACAAATTGGTTTTATCGGTCTTATGGCGGAAAGGATGGAATCTTGAAGATAGACCGGGCAATCGCCAGATCAAATGATATATTTTTCTATAAGTTGGCTGAAAAAACCGGTTTGGATTCTCTCAGACAAACGGCTATAAAATTAGGTTTTGGGCAAAAAACCGGCATTGATCTTCCGGACGAATCCTTCGGTTTGGTGCCGGACGGTGTCTGGAAGGAATCGACACTTGCGACTGTTTGGTACCCGGGAGATACAATGCATTTGGCCATAGGTCAAGGGTTCATGCTGGCAACCCCGCTACAAATTAATGTGATGACTTCATATGTTGCCAGCGCAAAATTAACGAAGCCCTATCTGGTATCTGAAATAGAAGAGCAAGATTTTGACGGATCACAGCAGAAGGCCGAAAGTATTAAAATAGAGAGTAAAACCAGGGGCGAAGACTTAGTGAAATTCGGAGACCTAGATCTTGTTCGTGAAGGAATGAGACAGGCATGTGAAACAAAAGGTACGGCCTGGCCTTTTTTTAATGCGCCATATAAAGTAGGATGTAAGACGGGAACCGCCGAAAAAGAACTTGGTAATCCCCATGCCTGGTTTACGGTTTACGCGCCCTATGATGGTCCGCAAATTTCGCTAACTGTCATTATTGAAGACGGCGGAGAAGGTTCAAGCGTTGCAGCGCCGGTGGCAAGGGAACTGCTGGATTGGTGGTTTCAGAGGAGATAAATTCGAAACCCGAAGCACGAAATCCGAAACAAATTCAAATGTTCAAAAGTTTGAAACATTAGAAAATTAGAATTTACAAAAATTGTTTCGAGTTTCGACATTCGACATTCGAGTTTAGAGGAAGGTTGAATAATGAGTAAGTTGGATCTACCTGAGAATTTAAACCTCAAACTTAAAAAATACAAGGATATGCTGTATGGTGAGAATCCTCACCAGAAAAGCGCCTTCTACCTGTCGGATACAGTCCCCGGCTACGAACAACTTTGCGGAGCAGAGCTTTCTCACAATAATTTGGGCGATGCCAATCATGCTTGGCGGTTGGTTTTGGAGTTCTCCGAACCGACGGTGGCAATTATTAAACACGGGAATCCGACGGGAATTACTACAAGAACCGATCTAGAAGAAGCATACAGACTTGCCTATGCAGCCGATACCATTAGTCCTTTTGGGGGAATAATTTCGGTTAACCGTCCGCCAACACTTGCAATGGTTCGCGCGATGCGTGATGTTTTCTATGTCCTGATTGTTGCGCCTGATTTTGACGATGAAGTACTTGTGGCCCTCAAGAAAAAAAGCACTAAGCTCCGTGTGATCAAAGCCAAAAAGCCACCCAGACAATTTGAATTTACCAGAATTTTTAACGGTTATTTGGTCCAGACTC
Organism: Candidatus Curtissbacteria bacterium RIFOXYA1_FULL_41_14; assembly: GCA_001775095.1. GTDB lineage: Bacteria > Patescibacteriota > Microgenomatia > Curtissbacterales > GWA2-41-24 > GWC1-40-35. The sequence goes on from MFCA01000013.1 coordinate 22,332, forward strand.
CCGATGATATTGGTGAGTCAAAACAGGAGTGGAAAGTGGTGACTGGAAATAAACCGTCAAAGCAGCAATACCAGGATTTGGAATTTGCCTGGAAAGTCGTCAAGCATGTCCGTTCTAATGCGATAGTGGTAGTTCGCGACAAGGTTATGATCGGAATGGGTACAGGACAGCCGAACAGGGTTAATTCGGTTAAATTAGCTTTAAATCAGGCAAAAGAATCATCAAAAGGTGCGATACTGGCGTCTGACGCCTTTTTCCCTT
>MFCA01000013.1:22617-69689 GCA_001775095.1 Candidatus Curtissbacteria bacterium RIFOXYA1_FULL_41_14
CAATTAATGATAGTAAAGTGATTGCGGCTGCCAAAAAGCACAAGATGACGATGATTTTTACGGGAGTAAGGCATTTTAAACATTAGATGCGAATTAAATGCGAATTTGAATAATGCGAATGGATGCGAATGGGCGAATAGCAAAAATTTATGGATGAGATAAAGGTTGGAAACATTTTTGCTGCGGTTTTTGACAAAGCGGTACTTGACCCGTTACTGGTGATTCTCGATAAAAAGTCCGTCAAATTTTGGGGAACCGAAGGAACTGTTAGGTACTTAAAGTCTAAAGGTTTCAGTGCTTTCTCAGTGGTTGCGGGATTTGATTTTGGCGGTAGAGTTAAGAGTTTAGACCGGGCAATTTTTGCGAGAATTTTGGCGGATAGAACAAAAAAGAGTCATGTGTTGGGGTTGGAGAAGCTTGCACGGCTCACCCCCGGGGTGAAGTCCGGGCGAAACCTTGAGAGCACCCCGGGGGTGAGCTCGGTCCCATTTGATCTGGTAATCGTTGGCCTTTATGCACCGGACAAAAACAATTTTCCCGAAAGTATGGACATCGGCGGCCAGGCCTTAATTCGCGCGGCGATTAAAAATTATCAGAATGTTGCCTTAGCTTTTAATGAACAAAGTTTGAAGGATCTGGTCGGTCATTTAAAGCAAAATCAGGGCTCAACCCTGCTAAATTTCCGCAAAAAACAGGCCGCCGTCGGTTCTAAATTCATTGCAGGTCGGTGTATCTTGGAATCACGACTCTTGAAAGGAGGATGAAAATGACAGAGAGAGTCCAAATAGGGAACATATATATTCCGGATGGTGAACATCGACCGTCAGCAGAAGATTTGGGACTTCTAATGGAGATAGCAGAGTCACCTGATTTTCTTCTTACTTATCCGAATCATACTGTTGTTGTATTTGGTACAACAGTCATGGGTGTGATTCCAAAAGCCACCCTTGATACCTCATTGGTAGTTTTTGATGCTATAGCTGAAAGGGATAGATTAGTGAAGACTTTAGGGGCAAATGGAATAAGACCAGAAGAATGTATCTTGATCGAGACTGGTGAGTAGAAAATAAGTCAATGCAAAATCAGGGTTCAACCCTGTAAATTTCCGCAAAACCCATGCCACTTTTAGCCCTATAGCAGGGTCTCTCCCTTGACAGGTTGTTGCAATGGGCTTTATTTTATAATAATGCCATCTAGGAATTCACTCAAGTTATATCTTGAGAATGGTTATTATCATGTCTACAATAGAGGGGCGGGTAAAAGTGAAATATTCCTCGATGATCAAGATTTCAGAGTCTTCCTCCATTATTTAGAAAAATATTTAGATCCAAGTTCAGAACACACACTTGCAAAAGAAATAAAGCTACTTGCGTACTGTCTAATGCCGAATCATTTCCACCTTTTTATTCAACAGGCTTCAAAAGATGGGCTGATTAAACTCATGCGGAGGCTCGGAACCAGTTACTCAATGTATTTTAACAATAGGTATGAAAGATCTGGAACGTTATTTCAAGGTGTTTACAAAGCGGCGATTGTTGAATCAGAAGCTTACTTTTTGCACCTTTCCCGCTATATTCATTTGAATCCAACTGAATTGACAGAGGATTGGAAAAGATATCCATACTCGAGCTACAGAGTTTATTTGGGAGATATTAAGTTTTATTGGATTGACCCCGCGCCAATTTTAGAATTTTTCAAAACAGCAAGGAGTAGTAATAACACACTCACAAAATATTTTTCGTATCAATCATTTGTCGAAGACTATCCAACAAATCCAAAAGAAGATCTAGAAGCTTTGACTATAGATTAACCCATAGAAAGGAGAGACCCTTTAAGGGTTGTTGTAATTGGATATATATGAATAAGGAGTTAGCTTATTGGGTGGTGGTGAGTGCGATACCGGGAGTTGGGTCGGCGACTTTCAATTATTTACTTCGATATTTCAAGCAGTTGCGTAAATTTTGGGAAGCGCCGGATGAGAAAATCCGGGGATTAAAAATCGATGCCAAAACGCGCGAGTCAATTATCAACTTTCGCCAAAAGGTAGACCCAAAAATTTATATTGATACGGTTTACGAAAGAGGTATCAAAGTAGTTTCGCTTCCTGATCGCGGATATCCGGCTAATCTTCGCCAGATTTCCGACGCTCCGCCGGTACTTTACTATAAAGGAAGTTTGTTGCCGGAAGATGATTTGGCTATTGCAGTTGTTGGAGCAAGAAACGCGACAGTTTATGGAAGACAAGTTACTGAGAAGTTAGCTGGCGAGTTGGTGATGAGCAATTTAGTGATTGTCAGTGGTTTGGCCAGAGGAATAGACAGTATTGCCCACCGATCAGCTTTGGATGCTGGCGGCAGAACAATTGCGGTTTTGGGCTGCGGTGTTGATTTAATTTATCCGCCGGAGAATAAATCGTTGGCAGATCGAATCGTCCAAAATGGGGCAGTTGTTTCTGAATTCCCCTTAGGATTTCCATCAGTTCCTTCGAACTTTCCGGCAAGAAATAGAATCATCTCCGGTTTATCACTTGGGGTTTTAGTAACAGAAGCGGCAGTTGATTCCGGTTCTTTAATTACAGCAGGTTGTGCCGCCGAACAGGCAAGGGAAGTTTTTGCAGTGCCGGGTCCTATCACAAGCAAGATGAGCGCCGGCACTAATAATCTAATAAAGGAAGGGGTTCATCCGGCAACGGGGGCGGAGGATATTTTGGAGGTTTTGGATATTAGGAAAGAGGATAAGAGGATAAGAGTGATGAGTCAGGAAAAACCAAAGGATAAAACTCAAGCAAAGATTTTAGCGGTACTGGATAATCAAACAAAACATATTGATGTGATTGCGCGAGAAGTTGGACTGCCGATTGAAAAAGTCTCGTCAGCGCTTTCAATGATGGAACTTGCGGGATGTGTTAAAAATTACGGATCAGGCATTTGGGGAAGGTAGAATAAGTTGAGAGTTGAAAATTGAAAGTTGAAAAATTGAAGAAATAGGATTATTTCTCGTAATTAATTTTATTGATTATAGGTATCAGTTCTTCTAGATTTCCAATTAAATAATTTGGCTTTGCAGCCTTTAGGCGGCGAGTTGAGCAGTTACCGTGGGTGATTGAGCAAACAGTGGCGCCGAGATCGCGGGCGATTTGAATTTCTTCGATAGTATCGCCAACAATTAAAACTTCTGCCCCTTTGAGTTTTTTTGTATGCAGGTAGTCTTTCAATTTATCTCCCTTATGTCTTTGAATAAGAGCGTGGTGTCTTTCGGAGTTTGCGAAAACTGCGTCAAGGTATTTTTCAAGATCTAATCTTTCCAATTGTTTAGAAACACCAACTTGGGTGTGATTCGTAAAGACAATTCTTTCCATCCCTTTCTCTTCTAAGAACTTAAGTACTTTGCGGGTATTTGCTCTTGTTCTGATTCTGGAGACTCTGTCTTCATAGAACTTATGAAAAATTTGAGAGGTTTTTTGGTGGCCGTCTTCTACCAGATCAAGATCAAGGCCGTGATTTTTGTAAGCGATTGATACGGGGATGTCAAAATCCTCTAAAAACTGCTTGTGGCTGACTGGCTTTATATCAAAAGCCTCAAGAACTTTGTTTACTCCTTCCCAAATGGGCCGGGTGTCGGCAACAAGAGTGCCATTATAGTCAAAGGCAACCAGTTTGATCATTTTTTTTGATAAAAACGCTATTATTCTTCGAACGAAGTGAGAAGTCTGATAGTTCTCGCTACGCTCGAACAATATCTAGTCATTATTTTCTAGATACTTCGCCGAGTATGACTCGGCTCAGGATGACGTCGTGGGGAATTCTGGAGATATTTTTGTACAGCCAGAGTTGCCCAAGCGGTGGTCATGGCGATGGAAGTTAATGTTGCAAATCGCAGTTTTAAAGAAAAATAAGTGAATGCGAAAATGGCCAGGATTATGCTGGTTATGACGCTTGTTGTAATTGCCGGTTTATCTTTACCACGAATTGTTGGAATTAGCGCGACTAGAAAGATTATTTGGCCAACGGAAAATACCCAATCTTGCCATTGCATTTTTAAAGGATATCATTTTTTGGAATTTTCTGCTTCTCTTTATAAGAAGGGTCTTGACTCCGTTAGAAATCTGGTCAGAAAAAATATGAAATTTTTTCTCACAATTATGAAACTTTGTAAACTGGTTTAACAAATCTATTTAAAGATAATTTGTGCTTAAAATAGTAAGGGCGATTTTTAACGGGGTTGACATCAATGATACAAAAGAAGGAAAGTAGAGGACAGTAAGTAACAAGGATGAAGGATGAAGTGACAAGTCACAAGTCATAAGTCATAAGTCATACGGAGGAAGATTAGTTGAAAAATTTAGTTATTGTTGAGTCACCTACAAAGGCCAGGACCTTAAGTCAGTTCTTGGGATCTGACTATCAGATCACGGCGTCGATGGGGCATGTGCGGGATTTGCCGCGAGGAGAATTCGGAGTTGATGTTGAAAATGGTTTTACCCCTAAATACGTCATCCCCAAGGAAAAAATTAAGTCTGTTAATAGTTTAGTTAAGGAGGCAGCCAATATTGATCACTTATGGCTGGCGACTGATCCGGATAGGGAGGGCGAAGCAATAGCTTGGAACTTATTGGAAGTTATAAATCAGAAGTCAACCCGTCCCCGGCCAAGTCGAGGCGAGGTCAGGAAAGCCAAAAGTCCTAAGTATGACAGGGTTGTTTTCCATGAGATTACTCGCGATGCAGTGATTGACGCTTTTGGTCATCCTCGCAAAATCGATATGGATCTGGTGGAAGCCCAGCAAGCGAGACGAGTTTTAGACAGACTTGTCGGCTATAAACTTTCGCCGCTTTTATGGAAGAAAGTCAAAAGCGGTCTTTCTGCCGGAAGGGTTCAGTCAGTGGCGCTGCGTTTGGTCGTTGATCGAGAAAGAGAAATCGAAGCATTTAAATCTGAGGAGTATTGGGAGGTTTTGATAGAAGTGTCGAAGGTAACAAAAGTAACAAAGGAATCAAAGGGGGGAGAGAAGTTTGTTGTAAAGCTTATTCAAATAAATGGAGAAAAGGCGGAAATTGGCAATAAGGATCAGGCGGAAAAAATTGTTGCTGATCTTGAAAAATCCCAGTATAAAGTTACCGACGTAAGAACAAAAGATGTTAAAAAATATCCAAGTCCTCCATTTACAACTTCAACTTTGCAACAAGTGGCCTCTACGAAATTTGGTTTCACGCCCAAAAGGACAATGAGAATAGCCCAGGATCTTTACGAACACGGATTGATTACTTACATGCGTACTGATTCGGTTAACTTGGCGCCGCAGGCGATTGAGGCTGCTCGAAGGTATATCGAAAAAACTTTTGGTAAAAAATATTTACCGAATGTGGCACGTAAGTATAAAGTTAAATCAAAGCTTGCCCAAGAAGCTCACGAAGCTATACGTCCGACGAATATAACAGTTGACAGTTCACAATTGACAGTTGACAGCAGTGACCACAAGAAACTTTATGATTTGATCTGGAGGCGGATGGTTTCTTGTCAGACGGCAGAGGCAGTGGTGGCCGAGACGCAGGTTGACGTGGAAGCTGTACTTGTTCGGGGTCCTGTCAGTCGTTTCCTTCCCGCCAGTGCTCGCTCGGACCAGAAATCGATTGGTGATCAAAAAGACAATGTCGAGCTGCGCGCTGTCGGGAACCCTTCCATGACTGCCACCCCTCGCAAGTACCTTTTACGTGCGAGCGGGCAGCAAATTAAGTTTAATGGCTGGTACAGGGTTTATGAAAAACCGCCGATTAAAGAACAGGAACTTCCGGACCTTTCAGTTGAGGAGGAGCTTAAAAAGGTTAAAGTCGAAAGTGAGCAAAAATTTACCGAACCGCCGCCAAGATTTACAGAAGCGGCTTTGGTAAAAGAGCTGGAAAAAAATGACATCGGTAGACCTTCAACCTATGCACCCACAATTTCAACTCTTTATGAACGACTTTATGTTGAAAGAGTGGATGGCAGAAAAATTGCGCCAACGCCAGTTGGAAAAGCTGCTGTTGATTTTCTGGTTGCTAATTTTGGTGAAATTATGGATTTTTCTTTTACAGCGAAGATGGAGAATGATCTTGATCAAATTGCCCAAGGTGGTCAAGAACTGGTAAAAGTTATGGGTGATTTTTGGCAGCCTTTTGAAAAACAAGTTGAAAAAGTTACCCAGGAAGCCGAAAAAGTCAAAGTAGAGGTAGAGGAAACAGAAGAAAAGTGCGAAAAATGCGGTAAGGTAATGGTGATAAGATACGGAAGGTTTGGAAAATTCCTGGCTTGCAGCGGTTTTCCGGAGTGTAAAAACACTAAGACCTTGGCCGAGCCTACCGGTTTAATCTGTCCAGAGGACGGCGGTGAAATAGTGGTCAAAAGGACAAAGAAGGGTAGAACTTTTTGGGGTTGCAGCAACTGGCCCAAATGTAAATACGCCTCTTGGCAAAAGCCGGCGACCACTGGAGATACTGAAAAAGACAAGAAAACACTGAAAAGCTCAAGTGCAATTACCAAGAACGTAGAGTCTGCTAGTTAATATTTTCTGCCCGAATTAAATTCAATGGCAAAAAAGCCACCAATGAAAAAAAGTGACGAGAAAGTAATGGTTGTTGCCAGAAATGATCTTTTTGGCGACGGGGTTTGGCATGGGATAAAGACGGAGAATTTAAGAAAATATATCAAATTAATAAATAGCAAACATAAGTTTTTGCTCCGTGCCCAAGTTGAAGAAGATGCCAAATGGCAGCAAATAATCCCTTATTTAATTTTCGAGAACGGCGGCTGTTTCTTTTTAATGAAGAGAAAGACGAACCATACAGACAGGCGGCTTTCCAATATGTATTCTTTAGGCATAGGCGGCCATATTAATGAGGAGGATATCATCAAAAGTACGAAAAGTATACAGGGAGAGGCACAAATCATGTCGTGGGCGAAACGGGAGTTTAAGGAAGAGATCGATTATAAAGACAAATATTCAACCGGTTTTGTAGGTCTAATAAATGATGACTCCAATGATGTTGGGCTTGTCCATCTAGGGCTGGTAATTCGTATAAGAGGCGATAGTGACAAAATTAATGTTCGTGATGAGCATAAATTAGGAAAGATGATTGATCTTGACCAGATGAGAAAATATTACAAAAATATGGAAAGTTGGAGCCAGATCGTTTATGATTTCCTGGTGAGACAAGATAGGAGAGGTATCAAAAGTAACAAAAGTAAAGAAATGAGGCACGAGGGAAGTATCACGGGCATTTTGCCCGATTGGCTTATTGCGAAATATATAGACGACGGGGCAATTAAAATTACGCACCTTGATAAAAATTGGAAAAAACAGATTGATCAGGTTTCTATAGATTTTCACCTTGGTAATAACATTAAGCTTTTTAGAGCGGCATCGTACAGATTTATCGATACTAAGCGCGGATTGCCGCTTGACGCGATGGAGGAGGTTAATCTTTCTAATGATGACCCTTTTATTCTGGAGCCTGGAGCTTTTGCTATTACTTCAACACGGGAAGTATTAAGGTTGCCGAATGACATTGTCGGTAGACTAGAGGGCAAGAGTTCGCTGGCCAGACTGGGAATCCTGGTGCATTCAACGGCTGCCCGTTTTGATCCCGGTTGGTATGGAGCACCAGTTCTGGAACTTGGCAATCTTGGACCTAAGCCGGCAATTTTATATTGCGGTATGCCAATTTGTGCTTTTACCTTTGAAAAACTGGCCAGCCCCGTGAAGATGCTTTATGAAGGCAGCCGGTCGGATCGGTATTCCGGATCGAAAAAGCCGGTCGCCTCAAGAATTGGAAAACATGGGAAAAAATAATATTTTTTAAATTTCTAATTTCTAAATCCTAATCAAATTTAAATGACCAAAATACAAAATTCAAAACGGGAGGATAGCTATATTGTTCGAGCGAAGGAGAGTACCGTACGGTACTCTCCGCAGCGAGAACTCAAACTTCTCACTTTGTTCGAAGAATAACAAGGTTTTGAGACTATCATTTTTTTGAACATTTGATTTTTGAATTTTGAAATTGTTTAGAATTTAGAGTTTGATTAGAAATGGTTGATAAACATATTGGTAAATTAATAGTTTTTGAAGGTGCTGACGGTTCCGGTAAAACTGTTCAGGCAAAACTTCTTCTAAATTTTCTAAAAAATCCGCCAGCTGGCGGAAAAATCCCCTGCACTTATATTTCTTTTCCCAGATATGAAGATTCCTTATGGGGAAAAATGGTCAGGCGATATCTAGAGGGTGATTTTGGAGAGCTTAAAAATGTTGATCCGTATCTGGCCTCGATGCTTTATGCAGGCGATAGATTTAGCGCATCGACTCAGGTTAGGGAATGGTTGGAGTTGGGGAAGCTGGTCATTTGTAATCGTTATGTCGGATCGAATTTGGCACACATGGCAGGGAAGATGAAGGATAAAGGATTAAGGATAAAGTTTACAAAGTGGCTGGAAAAGTTGGAATATCAGGAAAATAAAATTCCCAAAGAAGATTTAGTTATTTTTCTTCATGTGCCGGTTGAGATTTCAAGGAAGCTGATTGGTGACAGAAAACTTGATATTCATGAAGCGGATCTTGGTTATCTTGAGCGAGTTGTTGATGTCTACAATGATCTTGCCATGCACCGGAAAAATTGGGTTAAAGTTGATTGTGTCAAAGGCGGCAAAATTTTAAAACCTGAGGAAATCCACAAGAAAGTGTTGGAGGTGATAGAGAAATATAGAATATTCTTCGAACGTAGTGAGAAGTTACCTCTAAAATATTAATGAGATGGAAATGATATGTTTATATCATTGAATGTTTAGATGGTTTTTACTACACAGGGCTTACATGGAACATAGCGATACGACTGGAACAACATGCACTAGGAAAAGGAAGTAGGTTTACTGCAAAACATGGATTCAAAAGATTATGTTACGTAGAGGAATTTTCAGATCTGACCCAGGCCAGATTTAGAGAACATCAACTGAAGGATTTTAGCAGAGTTAAAAAAGAAGCCTTGTTTAAATAGTTCTCACTGCGTTCGAACAATAATTATGATTACTCTTCGAGCGGAGCGAGAAGTCGAGAGTTGTTTCTCGATAAGTCTTTCGACCATGAGCTCAAGACCGAATTACTTGAACAATAATGATTGATCAACTGCAATCCCACGAAAAATTTACTAAAGAAGAGGCTTATTATATTGAGCCGTTTTTTACCAACTTAGACAAAAATGTTTTTGCCGCGAGGTATTTGCCAAGCGAGCTTTTAGGGGCATTGGCTTCCCGCTACAGCCGTTCGGCAAAAGGAGTCAGAAGACTATTTTTTGACGAGTATATCAAACCGATTTTAGAGCCTGATCTTATAGAAGTTGGGACTCGAGAGATAAGAGAAGCCGGGAGGATGAGGAAAGAACTTCTAAGTTTTGTCGATTATCTGCACAAACATGGAGGTTGGGAAGCGGTGGTCGGCAGTAAGAGGGCACGTGATTTTTTCGCCAGATGGCTTGCTGCTTATGGTGATGATTCGATCGCCCAAATGGCCGGTGCCCACATTTTCTTTGAAAATATTTCCAACGTAGCTACCAAAATTTTAGAGGATTTCAGGATCGGTTTTGCGCCTCTTGAGAAATCGACGAGGTATGTTTTATTTGATCAGAAAGTCGGCGGTAGGTATTTGTTTTTTCTTGAGCCGGACTTGGTTAAATCAAAATTCAAAGGCGAATACATACGACTCATGAATATGCTTTTCAGACGATATACTGATTCAGTAGAACCTCTTTCAAAATACTTGCGGAAGATTTTCCCTCAGGAAAAAGATCAGTCTGAGCGGGCTTACCGGGAAACAATTAAGGCCAAAACCTGTGATGTTTTGCGACCCTATCTGCCTGCGGCGACACTGACCAATGTCGGATTTTTTGGGGTAGGCCAGGCTTTCGAATATGTTTTGACCAAGTGTTATGCACATCCTTTGGAAGAGATTAGGATGCTTTCCAAAGCCGCCCAGAAAGAGCTTGAAAAAGTCATTCCTTCTCTTGTCAATAGAGCTTCAAGTCCAAGAGGCAAGATTTATCAGAGATATGTTGCCAGTACTGAAAAGACTTTGGAAAAGCTGAGTCGAAAGTTTCTTTGTTCAACCACCCCTGGGGTGGAAGAAGCTTTGCACCCCAGGGGTGCGGTCATGAAACCAGGTGTCGACCTGGTCGAATATGATCAAGACGCCGAAGACAGGATTGTCGCCAGTCTTCTGTATAAGTATGCCCAGGTTTCTTACAAACAGGTGAAGGAAGCTGTCAGTAAATTAACACCTCAGCAGAAATCCCAAATTATCCAAAAGGCGATTGAAGGCCGTCAGGTTAGACAGCATAAACTGGTTCGGGCTTGTGAGAATACTTATTATAAATTCGATATCGTGGCTAATCTGGGAATTTATCGGGATATACACCGCCACCGAATACTTACACAGGAGAGGCAAAGGTTTACAACAGAGCTGGGATTTGATGTACCGCCGGATTTAATTAAGGCAAAATTGGATAAGCCGTACAGAGATGCAGCAGAAAGAATAGACAGATTTCATAAAAAGATTAGGAAGCAGTATCCAGATCAATCTCAGTACGTAGTAATGCTAGGTAACAGAATTCGCTGGTATCAATGGGAAAATTTGAGGGAGGTCTGCTGGGAAACGGAACTGCGGACCGGACCTCAAGGCCATCCTGATTACCGCAAAATCGAGCAGGAAAAAGTTAAACTGGTCCAGTCCGTGCATCCGGCGCTGGCTATGGCCTTGAAATTTGTGGACTTTAAACAGTATGATTTGGCCCGTAGAGAAAGCGAGAATAGGATTGATAGAAAAATGGCTAAGATTGTTGCAGGAAAGTTAGGAGGTGAAAGATAAGTTTATGGCAGATTCGTCAAGTGGATATGGAAAAGAAAGACCCTCGGCTTCTAAGCCTCCATGGGTAACAAAAGCAGAGCAGGATGCAAAAGACAGAAGAACTGCTTCCAGATTAACGGCTAGTGGATTAAGTTACGGCCAGATTCGTGAAAGAGTAGTGAATGGTCTTGGTGAAGATCTAGATCCAACTAGGTATCAACAAATTATGGTAGACGTACTTGCGGGTAGAGGACGAAAAGCGCAAAAGAAGGCTAAGGGAGGGAAGAAAAGCAGGATTAGCCCGGTGTAGATTTTGGGATAATCTTGCTTTTTATCGCTAACCAATGTTATATTTCCCCTAATCACACACGCCCTGTGCAAACTCCTTCGGAGTTTGCAGTTGACAGTTTTAAGTTCATAGTTCACAGAAGCTGCAAATTTCGGTTTTCCAGGGCGGAGGGATCAGGAAAACTACTTTCTGATCGCAAAGGAGATACTTAATGCAAATTCCATCAATGCAAGAACTTTTGGAAGCGGGTGTTCATTTCGGGCACCAGGTCAGGCGCTGGAATCCGAAAATGAAGCCTTACATTTTTACGGCCAGAGCCGGAGTTCATGTGATGGATCTGGCTCAAACTGTTGAGAAACTCGAAGAAGCCTGCGAGTTTGTCGCTAAAATCGGCGAGAGTGGCGGCACGATTATTTTTCTGGCTTCAAAAAACCAGGCAAGAAGTATAATTGCCGAAGAAGCCAAACGATCTGGCGCCAAATATATAACAGAAAGATGGATCGGCGGGCTTCTGACAAACTGGGAAGTTGCCGGAAAGAACATTAAGAAACTTGCCGATTTAAAAGTCAAAAAAGAGGAAGGCGAATTTAAAGACAGGACAAAAAAAGAAAACTTGTTGATCGATCGGGAAATCGCCAGACTGGAAAGATTTTACGGAGGCTTGGCGGATCTTGAAAAATTGCCGGACGCTCTTTTTGTTGTTGATGTCAGGAGAGAAGAGAATGCCTGCCGGGAAGCAAGGAAGAAAGGGGTTCCGGTGGTGGCGGTTTGCGATACCAATGCGGATCTGTCACTGGTTGATTTTCCGATTCCGGGAAATGACGATGCTATCAAAGCGATCAAAATTATGACAAGCGCGGTCGCTAGCGCTTATCTTTTAGGGAGAGAGAAATTCGAGAAGAAGAGCGCGAAGGAGAAGGTTGAGTTGGCGGGAGAGAATAAGTCAAAAGTGATAAGTGATGAGTCATAAGTAATATTTATTGTTCGAGCTATTGCGAGAACTAACCTTTAACTTCTCGCTATCGCTTGAAGGATAAAGACAGTCATTATTAGTATGCAAGTCACTATTGACCAAATTAAGAAGCTTAGGGCCAAGACAAAAGCGGGAATCGCGGATTGCCGTCGTGCCTTGGAAGAATCGGCTGGTGATTTAAAGAAGGCCGAAGAGTTGTTGAAAAGTTGGGGTATGGACAAGGCCGCCAAAAAGGCCGACAGAGCAGTTGGATCCGGACTTATCGAAACTTACATGCATGCAGGCGGCCGGATCGGGGCAATGGTCGAGGTAGCCTGTGAGACGGATTTTGTGGCCAGGACTGATGAGTTTAAAAACCTAGCCCACGAAATTGCTATGCAGATAACGGCGATGGATCCTACTACTGTTGAAGAATTATTAAAACAGGAGTATATTCGGGACTCGGCAAAAACTATCGATGAGTTGGTAAAGGAAACAATTGCTAAAGTCGGGGAAAATATAGTTATCAAGCGCTTTATGAGGTTTGAGTTAGGTGGATAGAGAACCACTTGTTTACGATTTTGATTTATTGGTGGATTCTTTAAAAACTGCTAGGTTGATTAGAGATTGGGTCAGTCAGTTGGAGATTTGTTTTCCGGTCCCGGTTGGATTTGTTAAGGTTCTTTATGAAGATCGTGTCTGGAATTCTATTAACTTGGAGTCGGGTACAGATATGATACCAGTTTACCTACCTGATGGTATTTACGAAGCATACCCGACAAAATGCCACGCAAAAACAGACGATGAAAGGCGTGCTTTTGACCTAGCAGCTGAGGCGTTTTTAGTTATTCGACTCTTAGAAAGAGGAAGTAAGGTTCCTGACGAGTGGCTTAGTGATGTAACGAACAGGTTTAGGTTAATGCTTGATGGTGAGAGTCCTGAATTAAATTAAGGTGCCTTAATGGTGTCATCCCGACCGAGATCGAAGATCGAGTGGAGGGATCTAACAACATAAGACTTGAGAAAATCATATTATGTCTATATTCTTAGAAATCGGTCAGGTAATTTTTATATCGGTGTGACCAGTAATTTAATCAAACGAGTTTGGGAACATAAGAATAAGCTAGCAAGAGGATTTACTCAAAAGTACAATATCGATATACTTATCTACTATGAAGTTTATGATGATCCACAAACAGCAATTACAAGGGAGAAGCAATTGAAGAATTGGAGCAGAAAGAAGAAAATTGCTTTGATTACAAAAGTCAATCCGAAGTTTGAAGAGATTGTACTCTCCATATAGTTTGGTTGAGAAAGATTCCTCGACAAGCTCGGAATGACAAAAGCGGTAGGTATTAAACGAACTTAAGAATGTTAGCTGAAGTTTCTAATAAGATGAGAGATGCGATTTCGCATCTGAAAGTCGAACTTGCCCAGATTAGGACGGGGAGGGCATCTGGCACTTTGGTTTCTGATATTCAGGTTGATGCCTACAATTCCAAAATGATGGTTAAGGAGCTTGCCCAAATTACGACTCCGGAGCCGACCGTAATTTTAATTTCTCCTTGGGATAAATCGATAATCACCAACATCGTTGGTGGAATTGCTAAGGCAGATATCGGCCTAAACTCGGTTGTCGACGGGGATATTATCCGTATTGCGATTCCGCCGCTGACTTCCGAGAGGCGCGATCAGTTTATCAAAAATATGCACCAGATTTTGGAGAAATACCGCGTGGAAATCAGGCAAATTCGACACGAATTTGTCGAAAAATTGCGTGAAGCGGAACAAACGGGAGAGATGAGCGAGGATGAGGAGAAACGCCAGAAGGAAGAAATTCAGAAGCTTCACGATGAGTTTATCGAGGCAATAGAAGTTGCTGGAAAAGCAAAGGAGGCCGAGTTAAGGCAGGTATGATAAAATTTCTAATTTCTAATTTCTAATATCTAAATAATTTTCTAATTAATAAATTTCTAAATTGTTTAGGTCAATTAGAGTAATTAGGTTAATTTTATGGTTACAGTTCTAATATTCTTATTAATCCTTTCCGTCCTGATTCTTGTCCATGAATTTGGTCACTTCATCATGGCCAAACGGGCGGGTATTGGTGTCGAGGAATTCGGTTTTGGTCTGCCTCCGAGAGCTTGGGGTAAGAAAATTAAAGGGACGCTTTATAGTATCAACTGGTTGCCTTTTGGCGGATTTGTGCGTTTAGTCGGAGAGGATCCGACTGACAAGCGGAAAGACCAGAAAGACAGCTTTTGGGTGAAATCCATTTGGCAGCGGACTCTGGTTATTATTGCGGGAGTTATTGCCAACCTACTTTTGGCGGTTATAATTTTCTATATTGTCCTTTTCGCGCTTGGCTTTAAAGTCAGTCTGCCTCTTTTTTTTGAGCACCAATTTAAGTTTGTCAATCAGACCAGGCAGGTATTAGTTGCGGAGATTAATTCTGATTCCGTTGCCCAAAAAGCAGGGATAAATATTGGAGACTCGATACTGGCGATTGACAGTCAAGGAATCTCCTCGATTGATGATCTTCAAAAAATTATCCGTTCTTCAGAAGGGAAAAACCTTACTTTGGTTTTAGAGAACCCAGTTAATAACGAGACCAGAAAAGTTCAAGTGACACCTGTTTATAGTGATCAGTTACAAGCTCCCGCATTGGGAGTAAGTCTAGGAGAATTGGCTGTTTTGAATTATACGACTATCCCGCAAAAACTCTTCTCCGGTTTCATTCATAGCTACAACACAATTGTCTATTCAGGCAAGGTTTTTGGCGAGTTGATCAGTTATGCCATCAGTGAACGGAATATCGCGCCGGTTTCTGAGGGAGTTTCCGGTCCTATCGGTATTGCTCAGATTACATCCCAGGCGGTTGCCTTGGGGCCAATTTCAGTGTTGCAACTCGTGGGTCTTCTTTCTTTAAATCTGGCTGTTATTAACATTTTGCCGATTCCGGCACTTGACGGCGGAAGGTTTCTTTTTATAGTGATTGAAATTGTTACCAGGCGGAGAGTCTATCCGCAAGTTGAAAGATGGGCGCACACCATCGGCTTCGCACTACTTCTAGGTCTGATTTTGCTAATCACCTACAATGATATTCTGAAACTATTTCGGTAATACATTGTTGTCATTGCGAGGAGTCCTTCGACTTTGCTCAGGACGACGAAGCAATCTACCTGATGATTTCTTCATAAAGATCCTTGAACTGCGGATTTTGTGACTTTATCAATTTTAATTTTTTTGTCCTCGACCCTGCTTTTAATTGTTTTTCTCTTCTGATTGTTGTTTCCGGGTCATTGTAAATTTCATAATAGACTAGTTTGAGAATGTTGTATTTTGAAGTAAAACTTGAGACTAATTTGTTCTTATGTTCATATATTCTCCTGATTAAATTATTGGTGATTCCAATATATAGAACTGTATTGGTGTAATTTGTTGCAATATAGACATAAAATTGTTTGTGCACCATAATTAAATGATAAGATTGCTGCACTTCGTTCGCAATGACACAGTGAAGAATTTTGAGGTTGGTATTGCTCACCGTCATTGCGGAGAGGGAGTCCCAGCGTAACTCATCGTCATTGCGAGGAGTCCTTCGACTTTGCTCAGGACGACGAAGCAATCTATTCAATAAAGAGCTTCGGTATACTTGTGTTACAAAATTAGCCGCGTTATAATAGTTTCGAAACTGTGAAGGAGTATCCCGCTCCGGAGCTGACAGGGATAAAAACCTAGTCCGTTGGCAACGTAAACGCCGCAAATGAGGTCGATGTCGAAACAAGTAAGCACCTGCTTCGCCTCGCGCTAGAGAGATTTTAGTGCTCGCTCGCAGAAGCTTGCCTTCGCCTTCGGCGAACGTAGGGTGGTACCACGAAGTTTGCACCTTCGTCCTTACACTAAGGTGTAAGAGAGGAGGTGTTTTTTAATGGCGACAATTGACGATTTTGGCAAGATCGATGTTCGGGTAGGAAAAATTATCGGAGTTGAAGATTTTCCCGAAGCACGTAAACCTTCTTATAAATTAACGATCAATTTCGGTAAAGAGATAGGAATCAAACGATCAAGCGCTCAACTTGTCGATCTCTACACAAAAGAGGAATTAGAAGGTAAACTGGTTTTAGGTGTGGTAAATCTGGCGCCAAGACAAATCGGGCCTTTTGTATCGGAAGTTCTGACTTTGGGGGTGCCAGATGATGAACATAAATGTATTTTAGTTGTACCTGATAAAAAGGCTTCTTTAGGAGCAAAGTTATATTAATATGAAATACAGTCAGCTTTTTGGGAAAACTCAAAGGCAGACACCGAAGGATGAGACCTCGGTTAATGCCAAACTATTAATCCGTGCCGGATTTATCGATAAATTAATGGCCGGGTCGTATTCACTCCTGCCCCTTGGATTTCGGGTCGTTGGGAAAATCGAGCAAATTATCCGCGAAGAGATGGATAAAGTAGGCGCGCAGGAAATTTTGATGCCGCTTTTGCATCCTAAGGCGATCTGGAACGAGACTGGCCGTTGGGAAACAGCCAAAGAGGTTATGTTTCAATTTAAAAAGGATAAAAAAGAATTTGCATTGTCTTTTACACACGAAGAGATCCTTTTGGATTTAGTCAGAAAGCATGTGCAGACCTATCACGAATTTCCTCTTAAGCTATACCATTTTTCAACCAAGTTCAGAAACGAACTTCGGGCGAAATCAGGGATACTTCGCGCTAGGGAATTTTTGATGAAGGATCTCTACAGCGTGCATACAGCCGAAAAGGATCTGGATAAATATTATTGGGAGGTTGCTGACTCTTATCTTAAAGTGTTCAAAAGGGTTGGTCTTGAGGCAAAAATTGTTGAAGCGGCCGGCGGCGTGTTTACCCGAAGTCATACTCATGAGTTTCAGGTATTGTCTGAAGCCGGTGAAGATACTATTTATTGGTGCGATTCTTGTGATTTTGCCCAAAATAAAGAGATTGCCCAGGGGAAAAGCGGCGAGGTTTGTCCGAAGTGCAAGAAAGGCAAGATTGCCGAGAGCAAATCAATTGAAGTTGGTAATATTTTTAGATTTGGGACGGTTTACAGTGAAAAAATGAATGTTACATATACAGATCGCGACGGCAAGAAAAAGCCTGCTTATCTAGGCAGTTATGGTATCGGAGTGACAAGATTAATGGGAACTTTGGTCGAGGTTTCTAATGATGAGAAAGGAATTATTTGGCCGGAGCAAGTGACGCCGTATCAGGTGCACTTGCTAGTGATAAGTGATAAGTCTCAAGTGATAAGTCAAGCGCAGGAAATTTATCAAAAACTGCAAAAAGCGGGTATCGAGGTATTGTTTGATGACCGAAAAGACGTCTCTGCCGGTGAAAAATTCGCGGATTGTGATTTAATTGGAATTCCAGTGAGGTTGGTTGTGTCGGACAAAACTGGCAAAGGGAAAGTTGAGTGGAAGGAAAGAGATAAAGGAAAAGTGGAAATTTTGACAATCGACGAGGTAATTAAAAGAGTTTAGTCCCTGTATCTTCTAAACTTTAAGACCATCAGTTTTCATTGACGGTCGCGTTTTAACTACTCTGGCTCCTACTGCTTGTCCGGCTATTTTGGAGAGTTCACTTATACTTGGGGGTGTGGGTAAAACTACCCCGCCAAAGTTATCTTGGGGTTCTCTGAGATGCACGGGCTTATTTCTTCTCTTTGGACGTTTGCCTTCGTTAAATCGTTCTACCATCTTAAAAAAAGCAAAGCGCCGACTGCGCTTGCTTTGAATATAAGGTTAACAAAGGAACTCATGGGTTGTCAAGATTCCAAAAAGTAGATTGTATATATCAGCAGGTCGCCTTGACACAGAACCATCGTCGAGCTTGACTCGACTTTGGTTCTTCATGTCAATGGCGCTCCTCTGATATAATCTCTCGCATAGCTCGAAATTATAATTCTTGTTTAACATGCAATATTTGGTAACGCGCGGCGAAAAGGGGAAGGTTGAAGTTAAGGTCGATGTAGCCAAAGCGGGATTTATTGAAGCTTATGGTAAGGTACTTAAAAAGCTGGGGACGGAGACAAAGATTGCTGGCTTTAGACCCGGAAAAGTTCCAACTGAAATTTTGGAACAGAAGTTAGGCTCAGGCAAGCTTTTAAATGAGACAGCCGGTACGTTGGTCTCCAAACACCTTTCGGAAATTCTTTCCAAGGAAAAATTAATCCCTTTAGACTCTCCAAAGATTGCCATAGGTTCTCTGGCAAAAGCCTCACCTTTTTCATTTACCGCTACTTTTACCAACAAGCCGCAGATTAAACTTGGCGATTGGAAAAAGATAAAAGCCCAGAAGGTTAAGGCTAAAGAAGTTACCGAGTCTGATATCGAACAGTCGATTAAGAATATATTTGAGGCATGGGTAAATCGGAAATCGGAGGTCGGAGGTCAGAAGTCAGAGAAGACTACAACCATTGGAGATACCGAAGGGGAAGCTGAAGACGATGAGGGTAAGGGAAAATTCATTTATGATGCGCATGGAAACAAAATATATATAAAAGATGAGAAAGAGTCAAAGAGTCAAAGAGTCAAAGAGTCAAAGTTTAAAGTGAAAAGTGGAAGTCCTTCGACTAACGCTCAGGACGAAATTGATGACAATTTCGCTAAGGTGATTGGAGCAAGAGACCTCGCGCACCTGAAAGAGCTTGTAAAGCGTGATTTGGAGACACTGATTGCCAATCAAGTCGAGGCTAAACTTGAACAGGAAATTTTTGACAAAATTCTTGAGATCGGCAGCTGCGATGTGCCCGACATTTTGGTTGATGATGAGATGAATCGAATTTTGGTACGCCTGAATTCAGAACTAGAACGTCAAAAAAAGAAACTTAACGATTATTTGAGCGAGCAGAATACGACTCTTGATGCCTTAAAGGCCAAATGGCGGCCCCAGGCAGAAAAAAATGTCAAAATCTCATTAATTTTGGATGAAATCGGAAAAAGTGAGAAGGTTCAAGTTTTGCCAGAAGAGGTTGGGCAAGCCTTAAAAGGTGTTAGCGAGACAAACCTTTCTGAGGAACAAAGAAAAGATCTTGAGAGATATTTGGCATTTAGTATATTCCAGGCGAAAACCCTCGATTTAGTTAAAAAAACTGTAACATCTTAATATTTCTAATTTCCATCCAACACGGATCTTGTGGTGAAAAATCACAAACGTTATAATATAAAGTCGATAATATCAACAGAAATGATGGACTCCCTCGATTTTCGGAGGGTAAAGAAAGGATGTGTATGAACAATTGGCGCAAAAAATCATTGTTACCCATTATTCCCCGGATTTTGACGGAATTCCGGCTATCTGGCTTCTAAAAAAATTTCACCCAGACTTTAAAAGCGCAAAGATTGCATTTGTTCCGGCAGGTGACTCAACGTATAACAATGAATCGGTTGATTCAAACCCCGATATCTTGCATGTTGATGTTGGCATGGGTAAATTTGACCACCATCACACAGACTCCCACACTTGTGCAGCAAAGCTTATACATGAGTGGTTGGTAAAAGAGGGCTATATTTCCCAAGATGACGAGGCAGTTACTAGACTAGTTGAGGTTATTACCCAGATTGATCATGGCTGGGATAACTACAAGTGGTGTGAGCCGGCAGACGACCGCTATGAATTTTTATTCCACAATGTTCTTTTAGGTTGGAAAATTCTTTATCCGAAACAGGATGAAAAATATATCGAGTGGACGATAAATGCACTGGAGGCGATCTACAAATTATTGCAGTTAAAAGTTATCGCCGAAAGAGAAATTCGGGAAGGCAAAAAGTTCAAAACCAGATGGGGAGAAGGGGTCGCTGTTTATACTCATAACGATCTTATTTTGGATCTGGCTATTAAGAACGGCTATGCGGTAGTCCTTAGAAAGGACCCGGATAGAGGAAATGTCAGAGTAAACGGTTCCAACACAAAAAATGTCGATTTAACAGGCGCGTACGAGTTGGTTCGTGAAAAAGATCCGGAAGCGACCTGGTTTTTGCACTCTTCAAAAGTGCTGTTGCGTAATGGTTCTTCTCGAAATCCCGTTATGAAGCCGACTAAATTGACGATTGACGAGATGGTCGAGATACTGGAAAAAGCATAGCAATTTTTAATTTACAATTTTCAATTTTCATTGAATTTTCAATGATTTTAATTTTTGAAATTGAAACATTAAGATTTGATTGAAAATTTCAAATTGATAATTGAAAATTTTCTAGATGGATGCTTAACAAAGCCAAATGGTTAGCAAAAGAAGCAGGTTTAAGGATTAAGTATATGACTAGTAAAGATTGTATTTTCTGTAAAATCATAAAGGGCGAGATTAAAGTCGAGCCGATAATAGAGTCCAAGCTAGTTATAGCTTTTAACGATACTAATCCAGTTGCCGCGACTCACATATTAATCGTGCCAAAGAAGCACATCGAATCGGTAGCTACGATCGAAGATAGCGATGCGGATGAAATAATTGAGATGTTTTCGGTTGCGAATAAAATCGTTAGAGAGCGGAAATTGAGTGCTTACCGATTGACATTTAACGGCGGAAGTTATCAGCATGTAGGACATCTTCATATGCATTTATTAGCGGGAGGTAAAATAGAATGGTCGAGATTGTGAGGGGGTGTTTTTTATAAATGACGAAGGTTGTGGCCCAACCGGGTGAATCAGTCGAGTCTTTGATTCGTAAATTTAACAAGAAGGTTCAAAGTGAAGGTATTATGGTGGAGATTAAAAAACGGGAATATTATTTGAAGCCATCACTCAAGAAACAGCAAAAAATTCAACTTGCTCGTAAAAAATATATCGCCAGAAAATTTAAGTAAAATGTCGATACTTAACGACAAGATACATAAGGAACTAACAGATGCCTTGAAACAAAAGGACGAGGTGCGGGTGTCGACACTTCGTTTTTTAATTTCCCACCTCGAAAATGCCAGAATTGCCAAAGGAGCAGATCTTGGAGATGGAGAGATCTTGGATGAGATTGCAAAAGATGCAAAACGTCATAGAGAATCGATCGATGCCTTTAAAAAAGCGGAGCGCAGTGAACTCGTTAGCGCAGAAACAGCGCAACTTAAGGTTTTGGAGGGGTATCTTCCCAAACAATTATCGGGAGAGGAAATTGGCAAAATCGTTGACGAGGTAATTTCCGAGCTTAGCCCGTCAAGTATAGCTGATACGGGCAAGGTGATAGGCGCTGTGATGAGTCGTGTTAAAGGACAAGCTGACGGAACGCAAGTATCTGTAATTGTCAAAGAAAAGCTCAAAGGAAAATAATTTCCAATTACCAATTCCCAAATTCCAAAGATAGGACTAAAATTGGAGTTTGGTGTTTGGAGTTTGTTTATTATTCTATGGTCAATGTTCTTATAAAAACTGATACTCGTTATCCGGTCAATAGAAAGATAATCAGAAAAGCGATATTGGATACTTTTAAAAGATACAAGATTGAGAAGATTGATGCGGAAGTTTCCGTAGCGGTTGTCGGTAAGCGGAAAATGGATAGTCTCTGCCGAAAATACTTGAAGGATGAAAAAAACCATCAAGTTTTGGCTTTCGCGCTTGAAGAGGTAGTTGGAAGTCAGATGGAACGAGCTCAGGCGGGTTTCGTCAATCCTCCTGATGAAATTTTGCGGCTTGGTGACGTTGTTCTGTGCTGGCCACAACTTTTAGAGGAAGCAGCAAAAGATAATATCATGGTCGACGAGGAACTTTACAGGCTGACTTTACATGGAATGGAGCATTTATTTGGGGAACACCATGAATAAGTTAATTTTCAATTTTCAATTTTCAATTTTCAATTGTTTCTGAATATGACCGTTTTTTATCGCAAATATAGGCCACAAAAGCTTTCCGAATTGATAGGCCAGAGGCCCATTGTCGAGACACTTCTTAATCAATTGACTTTGGGTAAAATTAGTCATGGATATTTGTTTAGCGGGCCTCGCGGAACCGGCAAAACCTCGACTGCCAGAATAATGGCAAAGGCAGTAAATTGTCAGCGTCTAGCGTCTAGTAAATTAGCGTCTAGTTCGAGACAACTAAACGCTAAACGCTATTCTCTAAACGCTAAATTTGGTGAGCCGTGTAACAAATGTGATTCTTGTCTGGCGATTCTTAACGGTTCCTATCTTGATCTGGTTGAAATTGATGCGGCATCAAACAGAGGAATCGAAGAAATTCGGGACTTAAGGGAAAAAGTTAAATTGGCGCCTGTGTCCGGTAAATTTAAGGTTTATATCATTGACGAGGCGCATATGTTAACGCCTGACGCCTTTAATGCTTTTTTGAAAACCTTGGAAGAACCCCCGGCTCATGCAATTTTTATATTGTGTACAACTAATCCTACAAAGCTACCGTTAACAATCATTTCAAGATTGCAAAGGTTTAATTTTTCAAGAGCAGATGATACTGGCCTGGAAAAGATAATCAAAAAAATTGCCCAGTCTGAATCAATAAAATTAGACGAAAAGGCGATTTCAACACTAGTTAAAGTGTCTGATGGTTCTTACAGGGATGCGGTCTCGGTCATTGACCAACTCTCTGTTTTCAAAAGAGAGATTAAAGAAGAAGATATATTAGGTTTAGTAGCAGTTTCCGGATGGGGTCAGCTTTTTGATTTTGTTGAAAGTATAGCCAAAAAGCAAATAAAAAAGGCAGTTTTAACGATAGAAAAAAATTCCGCAAACGGTGCAGATATGTCCCTTTTTGCCAGGGAGACAATTTTATTTTTAGAAAAACTCTTGTTTATGAAAATTGGAGTTTCCACCGAAAGTTTTGATTTAGATAAAAGTCAGCTTGAGAAGCTTGAAGGTTTGGTGAATGAATTCACAAGTAGCGAGCTTCAAAATTTAATAAAACTATTTTTAGTCGCAGAAGGGGAAATAAAGGTTTATCCTTTAGGGCAGATTTCTCTAGTTTTAGCCGTTTGCAAATATTGCGGTGAGCCGGAGATAGAAGAAGTAGCAAAAGTATCAAATGTATTAAAAGGTTCAGAGAGTCAGAGAGTTAAAGAGTCAGAGAATACAAAAGAGTCCAGGGGCACAGAGGAGTCAAAGGAAGCAAAAGGACCGAAAGAGTCAAAGAGAGAAAGAGTCAAAGAGAGAAAGAGTAACAATAAATCATTAGTTTTGATTGAAAGACACTGGCAGGAATTTCTAAATAAGGTTAAACCCGTAAACGCCCATGTAGTTGCACTTCTTAAATCAACTAGACCAAGTGAGTTTGACGGTGTTAATCTTACTTTAGAGGTCTTTTACAGATTCCATAAAGAGAAACTGGAGGAGCCAAAGATCATGATGATGCTAAGCCGTGTGATTGAGGAGGTAATGGGAGATAAGATTAATTTTAAGTTTGTACTTGCTGAAAGAGGAGTTAAGAAGCCGACCGTTGTCGCGGCGAGTGATGTGGTCGATACCGGCGAATACAAGCTTGAGGATGCCGTCGTGGAAATATTTTCAAAACAATCCAGATGAGAAAGGTTTTCTTCCTGTTTATTTTAGTTGTGCCTCTGGTATTGTCGGCCTGCGTACCCGGTGTGGCTCCCTCCGATAAGCCTGTCAACTCACAAGAATTCTTGAAAGGGGCGGTTGTTAAAGGATTTCCCCAAACTCCTTTGGTTAAAGGCGCACAGGTTTTGGAGTCTTATAGCAATGAGGGTAACTTCGGTGCTGCTTTTATTTCCGATGAGAGCCTTGCGAAAGTAGTCAATTTTTATAGCGATTCGCTGAAACAGTTGGGTTGGGAGACGACTCTTAAAAAAAGATCGGATACTAATTACATTTTCGAGATTAAAAATACTACTCAAAAAGGATCAGTAATTGTTAACACTGCGGCAGACTCTCAAAAAACGGCGATTTCCATTTTTATCTCGCCGCGCTGATAGCACACTCCTTAAGGAGTTTTCTTTAAAGGTACAATTCTAGGAATTTGACTGATAGCTGCCAAACTTGCTAATATCAAAATCAGGTACCATACGGTATCTGATTAAAATAGTCCATGAGGAAAATTTTTCTGGCGTTATTTTTTGCTTTACTTCTCTCGATTTCTACATATAGTATTGTTTTCGCTGCGCCTGTTAATTCGGCGACTGTAAATGCTCAAGAGAAGCTACAAGAACTCCGTAAGAATCGTGAAGAGTTAAAAAAACAAAATCAAGAAAGACAAGAGCAGCGGATTACCATACGTGATGACTTTACGGAGCGGGTAGCGACTAAACAAGCAGAAGTAAAGAAAAACGTTGTTGAAAAGATTAAGACGATTTTCACAAGGATTCTTAAGAGATTAAATGCGGCACTGACAAGGCTTGATAAGATTGCGGAAAGAATCGCTTCAAGAATCGATAAGTTAAAGGGCAGGGGAGTTGATACAACTAAAGCGGAAACAGCTCTTGCAAGTGCCGAAAGTTTAGGGGCAAGGGCCGCAAGCGCAATTTCCGATGCTCAAGCTAAAATAGATGCTATTGATGCACAGTCAACATCCGTACGTGATGCAGTGCATGCATCTAAGGATGCGGTCAGAAGTGCAAGACAAGCTCTTTTCGATTATCATAAGGGATTGGTGGCAGCCATTCGTGAAGTTAAGGCAGCCCAAGCTCATAGGGAGGGAACAAACAGTGCGCAGTAAACGAAGGGGATTTTTGGTATTATGGTTAATTCTTTTAGTCGTAGTGGTTGGAGTGGCTGCTCTTGTTGCTGTTGGTATTTTAGATCTTGGGAGAATTAAAAATAGTGCCCCGGGAGAATCGACGGCAATAGTCAAAGATCAACAGCTTGAGAATCTTCAGAAAGTTAGTACCTCTGATGAGGTTGTCGATATCGAGATGGATCTTGATAATACTGATCTTAATAATCTGGATCAGGAACTTTCGGAAGTTGATCAGGCTTTAAGCCAATGATTTACCCCTTTTATCTATATTGACTTCTCAATACCTTTAGTAGTAAAGTTACGTCTTTTAAATTGTAATGGAATTGAAGTGAGAGATGATTTTTGCGGGGTTGACACAATTTTAGAAAAGTCGTATTTATAAGACGGTCTATCTCGAGTTTTGGGGAAAGTAAGTTTTAAGCCGCGATAAAACTCTCTAACTTTAGTAAATTTTAAAAACTGATCTTTAATCACTTCTATGAAAGTAAAGGGAAAATTAAGTTGGCGCATTGTCTGGTACTCCGTTTTAATTTGGGGAGCGACTTTTGTTTTGGCGGGATTTGTTGTTTTGCCATGGTTTTACATAGCACTACCGCTGGTAATTTTCTGGACTACGGCCTATTTTTTTAGGAGAAGCGAAAGGACTTTTATTGCGGGACTTACTGTTAGTCTCTTTTGGTTTTCTGTCATTCTCGCCCTGAATTTCATAGAGCTCATTGGGCCATATTATGCAAATTTTCCACTTTATTTTTCGGATTTTCGCAATTGGTTTTTGTATCCGCTTGTTCTTTTAATTCCGGTTGTTTATACTTTGATTTCAGAAAATTCCGCAACAAGAAAAAATTCAAAAACGAAACATTTAGGAACGACCGATCACCAAGTACAACAAGTGGCTTGAGGCTTACCAAGTATGGTAAGCTTTAGATTACAATGCGCGATTTGGGACAACAAAATTTTGGCAAGTTGCAGCATACTTCAAAAAACAAAATAATCTTTCGGGCGGTTGTTTTTTTAATAATTGTTGGTGGTGTATTCTACTTCGCAAGATCACGTTTTAGTTTTTCAGGCGAGAGTGGTTCATCTATTATATTGCGAGAGGCACCTCGAGGACTTACCCCGGTAGAAATTGATGGTTCAATCGAAGATTTAGAAGGGATTGATTTAACTACTCAGCAGGCGACTTTTGAGGATGTTAAATACAATGGCCAAGCGACTGCCACCGCTACAAGATCTTTTGGCGGGGGTACCTATATCCTTACTGTAGATGCGACACTGCCTGATCCTGTCAATGTTTCATATCAAGTTTGGCTGGTAGGTGGAGGTAAAGCAACCCCGATTGATTACATGAGTGGTTCAAAAACGTCCTGGAGTTTGAATTTGAGAAGCTTGGACAAATATTCACAATATGACGGAATTTGGATAACACTTGAGAGAACAAAAGACAGTCTTTCCGAAGAGCATGTGATGGAAGGCTCCTTTTAAAATTCTACACTTCGTGAAAGTTATATCAGCAGGTCGCCTTGGCACAATTCTTCGAATTCGTGCCAATGGCGCTCCTCTGATATGTCTTCCTCTGCATTCGCAGAGCGACATATATCAGATTGTGCATAGCACAAGGCTGATATATAATTTTCTTCAGTGTGAAGAAAATTATGGTTTTTGGGGCTTTTGATTGTTTGCACCCCGGGCATTTGGATTTTTTCAAACAGGCCAAAAAGCATGGAGATTATTTAATTGTTTCCGTGGGGACTGACAAAAACGTCAAAAAAATAAAAGGCAGAAGGCCGCTTTTCAACGAAGAGGAGCGACTGGCACTTGTTAGAGAGTGCAAAATTGTTGATAGAGCAGTGTTGGGAAGGGAAAGTAAATTCTATGAACATATCGCCGATTATCGGCCGGATATAATTTGTTTGGGTTACGATCAGTGGGCGCAGGAAGACGATGTAACAACTAAACTATCAAAAGTTGGCCTTGGGAAAACGAAAGTATTAAGACTTAAACCATACCAGCAGAGTAGGGCTAAATCGAAAGTTGTCAAAACAAAGTCAGTAGATTTCTAATGCCTTAGGCGACTTATTAATTTGTTGAATATGCCTCTCTTATGCTCTTTTGAAATATTTTTTTCCTTTGTTCTTACCAAAATTTTCTTCATCCTCTCGCAAGCTTTATCAATTGCCTTTTCAAGATCTCTTTGCGTATCGACAAGCTCCAGAATCTTTTCTGGAATATGGACGGTTAGCTCACACGAATAATCTTTTTCTTTTCCGCGATGAGCTTCCTGGGAAAAAAGCCTGACGGTGATATTTTGAATTTTGGGGTTATATTTTAGAAGTTTATTAGTTTTTTTATAAGCATACTTTTTAAGTTTGGGTGAAGATTCTAGGTGAAGACCGGAGAGAGTGATGTTCATTGTCAAGTTCTGGACTATTATACACGAGTTGCTTTTTATGTTAAAACCATGTAATCTGATGGCCAGACATGTTTGATAAACTACAACAGCTAAAAGAGTTAAAAAAGATGCGCGATGAGGCGATGCAAATCCAGAGGACTTTGGATAGTGAAACTCTGGAGGTAGAGAAAAGGGGAGTCAAGATTAAGTTGACTTTGGCTCAGAGGTTTATATCCATTGAGGCAAACGGTAAGAGTGAAGAAGATATTATTGAGGCGGTTAATGAAGCCGTCAAAGAAAGTCAAAAGCGAGCCGCCAAGAAAATGCAGGGAATGGTAGGATTGGAAGGTCTCAAAGGCATGTTCGGCGGTGGAGGCAGTTAGCTATTTAATCAACTATAGGTTTTTAACTCTCAGAATTTAGCTTCAATTTTGCGTAGTATTACCCCATATTTTGACAAAGACTACTGTATAGTTTACTATTCTGTCTATGTTTATTCCGCTATCAGAAGTTCCATCCAGAACTATGGGAAGTGGCGAAGAGCGTCATTATTTCTTATTTCATGAGCGCAATCCAGAGCTCCCGGTTGAAGTAGTGATCACAAGATTGCCACCATTATTTGGCGCCGAAAAAAACTGGCATCAGCATGACTTTGTTGAAGAATTTTCTGTACCGTTAACGGGCGAGATCATCATTCGTGAGAAGAATGATGGAAAAATCCAAAAAAGAAGACATCTCTCAAAAGCTGTTCTAAAAGACGCCGAATGGGTTGCCGGAGTTGCCTGCGAGAGTGACAGACAGGTCACTTTGTACATCGAGCATCCTGCCGGTACAAGAAGAGAGGTAAAGATCGCGTTTGATCCAAAATATACAGAAGGCAAAGAGTTACACACAGTAGAAAATCCTACCAGCGACATGGTCACGATGGTGACGATGAAAAGAGTGCCGAAAAAGATTTTAAGAAAAGACCCGTTAATATTTAGAGTTGACCGAACTCCTTCTTTGGAGGAAAGGTAAAGTCTAAATAACTTCAAAACGTTCCCTATACTTGCTATACTCCTATTAAAGTAAGGGAAAGAGTTTAAATGAAAGTTCCAAAGAGTGTTGCAGATTTAATTGAGGCATTTGAGGCATTACCTGGGATTGGACCGAAAACGGCAGCAAGACTAACTTATTATCTTTTGCATGCGCCTGACAATCTTTCACAAAAGCTTTCAGAAGCACTTTCTGAACTTAAGTTAAAGACCAAAATCTGCTCGATCTGTCAAAACATTACGGAAACTGATCCTTGCGAAATTTGCGACGATCCGCAAAGAGACCAGTCAATAATTTGCGTGGTTGAAGATCCATTGGATGTTTGGGCGATTGAGAAGAGCGCAAGTTTTGTCGGCCTTTATCATGTATTGCACGGAGTGATTGCACCTCTTGAAAACATCGGGCCGGAAGATTTGAGGATAAATGAGCTTTTAGCACGATTGAAACCAGTGCACACCCCCGGGGTGAAGTCTGGACGCAACCTTGAGAGTGCCCTGGGGGTGAGGCAAGCGGTCAAAGAGATTATTCTGGCTACAAATCCCTCAATGGAGGGGGAAGCGACTGCAATGTACATCCAGAGGCTAGTCAAACCGCTGGATATTAAGATAACAAGGATTGCCAGGGGCATTCCAATAGGTGCCGAACTGGAGTACGCTGATGAGATTACTGTGCGTCGGGCAGTTGAAGGAAGAAAAGAATACTAAATCTTTTAAAATTTTCAATTTACAATTTTAAATTTTCAATCAATTTTAAAAATTAAATGATTAAAAATTTATTTTGCGTTAGTCTTTAGTCATTAGTCGATTTTTTCCTGTACAATTGAATTATAGATGGACGACGGTGGTTCGATTGTATCTGATGTAGCTGAGGCTGCCGCTCACGTCGGCGGCAGTTTGTTGGGCGAGATTAAAAAAATCGGCCAGACAGCCACGTCCCAAATGACCGGTAGCCAGTCTCAGACTCCGACAGCGGACGACGTAGCAAAGCTTCAAAAAAATGAACAGGAATTCAAAAAAGACGCTATCCCGGAAGTTCAGGCACGAATTCAGGCAATTTATGCCGAATATGCAGCAAAGAAGAAAAAAGAACAGATGATGGCAGAGCAACAAACCGAGGCGGTTGAGGAGCAGAAGCAAGAGCTTAATGAAGCGAAGAAGCAACAGATAGATCAGTCAAATCCGGCAATAGCAAAAAATCGCGCCGAGATCAAAAATTACGGAGCGGAGTAACATATTTTGACTATCGGACATAAAAATGGTAAAAGATAGCAAGGTTAAAATGGATAAAGAAGCTGGAGAACGGTCAGTCCAACCTGAACAAGGGGCAGTTGAACCTGCTGATCCAGTTATTGGTTCTCAGGAAATTAGTGAAGGTAATTTATCTTTAAATTTCCGTCGCTTTATTAGGGCGTTTTTCAAGAGACGGAGAGGTGTTTTGGAAAAGTTAGAACAATCTGATAGAAATGGTGAGTGAAAATACTTCAGAGCTTGAGCATGATGTTGATCAAAGGATTGTAGAGCGTGTTTGTAATTTAACTCATCAGAGTATTTATGCTCACGCAAGGTTAATCAGGGAGATTGGTGGGACTCCAGGTTTAAGAGACGAATCGATTTTAAATTCAGCGATTTCCGCACCTTTTGCAACCTTTTATAATGAGGATTTACATCCAACAATTTTTGATAAGGCTGGAGCTTTAATGCGTTCAATCTCACTTGACCATCCTTTCGTAGATGGGAACAAGCGAGTTAGTTTAACAATGACAGCTGCTTTTTTATTTGAACATGGTTTTGCTTTGAAAGATAGTTTAGGAGATGATGGTATTGTCGAATTTTGTTTGTCGATAGCAAGAGGTGAGAGAACAGTTGAGGAAATTGCCAATTGGCTTCGAAATAATACTGATAGAGCTTCAGCACGTTCGTTTAAAAAAATAATGGAGCAATTACATGACACCGCGAGTGCTTAAACTTTATAATTTTCTTTCCAGGAAAGTTGAGGAGTTTAAGCCTATTAGGGAAACTGTTGGTCTTTATACCTGCGGACCTACGGTTTATGACTATGTTCATATCGGCAACTGGCGGACGTTTGTTTTTGAAGATATTTTAAAAAGAGCCTTGCTTTTCAATGGCTACAAAGTTAAGCATGTGATGAACATTACAGATATCGATGACAAGATAATTAAAGCGTCTAGGAATCAGCGTCTAGCGTTTAGGGAAATTGCTGACAAATACGAAAAGGCTTTTTTTGACGACTTGGCAAAACTTAATATAATCAAAGCCGATATTTATCCGAGAGCGACGGAAAATATTAGTTCAATGATTCAAATCATTGAACTGCTTATTAGTAAGGGCTTTGCTTACAAAACTGATGACGGGGTTTATTTTGCAATTGGGAAATTTAAAAATTACGGTGAACTTTCAAATTTATCAAAAAGGAAGATCAAAACCGGAGCAAGAGTCGCTGTTGATCAGTATGATAAAGATCAGCCGGCCGACTTCGCGCTGTGGAAGTTCCCATCTGGTAACACCCCTGGGGTGAACCAGGCTGAATCATTGCGCACCCCAGGGGTGAGTCAAGTTGATCCAAGTTGGGATGCGCCGTTTGGCAAAGGTAGGCCGGGTTGGCATATAGAGTGCAGCGCGATGGCTCAGAAATATTTAGGAGATATGCTCGACATACACACCGGCGGTGTTGATCTTTTATTTCCCCATCACGAAAACGAAATTGCCCAATCTGAGGCCGCAACAGATAAAAAGTTTGTCAATTTCTGGCTGGAAGGTGAGCATCTCTTAGTTGCAGGTGAGAAAATGGCAAAATCTCTTGGGAACATTTATACACTCGAGGAGGTTATAAAAAGGGATTTTGATCCGATCTCGCTTCGCTATTTGTTTTTAACTGCTCACTATAGATCAAAATTGAATTTTACCTGGAAAAGCTTGGAAGCTGCCCAGAACACTTTAGAGAATTTGACAGAAGAGGTTTTAAATTGGGATGATCCTAAAATCGGTTGTGCAGAATTTGAAGGCAATTTTGCCCAGGCAATAAATAACGATCTTGATATGCCAAAGGCAGTATCCGTTATGTGGGAGTTGGTTAAGAGCGATTATCCGACAAGTGCCAAACATCAGTCGATTCTGATGATGGATAAAGTGTTGGGACTAAGTCTTGATAAGATAAAACCGGAAAAGTTACCAGAAGGTGCACAAGAATTAATTCAAAAGCGAGAAGAGTCAAGAAGACAGGGGAAATTTGAAGAATCTGATGAATTGAGAATCAAACTCCAGAAGATGGGTGTTTACGTTGAGGATACGCCAGAAGGTCCGAGATGGAAAGTAAAATCAAAGTCAAAGTGAAAGTGAAAACCTTGTTATTCTTCGAACGAAGTGAGAAGTTTGATAGTTCTTGCTACGGAGAGTATCAGACGGTACTCTCCTACGCTCGAACGATATAGGTTTTCAACAAGCTCAGGGGGTTATAATAAATACGTGATTCAGGTAATTAAAGTCAAGGACAGGCTTTTGGGTAATTTTAGGGCAAATAGCCTTCTTCGGATTTTCGTTGACTCTTCCACACTTTTGGCACTTTCCGGCGGCACTTCACCAAATTACAATCAGATGATTGTAATTCCCCGCAACATTTTGCCCGGTACTGCCTGTATGGTCGACGAACGCTATGGACCATCTGATCATACGGATAGCAATGAGATGGTGCTCACGCAATCAGGTTTGATTGATTTCTTTAAATCCAAAAACGTGAATTTTGTTAAAATTTTATCGCAGCTCCCGTTTGAGGAAACTGCTTTCGATTATGACAGAAGGCTAAGAGAGCTTTTTGTCAAATATGAGAAAAAAGTAGCGGTGGTGGGTATCGGAAATGACCTGCACACGGCGGGAATCTTTGCCAATAGTTTGGCAATTACTTCGCCTAAGTTTGTTGTTTCCCAAGTTGTTAACAATGAATTCCCTAAGCGAATTACGATGACACTTAAAACTTTAAAGCGTTTTAACGCTTTTATAATACTGACCTTTGGCCAGGAGAAAAAAGAGGCTTTGGTCAGGTTACTGGCAGATAAGGATGGGGATATAAATAAATATCCAGCGCTTTTTTTCAATAAGACTGCGATTAAGTCTTTTTTAATAACGGATGTTGATCTTTAGAAATTCTAAATCCGAAGCACGAAATACGAAATTGTTTCGGATTTCGAATTTTGACATTCGAATTTAAGATAAAGATATGAAGCTTGGTTTTGTAGGCCTCGGAAAAATGGGTTCTAGGATGGTGGTTAAGCTACTGTCTGAGGGACACGAGGTCGTAGTTTGGAATCGCTCCAAAGAGCGAATTTCAAATTTCCAATTGTTGTTAAAAAACAATTTTTCTTCGAAAAAGCAAATTTCCAATTTCAAATATAAAAATAATCTCAAAGCAGCTAAAAATCTTCAAGATCTCACCGGAAATCTAGATTCACCCCGAGTTGTCTGGTTGATGGTGCCGGCCCGTTCGACAGGTTCGACAAGCTCACTGCAAGCAAGCTCAGTGTCGGTGACTGGAGACGCGACGCAGGAAATTCTTGATCAGGTTGAGAAATTTATCGGCAAGGATGACATAGTTATCGATGGCGGCAACGCGCATTTTGGGGATACCCAGAGACGATATGAGTATTTTAAGAAAAAAGGAATTCATTTTTTGGGAATTGGAGTTTCGGGCGGAATAATTGCAGCGGAGGAAGGATACCCTATGATGGCGGGCGGTGCGAAAAAAGGTTATCAATACATCAGACCAATTCTGGATTCTCTGGCAAAATCGAACGGTTCTCATCAATATTTCGGTGAAGGGGGAGCCGGGCATTTTGTCAAAATGGTCCACAACGGAATTGAATACGGAATTATGCAGTCGATTGGTGAAGGCTTCGGTGTTCTTGAAAAGTCTCCATATAATCTGGATTTAGTTAAAGTGGCAAAACTTTATCAAAAGGGCACACTGGTATCCGGGTTTATGATGGAGCGGACTATTGAAGCTTTAGCAAAAGATCCAAAACTCTCAAAACTGACTGGTTTCATTGAAGATTCTGGCGAGGGCCGCTGGACGATTGATCAGGCAAAAAAAGAAAAAGTACCAGTTGAGATTATCGAAGAGTCATTAGACTTTAGAGTTAAGAGTAGAAAAGATCCAAAAATTGCTGCAAGTTTTGCAGCCCGAATGGTGGCGGCACTTAGAAATGTCTTCGGGGGACACGAGGTGAAAAGTAAGACTAAAGACTAAAATTTTCTAATTGGCTCCAATTACAAATAAAATCCTAAACTCTAAATTCTAAACTCTAAACAATTTCAAAATTCAAATATTCAAATGATCAAGAAATGATAGTCTATTGGAAACCTTATCCTTCGAACAAAGTGAGAAGTTTGAGTTCTCGCCCTGAGTTTCGACGAAGGGCTCGAACAATATAGTTATCCTCCTGTTTTGAATTTTGTATTTTACCTTATCTGAATTTGTTTAGGATTTAGGATTTAGAAATTAGAAATTTGGTGGGCTTAAATTTTGCAAATTGTCAATAGCGGGGCGAGCCAGATACGGCCGTCTTTTTTAATTAAATCCTCCGCTTCCTTTGGTCCCCAGGAGCCAGGCTCGTAAATTGCCAATTTTGGCCTGCCGTTTGCCCAGACTTTTTCTACCGGATCGATAATCTTCCAGGAAGCTTCGACTTCTTGTTGCGAAATAAATAAACTTTGATCGCCTAAAATTACATCCAGAAGTAGTCTCTCGTAGGCCTCTGGTTGGGGAGTATCAAAAGAAGTCTTGTAACAAAACTCCATGTCGACCGGCTCCAAAGCTGTAGTTAAACCTGGTTTTTTGGCAACAAGCCTGATGCCGATTCCTTCATTAGGCTGAATTTGAAGAGTAATATGGTTGGGCATTGGTTTTTGCCAAAAGTTTGCCAAAAGTTTATGGCTTTTCTCTTTAAACTGAATAATGATTGAGGTAACCTTGCCCATGAGTTTTTTGCCGGTGCGAAGATAAATAGGGATACCCTGCCACCTTGTGTTATTGACAAAAAGTTTGATAAGAGCGTAGGTTTCGGTTTTTGAACCTGCAGAGACATTTTCCTCTTGGGTATAGCCTTTATACTGACCCCGTACAGTGGAGTTGATAATTTCCCCAACGCTTGGGATTTTGATGTTTTTTAAAACTTCCAGCTTTTTTTCCCTTATCCCGTTTACATCAAACGTTTCGGGCTCTTCCATCGTGGTTAAGGTTAACAGTTGAAGCAGGTGATTTTGAGTGATATCCCGCAGAGCTCCGGTTTTATCGTAGAACTGGCCGCGTTTCTCAACTCCAATGCCCTCCGCAGTGGTAATTTGGATATGGTCGATATATCGGTTATTCCAAATTGGTTCAAAAAGATCATTCCCAAACCGGAGAACAAAAATATTCTGGACGGTTTCTTTACCAAGATAATGATCAATTCTGTAAATTTGTTCTTCCGCGAAATAGGCGGAAAGGGTTTTTTCCAAAATTTGAGCGGTTTTTAAATCTTTTCCGAAAGGTTTTTCAACGATTATTCGGGGTCTTGTATTGTGCAGGCGGCAGCCAAGGTGCAATTTGTTTTTGCCCAAATTCTGAACCGCATCTTTAACAATCTGCGGCGAAATAGAAAGGTAATAGATTCTTAAAATACAAGTTTGCGCCTCTTTCTCAAAACTATCAAGCTTTTTCGTAATTTCCGCTAAGTTTATGCCTTCCCCAAAGTCGGCAGGCACGTAAGAGATAACCTTGGCAAAACTTTGCCATTTTACTTCGTCTTTGAGACCAAGCATGTCTTTAACCTTTTTTCTGAATGAATTATCTGAATGAGGAGTTCTGGCTGTGGCGATAATTCGGAAAGTTGAGGGAAGAAGATTATTTTTGAAAAGCGCAAAAAGCGCCGGGAAGATTCTTTTTCTGGCTAAATTACCGGTTGCACCGACAATAACAATAGCAGTTGGCTGTGTCACTTTCCTATTTTACACTAAAACCTGACAGCCAAGCTTTCTAATAATTGTTCACCAGAGTCGGAGAGGCTTAGGATTTGCACAGTGCCGGTTTTATCCTGAGGTTTGGCAAAAGACATATTTATCTCGAAGCTGCAAGACTGAGAACTGGTGCAGGTATCTGTTACACTTTGGCCTAAAATTTGGCCTTGTTCGTCCTTGACTCTGGCGGCGATGACACCTGAGGTTAAATTAGTATAGCCTGTGATTTTGACAGGTGATGAGATAAGAGTTAGAGGGTTGGGATTTGTAATAAATATTCTGATAGTATCAGTGCTAATTCCAGATTCTGGTTGGATATCTGGGATACTGGTCTGACCAAGGGTGTCCGGGCTTGGTGAGGCGGTTGGGAAACCCTCTATGGGGCTTGGTTGGGGGGAAGGTTCTGCAGCTTCTTGGGCCTGTCTTTTTACAATCTTGGAAATAGTAAATGCGCTAACCCCAATAAAGATTATTAAAACAACTGCTCCAACCAATAAACTTAAATTAACCTTCATTTTAAATAGTTTTTAGTGGGCAGTCTTAAGTGGTGTTTGAAATTATACCACCAGATGCAAGAAATGCAAGAAATGGTATAGAATTAAAAGAAACTCAAAACATGCCCAAGACGAAGATTAACGATCCAAGTATTTATCAAAAAATCCCTAAAATCTTAAGGTCGAAAAAAGTACTACTCGCACTTGCAATTGTTATAATATTTGCTTTCATCGGAACGCGAGGCGGTGCGGATATGGGCAAAATCAAAACCGCTCAAGTCGAACAAAAAAACATCGCATCAGAAATTGTCACGGCAGGGAAAATAAGCTCACAAAGCGAATCTACAATCCATCCTGCAGTTAATGGCAAAGTTGTCTGGGTACCAGTCAAAGAGGGGGATTTTGTCAAAAAGGGCCAAGCTATTGCTTCTTTAGATAAGGAAAAATATGAAATTGCCCTAAGACAAACGGAGCAAGATGTAGTAGCTCTCGATGCGGAACTTGAGAAACTTTATGACGGGCGCAGAAATAAAACTAGTATTGAAAGCTATGACGAAAAAATCGAAAGAACCGCACTGGAAGCTGCGAAAAACAAAGCATATGATGAATGGCTTGAAGCTAAAAGGAATTTAAAAGATACAGTGATTACCTCACCATTTGCCGGAACCGTAATCGAAGTCAATGTTCATCCCGGCGAAGAAATTTTTTACACCACGGCAATTGCTAAAATAGCCGATATTGAAAATCTTAATTTCACAGCCGAACTTGACGATACCGATGTTGGCCAGATTAAAGAAGGGCAGAAAACTATTGTAACTTTGGATGCTTTCCCCGATGAAGAAATTCTCTCGCAAGTTGAATCTGTTAGTTTTGTAAGTAATGTTACTTCATCAGGCTCAGATGTTTTTGAGGTTAAATTTAATCTTGAACAGGAGGAAGATTACCGGATCGGAATGAACGGCGAATCAAGAATAATTATTCAAGAAAAAGAAGACGTGCTGGCAGTATCTGTCGAAGCGATATTTGACGAAAATTTTGTCCATGTCAAGACAAACGGTGAATTTGTAAAAAGGGAAGTTGAAAAAGGAATTGAATCTGATTCGGAGGTAGAAATAGTTTCCGGCCTATCAAAAGATGAAACTGTTGTGATAGCAGGTTTAGAAGAGATTGGCAAAAAAACTCATTTTTTTAAAATCCTCTCAATTTTTGTTAAGTGAAACCCATAATTCAGGCAAAAAATGTAGTTAAAATTTATGGCGAAGAACCTTCTGAAACAGTTGCACTTTCCGGTGTTTCGCTGGAAATTGGTAAGGGTGAATTTAGTGCCATTGTCGGTCCATCCGGTTGCGGTAAATCAACCCTGATGCACCTTTTAGGGCTTCTTGATAAACCTACCTCAGGAGGAATTTTAATTGATGGGCAAAAGGCTGAAAATCTTGATGAGGACGAGCAGGCTAAATTGCGAAACCAAAAAATTGGCTTTGTTTTTCAAAGCTTTAATCTTCTGGACCGAACTTCGTCTTTGAATAATGTCATGTTACCTCTTCAATATAACAATCAAATTTCGGCGTCGGAAAGAAAAAAAATTGCCCAGGAAAGATTAGCGGATGTTGGGCTTCCCGACAGAATGGGGAACTATCCTTCTCAATTATCCGGTGGTGAGCAACAAAGAGTGGCTATTGCCCGGGCGCTGGTCTGTGATCCGGCAGTTATTCTTGCCGACGAGCCAACAGGCAACCTGGATTCAAAATCAGGGACGGCAATAATGTCACTTCTTGAGTCACTTCATAAAAAGGGTAAAACAGTAATCATCGTGACCCATGATAGGCTTCTTGCCAAAATGACCAATAGGATAATTTCAATGAGAGACGGCAAAATAATTTCCGACAAAAAGGTAAAACGATGAATTTCAAAGAAAGCGTCAAGATTGCCTTTGTGGCACTTGCCAGAAATAAAGTCCGGTCTTTTCTGACCATGCTTGGAATAATTATCGGCGTAATGTCGGTGGTCCTTTTAATGTCACTCGGGGCAGGACTTCAGGAGTCAATAAAGGTGCAGTTTGAAAAATTGGGAACAAACACAATTTATGTTATGCCCGGTAACCTGGAAGAAGGTTTCGGCGGCGGGCAGGGATTCCAGACAAACAAACTTAAATTTTCTGACGCTGAGGATATCAAAGACCATGTTAAATCTGTCAAAGCGGTCGCCGGCGGTGTCGAAAGTTCAGTCTCGGTTACTTATAAAGGCGAGACGAGAAAAGTTGTAAGTTTCTACGGAATTGATCCCGAGTTTACTGAAATCGGAGATTACAAGGTCGAGAAGGGTAGAACTTTTACAAAGTCGGAAAATAGTGCAGGGAAGCGAGTGGCAGTTGTAGGAAATACCATAGTTGAAGAACTTCTTAATAATGCTAATCCTCTTGGAAAAGAAATTTTGGTTAAGGATCAGAAATATAAGATAATCGGTGTGCTGGAAGAACAAGGCTCACTTCTTGGTCAAGATCAAGATAATTCAGTCTATATTCCAATTGAGTCTGCCCGGCGCCAATTAAATTTTGACAGGCCTACCTGGATTTTGGCAGAAGTGCAAGATCCCGAAAATATCACACAAACTAAATCTGAGATAGAAAAAGTTCTTCTTGAACGGCTTTCAGACGACGATTTTTCAGTTCTTACCTCCGAAGAAACTCTTCAGGTTGTCAATGTTATTCTGGGAATTGTGACCTCAGTTTTAGCGGGTATTGCGGCTATTTCCCTTCTGGTTGGGGGAATTGGTATTTCCAATATCATGTTAGTTTCAGTAACAGAGAGGACCAGAGAAATCGGACTTCGCAAAGCTGTTGGTGCTAGACCGAAGGATATTCTGACTCAATTTTTAATCGAAGCAATTATCTTGTCAGTCGCAGGCGGATTGATTGGACTTCTGCTGGCAAGTTTGGGAACTTTGGCCCTAAACTTTTTTATGCAAGCCACAATTACCCCGGTTGCCGTAATTCTGGCATTTGGCTTTTCCGGCTTTGTTGGCATTATCTTTGGCGTTATTCCGGCACTTAGAGCCTCTAAATTAGAACCGATTGTAGCTTTGAGATATGAATAATTTAAGGAGTGGGTTCGGGGGACGATTCCTTTTCAATAATACAAGGCTCGAGGCTGGTTTTTTCCTCGTCGGCTAAAGAATCGGTGCCTTGCTCCTGGACAATTTTGGTAATCGCTTCCTCAGATAAAGATTGCTGGACACAGGCGATATTGACCTTGCCGATGCCCGGCAGCGTGGTTTCTGTCGGCGGTTGGATCTGCTGCTGAGGTTGCTGGGGTGTAGTAAAAAGCGGGGTAAAAGCACCTTGCCTGTAGCTTAGAACAATAATTAAGGCCACGAAAATGCCAATTAAAATCCAGACAATGTAAAAAATTGTTTGGAGACTTCTTTCAATTTTTTTTAGAAATGTCCCGCCAGAGGCGAGTGATTTTGAAAGTTTGGTTTCTGTTTTTGCAACTGGCATATTAAAGGCTTGGGAGTAGCCTAACCGATTGGCTTTGGAAAATCAAGAGTTAACTTGGACGGTTTTCTTTCTTGTGGGCAGGATTCTCTGGCACACTTAGCCATAACTCCTGCAACCTGAACTACTGTTACGTCTTGGTTAAAAGCATCCGCAAATACGATTCTTCTTCTTGATTTGGCCGGGTCAAAGTTAGCACCCATTGCAGTAGTTATTTCAGCAGCGTTTTTGTGTAGACCACACTCGTTAGGACAAATGCCATGTCCCAGTAAACATTGAGCTTCTTTTTCAGACATAGTGAAGTATTATATACGAAATTCTTCATAAATTCTATGCATCTTCAGCTTGTCCTCTTCCCATAATCCGGAGTACAATTTGGTCGACATAGAAGACTGAATGGTGAGTACCGAACCATTGGTCTGAATTTTTCTACTACAACATACTAAACTCTTACCCTTCCAGCATATTGACAGACTGACCATTTGGTCAGTATTATGTTTGTATTATGACTGCTCGAAAAGTTGAAGGACTAACCGTTAGACAAAAGCAAACCTTAATGTTTATTTACAATTCAATCAAATATTCCGGTTTCCCTCCAACTTTATCCCAACTCCGGGAAGAATTACAAGTTTCCTCAAATCAGGCAGTTCTGGATCTTCTCAAAATTCTCGAGAACAAAAAATATATTAGAAAAGAGGAAGGAGTCGCCCGTGGTATACAGTTAACCCAAAAAGGTTTTGAAGAACTAAATGTTTCCACCTACGCTCCAATGGTTGGTGTTACAGCTGCTGGACCTTTTATGGATACCTTAGAACAATACGGAGAATGGATGGAAATTTCACAAGATCTTTCCAAACTTTCAGAGAAAATCGCACTTTTCAAAATAAAAGGTGATTCCATGATAGGCGCGGGGCTTAAAGACGGGGATATTGTGGTCATAAAGTACGAGGTTAATGAATTTAGAAATGGAGACATAGTACTGGCCAGAAGCGACGAAGGCACAACAATAAAAAGATTTGTAAATGTGAATGGAAAAATCCACCTGGCACCGGAAAATCCTAAATATCCCCATATTCCTTTTACTCCGGATCTGCGTTTAATAGGAAAAGTGATCTCAAAAATCGAGGTATGAACACAAAACAAATCTTGGACAAAATCTTTAAAAGTCCCGATCAAACCTACGGACTGGAAGAGTTTGGTCCGCTTCATCCTGAAGATATTCTGGAAATTTTTGAAAAAGAAAAGGGAAAATACTACCTCAAGTGCTTTAAGCGCAACAGGGACTTATTGGTTTGGAACGAAGATAAACAAACTGGCGAGCCGGAGGAAATTGTCCGCCAGCTTTGGATTCAGAAATTAATTAAAGATTACCATTATCCTCTTGATCGAATCGGGGTTGAAGTATCGGTTGATTTTGGCCGTGAAGTTCACGAAAAAGCAGCAGATATTGTAGTTTACCAAGAAGATAAAGAAACATGTCTTATTGTTCTGGAAATGAAGAGTCCTGACGCCAAAGATGGCTTGGAACAGATAAAAAGCTATCTCAACGCTAAAGGCAGTCCAATTGGAGTTTTAAGCGATGGGAAAGCCACTGTGATTTTATATCGTCCTTATCCCCACCAATTTGAAAACACCCTGCGTGATATTCCAAGAATAGACCAAACTATTCAAGATGTTTTCGAATCACGTTTGGTCCTAGCAGATCTTGAGACCAACTTTGATCTGGTAAAAATAATAAAAATCTTAGAGGAATTAGTTTTAGCAGGAGCAGGTGTGGATTCATTCAATGAAATTTTTAAACTAATTTACGCCAAACTTTATGACGAAAAATACGCCCGTGATCGCGACAACGAGCTTTTATTCAGGCAATCTTCAGACACCAGAATCACATACGACAATATCCAGCGCCTTTTTAACGATGCCAAACGCGAGTGGCCGGGAATGTTTTTGGAAGGCGAGAATATTCAACTTGCGCCAGGCCACCTGTCAGTTTGTGTGGGGGAGCTGGAAAAAATCAAACTTTATGACGCCAACTTAGAAATTATTGATCAAGCCTTTGAGTACTTACTTCCTGAAGTTGCCAAAGGCACGAAAGGGCAATACTTTACTCCCCGTCATGTCATCGATATGGCTGTTAAAATGCTAAACCCCAAAGAAACAGAATATATCATTGACCCTGCTTCCGGCTCCGGTGGCTTTTTGACCCATGCTATGCAATGGGTTTGGGATCATGATTTGGCGGAAAAATCGCGCGAAACCAAAATAAATTATGCTTCTACCCATATTTACGGTATAGATTTTGACGATAAACCCATTAAAATCTCCCGAGCTCTCATGCTTATCGCCGGTGACGGTAAATCGCATGTTTTCAAACTAAATTCTCTCAACCCCGCTGAGTGGCAGGGTGATGAAAGCGAAAAAGAAAGAGCCAGATCAGAACTCCGAGACAGGCTGCACAAGTTTTCAAATTATACCGAAGATGAAGAAAACAAAAGGCATTTTAAATATTTTGACTTTGACGTTCTTTTGACCAATCCTCCATTTGCCGGAGAAATAAAAGACCGCGCTCTGCTAAACGAATATTTCCTGGCAAAAAATGATAAAGGCAAACTCCGAAACAAGATGGAGCGCCACATTCTTTTCGTCGAGCGGGCACTGAATCTGATAAAGCCAGGCGGTCGGTTGGCAATCGTTCTTCCGCAAGGAGTTTTAAATAATACGAACATGGAATATATCCGCGATTGGCTTTTTGATAAGGCGAGAATACTAGCGGTAGTTGGACTTAATGTGAATACCTTTAAGCCCCACACCGGTACGAAGACATCTGTCCTTTTCTTGCAGAAATGGCAAGAGGACGAGAAACCGTTGGGGAATTACCCAATCTTTTTGGCGGTTTCCAAAAGAAGCGGAAAAAATAATAGCGGGGATTATATTTACAAAAAAGATGCTGATGGTGTCGTGATTAGGGACGCCAAAGGCCACAAAGCCGTAGACCATGATTTAGACCAAATCGCCGAACAATTTATCGAATTCGGCAAGAAGGAAGGATTTAGTTTTTGGGGTTAGATTATGGACAATAAAAAAACAAATAGAATATCTGCTTACCTTCTGAAGAAAGGATTGTTACCAACAGAGGTTTTGAAAAGGACCAATTATGAGCAGTTAGATTTTGGAAAAGGAAATGGTTTTTACTACGACAAGTCACATGGTTACAGACCTTCATGGATCAAAGGCTTTTTTGATAATAAGTTGGATAAATTAGAAATATTTAATCAAAGTACAAGGGGAGTTTACTTTGTAAAAGCGTCAGTTAATTCAGAGGAAAGGTATTTTGCCGTGCCTTTTGGCTACGGGCACTCGATGATCAATAAAATTTATTGCGAAGATGATTTTGGACTCAAGGTAGTTTTAAATCTTGTCGATCGAGATAGTATCAGAAAAATAGAAAAAAGAACCTTGTCATCGGAGCCCAAAAATACTGTTGAACAACTCAGCAAGATAGGTAATATTTCCGACTTTGGAATTGACATTGAGCAAGATTTATTAGAGGAGATTACCGGAAAGCCTAATGATAGCTATTTTGGTGAGAATCTTGTTACTGGAAAAATTGCTTTTAGCGCTTCAGTAAAGTTCAATATCTCTAATATAGAAGAGTTTTTAAAAAAGTGTTACGAATATTACAAGAAGGAAGATTATAAAAAGCGTTTTTCTTTCATTGACCAAGTAAAAGAAATTAGAGACACGGAGGAGTGGGATAAAATGTTGGTTGGTGCATTAAAGAACGAAGGAGATCAAGACGTGAGAGTATGGATGGCAATTCCAGAAATTATTGAGTGGGAAGATATAGCCGGATTTTCATATTATGGGAAAAAGGGAAACCTCGTTGACGACATCACTATACAGGATTTCACGCAGTCTTTATCCGAAGCTCAAAGAAAAGAACTGAACTTAGATTTTCTCAAAAAAAGAAAGGTGTCCTGTTTTAGAAGTTCTTCTGATGAAGAATACACCAACTGGTCATACTTCAGTTGTTTATATTGCGAGATAGCAAAGGATGACAGAAAAATTTTGTTAACTAATGGTAAGTGGTACGAAATTGCAAAAGATTTTGTTGAAGAGGTAGAAGAAAACTACAAAAATACATTATCTGCTTCTTCGGGCATTTCTCTACTCGCCTGCGAGAAGAAACTCCACGAAGATAAATATAACGAGAACTTAGCTAAGTCAATAGGCGGTGTTTTGATGGATAGAAAAAATATTACTTACGGCGGCGGTTCTAGTTCTGTAGAGTTTTGCGATGTGTTTGATACTAAAAATAGAACATTTATACATGTAAAAAACTACTACGGCTCAAGTGCATTAAGCCATCTATTTGCCCAAGGAAGAGTTTCGGGTCATATGTTTCTGTCTGATCCAAAGTTTAGGAAAAAAGTCAAAGAGGAAGAACCCTCTTTGCCATTTAATGAAGGAACAAACCCTTCTCCTATCGATTACAAAATTGTCTTTGGTATTATCTCTGAGTCGCAGAAGGATTTGAATATTCCCTTTTTCAGTAAGGTTAATTTTAAAAATGAGCGAAGACTACTAAATACTTTTGGCTATAAAGATATCGCCTTAGTCAAAATTCAGCGAAAATAACAATGCAATACTCAATAATCCAGAAATCACAGCTGGAAGGGGCAAATCGGCTGGATGCGGAATATTACCAGCCGGAATATTTACAACTGATTAATAACCTCGAGAAAACAAAGGCATATAAACCATGGTCAGAAATTGATAGTAAATTTATTACAGGTCCTTTCGGATCAGAATTCAATGTTGAGAATTACGTGGAGGATACAGATTATAGGTATGTTCGCGGTAAGGATGTGAAGGAGTTTTTTCTTTTAGATGACGACAATGTTTATATTCCTAGTGGGGATTTTGAAAGATTAAAAAAATATTCATTACAAAAAGGCGATATCTTAATTTCAGTTGTTGGGACCTTAGGCAATACTTCGGTCGTTGATGAATCAGCCACCCCTGCTATTTTCAGTTGTAAGAGTACTGTATTTAGAACAAATACAATAGACCCTTTTTATTTAATAGCATACTTGAACTGCAAGTACGGCAAAAGCTTACTGCAGAGAAGTGTTAGAGGTCATGTCCAAACAGGTTTAAATATAGATGACTTGAAATCACTATTGATTTTTGTGCCTTCGCAACAACAGCAAGATAAAATAGCTCCTTTAGTCATAGAAGCGAGACAAAGTCTAGAAGATTCAAAGCTATTTTATTCTCAAGCCGAAAATTTGCTTTTGGAGGAGTTGGGGCTGGGGGATTTTAAGCCTGAAGAAAGTTTGTCATATGTGGTCCACTTCAGAGAAACACAAGAAGCAAACCGGGTAGACGCAGAGTATTTTGACCCTAAATATGAAAAAGTAGAGAAAATTCTTAGTAAATTCAAACAACAAAGGCTAGAAGATTTAAGTTCTTTGATTTCTTACGGTACA
The DNA here is from genome assembly GCA_001775095.1 of Candidatus Curtissbacteria bacterium RIFOXYA1_FULL_41_14. Lineage (GTDB taxonomy): Bacteria > Patescibacteriota > Microgenomatia > Curtissbacterales > GWA2-41-24 > GWC1-40-35. The sequence continues at coordinate 67,280 of MFCA01000013.1, forward strand.
GTTCCCACAAGCCCGTATGTTAAGGAGGGTGGCATAACTTACGTTAAAGGAGAAGATATTCAAAATTGTTTTATTGATTATTCTAAATTGGTTTATTTAGAGAAAGAGTCGACGAAAAAATTACCGCAGAAAGTTTATTTAAAAGCAAATGACATCGTCATTTCTCAAATGGGAACAGTGGGTAGAGCGGCGTTAGCCACCAAAGCAGAAGAAGGTTGGCTATTTGCTTCCTTTACGATCCGCGCTCGTTTAACTAATGAAGCGATAAAAATTTTAGACCCTTTGTACCTTACTTTATTTATCAATAATGTAAGCCGTCCTTACTACTTGTTAAGAAGAATAGCTCAAGCAAGTGTCAGACAGAATACAGATTTACCAACAATTAGAGATTTGCGTGTCCCAATTTTGCCAAAATCAACTCAACAAAAAATCGCTGATTTGGTTAGGAAATCTCACGAAGCGCGCAAAAAATCAAAAGCGCTCCTCAAAGAAGCAAAAAGAAAAGTTGAGGAAATGATTGAGAAAGGTGTTAAAAATGGATGACCAAGTTTATAAATGTCCTTTATGTGGTAGTGTTCTAGCCCGTGATCATTGGGTAAAGATAACTGGCCAATGGGAAGCGGAACAAAAGCATACTGAAGAAACTAGGAAGAAACTAGAAAAATTTAAGAAGGAAAAATTACTCTTAGAGAAGAAACATCAGTCGGATTTAAGAAGAGCCGCAAAAGCAGCTGAAGTAATTGGTATTGAAAAGGGAGTTAAAAAAGAAAAAGGTGAACGCGAGAGAATGGCAAAAATGATTGCGAAACAAGCAAAAGATCAAGCTGCTGCTCAAAAGAAAATTCAAGAATTAGAAAAACAGCTTAAACAAGGATTTACACCACAAACCGCTGGCTTTGATTACGAAAAAGAAGTTGCTCGGATGTTATCCGAGAATTTTCCCGACGATGAAATAAAACCTACTGGAAAGTTGGGAGATAATATTCAAACAGTAAGACATAAAGGCCAAGAAGCTGGAAGTATTCTGTATGAGTGTAAAAAGACTTCAAAGTATGATAACTCGTTTGTCTTGGAAGCAAAAAGACATCAAGAAACAGCCGGTTGTAATTACGCTGTTGTAGTAACACATGCTATTAAAAGCGGTAAGTCTAAATTTTTTATTGACGGTGAAGTAATAGTAATTGACCCTTTAGGCCTTTTGGATTTGGCTTTTCTTTTACGTTCCGCTATCGTTGAGATGCATTTATTAAAACTAACAAAAGAGGAAATAAATGAGAAAAGCAAAGAGATTTTGAGATATATGCAGACAGGGATTTTTAAAAACAGAATGGCGCTGGCAATGCAGAAATCAGAGGACGCTTACTATTTATTGATTGAAGAAATGAGAGGGCATAAAAAATTGTGGCAGCAAAGGTATGAGATATATTCAACGATTCATGCCAATGTGCAGATGGTTAGATTAGAAATTGGAAAGATTATTACAGGTAATCCGAAATTATTAGAGGATTTAAAACAACTTCCTCAACCTTCAATCTAGGGTAATTGGTTTAAGTTTATCCAGAAGTTGAAAAGGACTTTTGATTTTTCCCAAATGAGAATTTTTGTTATAGACAAGCCAAACGCCAAAATAGAAATTTGCCCTCCAGATCCTCATGATCTAGATCGGGACGGTGACGGCATCGGCTGCGAGAAGTAAAGAATAAATTTTTCTCACCCCATAGTTGGCAAATTCAGTCTCAAAAATAGTATAATTCGCCAAATGGTTGAATCTGTGACTAGCGAACGTCTTGCTCAAAAAGAAAAACTTATGGTAGTTCTCAGAGAAGCTGTCGAGAAAGCCCATCAACTTGAACCTGGCGCTTTAGGTGTAATTTTGTTTGGTAGTAGAACTCATTCTGGACCAATCAGGCCTGATAGTGACGTTGACCTTCTTCATGTCCAAAGACAAGTTGGGATAAAAGCAGCTTTTGCCCTCCAAAACTCCATAGAGGAAGGACTTAAATCCCTTGGTTGGCAGAGCGATTATAAAGGTACAATTTATCTTGATTGGATTGATCGGGTACAAAAGTCCCAGACAAGAGATGGAATGGCAGAACAGATTTATTCAAGATGCCAATGGATCGATAAGGATAGCGCGTTTGTCCTTGTTGATCCGGAGGCAGAAAGGAAGATCAGAGAATTTGCTAGACCTGAAGAAAAAGAATGGTCTCGCACTGAAGCTATTCGTCAAATTGAAGGTTTCTTTCAGAGAAATGGTATAACTGGGCCAATATTTAGACTAAAGTAGCTTTTGTTCGGCTTTTAAAGACGCAAAGATTGGGCCTACCTAATTGTCTAGGCCGCGATACATTCCGTACAGTTGATGTATCTTGAAAGGCCGTTACAATGGCTCGTATATGCGAGCCTACAA
>MFCA01000014.1 GCA_001775095.1 Candidatus Curtissbacteria bacterium RIFOXYA1_FULL_41_14
TTCTCGCTGCGGAGAGTACCAGCCGGTACCCTCCTGCGCTCGAACAATATAGGGTTTAAATAAGCATTATTGGATGACAGGTGAGTGGTTAAATCTGTTAACATTAAATTATGGCGCTTATTAAGCCTAAAATCGAAATTAGAGATGAGGGCGGCAACGAAATAAAAGGAGCTTCTGTAAATATTAAATCCTCCACTCCGGGAAGCGATATCAATCCGGAATTTGAAAAGCCCTTAGTTTCTTTTTCCATCTCAAATCCTTTCAAAAAAATTCTTTATTGGCTTGACCAGATCAGAAAAAAGCAAACTACTACATTTGCATTTAAGGTTTCTGTACCGCTGATTGCTCTGCCTGTCTTTATTTTTGCCCTGGTGGGGATGGGCAAATGGTCAGGATTGACCTTTACAAGATTTCAATCTGTGGCTCCTGTTGCTTCGGCCTCCCCTACTGTCACTGGTTCTCCTAGTCCGGCGCCTCGTTTGGAAGTAAGCAAGGCCGGGACTTTAAAAGTTGCCAAAGGTTCAAGTCAAACGCGTTACCTTCTTTCCTTAAGAAATGGAACTTTGGTGCCTTTGGAAATACCCGAAAGCATTAATCTTTCAAAATATACGAACAAGCAAGTCCTGGTTACGGGATTACAGAATAAGGATACGGGGGTAATAAGCGTTACGGATATCGCTGAGGTAGAGGTTTTTAATGTGACCGAAATTCCCAAAGTAACACCTGTCCTCACACCTCCACAAGCTACTGATTCAGCAAGTTGAAGCGATTTATATTACAGTTTTACTTACTAAGCTCTTGTTCTATTAATGCCTTAAAGGTGGCATAAGGCTGAGATCCGACGATGGGAGTGCCGTTTATGAATATAGTTGGCGTCCCCTTGACTCCAGCCAGTTGACCTTCGGAAAGATCACCTTCTACCTGTTTTGCATATTTGTTCGAATTCAAACATGAGGCAAATTGATTTGTATTGACCCCCACATTTGAGGCATATTTAACAAGGTTATCTTTTGAATAATACTCCTTGTTAGATTCAGGAGCCTGGTTGTTATATAGCCAATCATGATACTCCCAGAACTTACCTTGTTCGTTGGCGCACTCGGAAGCTTCGGCTGCCCAGACAGATTGCTCTCCTAGAAAGGCATAGTGGCGGTAGGCATATTTTACTTTGCCTGTATCAACATAATCTTTCATGATGGAATGGGAAGCACCCTTAAAAAACCTTTCGCAGAACGGACAACGGAAGTCGGCAAACTCCACTACGGTCACTTTGGCGCTACTGTTACCTTTTATAGGTAAATAGCCGATCCCGATATTAACTTTCTCGCCAGGGCTGGTGGGTTGCGAGGGCCGAGGATTAGTCTGCGAGCCAGTAATCGGATTGGGGGTAAAAGAGTTAAAACCTTTCTCTTTCATTATTCCTCCGCTTGCCAAAATAGATAAAGAGATTAAAAGTGAACCAATAAGAATTGATGCCTGTACCGTGGAAAGCAAGTGTTTTAGTGTTTTTCCTAAAGCTTTTGATCGATTTACAAATCTTTTTAGCCTGATGGAAACTTTACTTATAATCATTATCATTTGAGCCTATACTATTTAGTTTACATTCTTTTGTTAATAATTGTACAGGGCGAGGGTAGCTTCGGAGCTTTTTTGCGAATATAATGTATTTATGGGCAGGCTCATAGCGGCCTTATTATTAATCGGGACGACTTTCGGCGGCTTCTTTTTTTTAAGGAGTGAGGATGTTTCTCTTAAATCCCCTGTTCCCAAGGTGTTCGGAATAAGCAAATCACCAATAGTTAATAAGTGGTTTCCAAAAACCGAATCATTAACTCTTGCTTCCACCAGCGGTCTTACACTTTCGGCAAAATCGGCGATTCTAGTTGATTTTGATACGCAAGAGGTAATTTTTCAAAAAGACCCGCAGCAAAAATTGCCGGTTGCTTCCACGGTTAAAATTATGACCGCTCTTTTGGCACTTGAAAATACGAAACCTTCTGATATTTATGTGGTATCGGAAAAGGCTGCTAAAGTTGGTGAAAATAGTATGGGTCTTACCACGGGTGAAAGGCTGTCGCGAGAAGAACTTTTATACGGTTTGATGCTGGTTTCCGGCAACGATGCGGCTGTTGCACTGGCTGAGGGAATCGCCGGCAGTGAGGAGGCTTTTGTGGCAATGATGAATGAGAAGACCAACAGCCTGGGTCTTTTCGATACGCAATTTATAAATGCCTCGGGACTTGACGAAGATGGCAGAATGCAGTACTCGACTGCATATGACATGGCGACAATTGCCCATTTTATCTGGCAAAATTACCCCGAGTTTCGCGAAGTTTCCTCGGCAGAGCATAAATTTATTGAGGCAAATAGCTATCATAAGGCTTTTGATCTTTATAATGACACGAATTTGTTAACGACATACCCTGGAGTAAAAGGCATAAAACCGGGGTTTACCTGGGAAGCCGGTTTGTGTTTGGTTACTTATGCGGAGAATGATGGCAAAAAACTTTTGGGTGTGATTTTAGGGAGCGATGACCGGAGGGGTGAAATGAAGGAACTTCTGGACTTTGGATTTGGGAAGTATGGAATTAAAGTAGACCACCCTGCGCTGGATCTGTGAACCTGCCCTTTGTCAAAAGGCTATGGTGGGGGCACAGCACTTCGCTCGAAATAGTTTTTCGAGCTACGAGTAGCAGTATTCCCCTAATATCATTCTCTAAAGTTACACTTCACAAAGAGTTTCGAGTAACAGGTTTCTTTACAGATTTCAGAAAATGCTTGTTCATAAAAGCAACTCCTGATCCTGATTTTAAATATCTTTCGAAAGTTAATGCCCCACTCCTTGTAAGAAATGTACAGTAGTATACAAGTTTGTAGTTGAGATTTGATTTTGTTGACAAAACTTGGCCGGAATAATGTTTTTTTAATCCTTTTTCTTAAATATGGAGTATAACCTACGTAGGATCTGTTTGTTTCTTTGCTGAACAAAACATACACGTAGAACATAATTTAATTAATAAATGGTTTACTATCCGAAACTTTAGTGAAGGATAGTGGAGCAGTACGGTCTGAACCCAATATATCACTATAGTCGTGTCTCACATCTGAGGCTAAATGAGACAAATGAAACACCATAAAAAGGAGAGTCTCAAATTCTAATGATATAGTTTGATATAGTTGCCTAATTAACTAGAGATAGAGTCTTGAAACCTCTTGGGTAATCTACGTATAACTGTTCAAGAACAGATTTCGTTGTCTTTTGATACCAATTCATGTGTTTCTGAATTAATTATAGAAGATTTCAAAGACCTTTTTTTATATAATTAAAATTAAAGTCGAGTATACTATGAATATGTCTTTCTATAAAAAAATCAATCTGATTGAGCAACTGCTCGCCAATTTTTTTACTAGAGTAATTCTTTACCTAACTGATGGTTTTCTAATAGCAGGCGCTGGTCTAATTGTTCCCATTTTTGCGATCTTTGTGGAAAGAATAGGTGGAAGTTTGATAGAAGTGGGAATAGCTTCTGCATTATTTTCATTCACCGCAGGTATTGGAATATTAATTATTTCGAGATTCGAGGACGCTCACAATCGCAATTTCCGCCAATTTGTAGTTTTGGGTTATTTGCTTGCATTGACCGGATACTTAAATTATTTGTTTTTAAGCACTGTTACGCACTTATATTTTGCGCAGGTACTTTTAGGTATCGCGTCAGCCGTTAGAGTACCCTCATATGATGCACTACTTTCAAGAAATACACCAAATCATTTGGCAGTTGCTTGGGGCAATTGGAATGCTGTTGTTTATATAGTCTCCGCAAGTGCTGCACTTATTGGCGCTTCAATAGCCTCTGCTTATGGCTTTAAATTATTGATTCTTGTTATGGTTTTTCTATCGTCAGTCGCATTTTTGTTATCACTGGCACTTTTGAAGGTTAAAACATTGAAAAGTACCATCAAAAAGTCTGCAAAATTCGAAGAATCTTTGTAAGGTTTAACTTCATTTTTCCAAGAGTAGTAAAATGTAACATACCGATGAAACAGATTATTGTCGCGCTTTTTATAATCGTAACCGTCATAGCACTGATAATTAGTGCCTTTACTGTAAACCAGGTTAATCGTGAGCAGCAAAGATTGAAAAGTGATCTTGAATATCGTTCCACAATTCTTGCCGAAAGCTTGAAAGAAACAATTGAACCGGATTTCACTAATAAATCAGCAGATTCCTTACAAAAAGTGTTTGATAAATTTTCCAATCGGGAAAGATTTGCGGGCTTAGGAATTTACGATAACAAAGGAAATATTATTGCGGTTTCCTCAACAATTCCCGAAGCAACTTCCGCAGGACAAGAAACGGTAGATAATGCTCTGGATGCCGATAAAGCCACTGGCGACTATACAAAATTAGGCAGCAAAAAAGTCTATCTTTTAGCAGCACCTCTCCATGATAATAAAAGCGTAGTCGGTGCTTTGGTAGTCATCCAGAATGCTAGTTACATAGATGACAGGTTAAATGAAATATGGAAAAATAATTTTATCAGATTATTAGTTCAGGCATCTTTATTATCCTTAGCGACCCTCCTTTTAATTCGCTGGATTATTTATACACCGATAAAAAATCTTGTTGAAACGCTACGCCTCGCAAGAGCCGGGAATCTTAAGCAAGACTCTCAAGGCCTAACTAATTCACTTTTTTTCCGCCCTCTTATTACTGAAATTTCGCACATCCGGCGAAGTCTTTTAGAAGCAAGAACTTCGGCCAGTGAAGAAGCACGACTCAGACTGGAAAAATTAGACTCTCCTTGGACTGCCCAAAGGCTGAAGGAGTTTATAAAAGAAATTATAAAAGACAAAACGATTTTTATGGTTTCTAACCGTGAACCTTATATCCACACAAAAAATGGGGGCAAAATTAGATATTATTTCCCGGCAAGCGGTATGGTAACTGCAATCGAACCTATTATGCAGTCATGTGGCGGAACCTGGATTGCTTTTGGCAGCGGCGATGCGGATAAGACTGTCGTTGACAAAAACAACAAAATAAAGGTACCGCCAGACGAGCCAAAATATACTTTGCGTCGTATCTGGCTGAGCCAAAAGGAACGACAGGGTTATTACGACGGTTTTTCAAACGAAGGTTTATGGCCGCTTTGTCACATCGCCCATAACCGCCCGATTTTTAGAAAAGAAGACTGGGAACAGTATGAAAACGTAAATCAAAAGTTTGCCAATGTCATTGTTACCGAAACAAAAAACCACATCAAACCTATAATTCTAATTCAGGATTTCCATCTCTCATTAGTCTCTCGAATGGTCAAAAATCAAAAACCTAATGCCATATTGGCTATATTCTGGCACATTCCATGGCCAAATCCGGAATCATTCAGTATTTGCCCATGGAAAAAAGAAATATTAGATGGAATGTTGGGTGCCGATTTAATTGGTTTCCATACTCAGCTACACTGTAATAACTTTATTGAAACTGTAGGCAGAGAACTTGAATCTTTAATTGATTTTGAAAGATTTACAATTACTAGAAATAATCATGTTTCGCAAGTTAAGCCTTTTCCCATAAGTATTGCTTTCCAAAATGGTTATGGCGACTTTAAAACCACAGATTACAAGCATGAAGCCGAAAAACTCCTAAAGAATTTGGGTATTAAAACAAAATATATTGGGCTTGGTGTCGATAGGTTAGATTATACCAAAGGAATCCTCGAACGCTTAAAAGCGATTGAAATTTTCTTTATTAAATATCCTTCTTATAGAGGCAATTTAACCTTTATCCAAATAGGGGCACCTTCCCGAACTGAAGTATTAAAATACCGAGAATTCACCCAAGATGTAGAAAAGGAAGTAAAACGCATTAATAATCTTTTTAAAATAAGAGGTTGGGAACCAATTGTCCTTCTGAAAAAACATCACAGTCACGAAGAACTTCAGACTTTTTATAAAATGACAAATGTCTGCTTAGTAACCTCACTGCACGATGGCATGAATTTAGTCGCAAAAGAGTTCGTAGCAGCCAGAGATGATAAAAAGGGTGTATTAATTTTAAGCCAGTACACGGGTGCCTCAAGGGAACTTAAAGACGCGATAATTGTCAATCCTTATAATGGGGAACAAACTGCCCAAGCTATCAAAACTGCACTTGATATGGAGCCTGGAGAACAGAAAAAAAGAATGGGGGCAATGAGAGAAGTCGTTAAAAATTTTAATGTCTACCGCTGGTCTGCTGAACTTTTAAAAACGATTACAGAGCTGAATTAAAGATGGATTTGTACAATGATTTAGACAAAATCCTGGCGCTTGTCAAAAAGCATGCTACCAAAATTTTAATACTTGATTTTGATGGTACACTGGCCCCTATTAGAACTCATCCGCAAAAAGCCAATATTACCATAAAAACAAGAAATCTTTTGCAGAAACTTAGTAAAAAAAGGGGATTCTATATTGCAATTTTAAGCGGCAGGAAATTGCAAGACTTAAAAGCAAAAATCAAGCTTCCAAATATAATTTATGCCGGCAACCACGGTATTGAAACAGAAATTTATGGCAAAATTTATACATTCCCTATATCAAACAAAATACAATCATCCATATCAGAAATTGCCAAAAAGCTTGGAAAAATTATTGCCAAATTTGACAAGGCTTTTATTGAAGATAAAGGCTCTGTATTGGCTCTGCATTACAGGTTGGTTCACAAGCGAAATATTCCTAAACTACTGATACGATTTGACAAAATAATCAAGCCTTATATTAAAAATTCTGCAGTTTCTGTCACCCCGGGGAAAATGGTCTATGATATATGCCCAAATATAAACTGGCATAAAGGTGATTTTGCAAAATTTGTGGTTAAAATGCACACAACACTTTCAAAAACAAAACCACTCGTTATTTTTATCGGAGATGATAAAAGCGACGAAAATGTTTTTGAAAAACTTAAAGGGGCAATCTGTATCAAGGTCGGAACATGTATTAGTTCAACAAAAGCCAAATATAGCTTAAAAGATACTAAAGAGGTTTATAAATTCCTAAATTTAATAGGCGGAACTAGTAACCACGGGTGACGAGTTTGGCGGATTGCGGGAACCGCGACTCTAGACGAGATCCTTTCAGGAATATGCAAAGTACGCACTAATTAACGGAACAGTTCAGGAAAAAAGGGATATAATTCTCGCTTTTAACAAACAACTTTATATCAGAGACAGAAGCATAGTTTCCTCAAAAAGCTACTAAGTACATTCCTAAAAAAGCTCAACTGACGTGACTATCTTGCGACAGATAATGCAGTAGGCACTTGAGCTTGCTACTCGAGTTTCAGTCTCCAATTTCACTATATCATAGGGCCCCGGACA
>MFCA01000015.1:0-6999 GCA_001775095.1 Candidatus Curtissbacteria bacterium RIFOXYA1_FULL_41_14
AAAGTTCCAAACCAAATGCTTTTAAAGTCAGCTTTAGAAAGTAGATAAGCCCAAATCTCATCGCTCGTTGGATATTTTCTTAATAAGATTAAAAAAAAACGGATTCCCAGAGCCAAAATGATCGCCAAAATTAAAACAATATTGCCTTTTACTCTTCTTCTTCTTTCTCCCACCACTTGCCTACTCTCCTTTGAACACGCCCAAGTACCCTTCCTAAGAACCTGCTGATAATTGCCTGGAAAAATATTAAATCCAAAACCAGGAATATCGACAAGAAAGAGACAAGATATGTAAGTTTGTAAACAAGTTCTCCCTTGTACTTAAATACTGCCTCAAACGACCCTTTCTGGGCTTGCTCTGGCAATACTACATACATATACCCCGGCACCATTGGCCCAGCCTGATAGATCGGTAATTTTTGGTCAAAACCATCAGCCTTAACTCTAACCTCCCAACCGGAATAGGCTGCCTCTTTAAAAAGAAGAGCCCTTGATGCCTTACCTCTAATTATTACTTTCTCCGCTTGCGGTCTCTGATATGAAACTTTAACGTTTTTGTCCTGGGAAAAATCCGCAAAGTTAAAAAGTATATTTTTTAGAAGTTTTATTTCTTCATCGTTCTTGAACCTTTGGACATGACCAAAAAAATTCATTCCACTCCAAATGACCTTCCCTTTACCAATTGTTTGCGCTGCTAAAATAGGGTGGCTATGATTTTGAGCAATTACCTCTGTACCTTGATCCAAAGCTCCTGTCGGGTAACTAAAACTCCATGGTGCTTCATCGTACATTGGTTCTGAAAATGCTTCAAATTTAACTCCCTTGCCTATTTCAGACTCTGTTATTTTCCAGTCCCAGTCTTTCCCTAAGGGTTTTCTTTCAGACTGCTCAAAAGGAAAAACGTCGGGGAGATTATCCGATGTTGATTCCTTCTGCTCCGTTCCGGTGTCAATAAAAAGTTTTCCTCCATCTTTAACGTAATCCTCCAATCTCCTAAAAGCCTTTCCATAACTATTATATTTGTACCTGTAGGCAAAAACCACATCAAAATTTGCTATATCATCTTTCCCTAATTTATCAATAGGCTCATTCCACTGGACTATAATGCCCCGTCTGGAATTTATGTTTAAAAGCCCTAAATCTCTCATCACGGTATCCTGGCCAATACGGTCTCCGATCACTAAAATAGAGGGGGCATTTGAACCCATATAAATAGGGGAGGTAAGAGCTTCGTTCACCTCGTAATATTTTAGTTCCTGGTCTGACTCAGGAATATCCCAGCCTCTTCCTTCAATTTGAAAATATCTTGCCGGTCTCTTTGCGAACACCGATTCAGACTGACTAATTAAATCTTTATCTTCCCCAATGTAGGATGAAGGTGCCGAAGCATAGTTCCTGCCATATACGGGAGCACCTTCCCAATACTTGATAGCATGCCAGTCAATAAAAAAAACGGCCATCGCGCGGGCCTGATCGACGGTATAGTCATATCTTTCGACTACTTCATTTTTAGAAAAGGTGATATTCTGCAAATATTGCCAACCCGAATAATTCTCAGAATCAGGGCCCGTAGGTGCGGCGTCGAGATAGCCACGCGCTAAGGGCAATTTAAACACAGAGCTCCACCAGATATTGACAGTTGCGTCCATGTCGTATAAGCGGTAACTCATGTCATTTGGATTAATCCAGTCCGGGGTAAGTTTGGGTAGTTTTTGCGGCCACTGATCCTTGCCCAAATCTAAACTCAAAACAGTAGGAAAAGCGCTGCTTTCCGAAACCAGGCCAAGAGTTTCTTTTTGAAAAGACAGGTAAGTGGTTTGTAAAAAATCATTCCCCACAAAAAAAACAGCCAAGCCAATAAATCCAGTCAAAATCGCAAGTGGTACTCTGACGGTGAAACTTTTACCTAAGAAATCCTCAATAATTATTTCTAAATTATTAGTTGCTGTCCTCCATAATACGGCCGCCAAAGAACCTAAAACAGTCATCGTTGGCCAGAACACCCTATACCATCCCCCGGCAATCGGATTTAGACCTTTGGCAAATGAAAAGATAAAAATTACGGTATACGCAAACATTAAAGAGAAAGGTAATAATAATTTCATATTATGGCTAAACCTTCTTCTTACTATTACAACAAGAACTAGTGTAATTAGTGCAATTGCAAAACTAATTCCAAGCGCCCAAAATAATAGTGGGTTTGATCTGGTATAGATATCAACCATTCTTTCAACAGGATTCAAAGTTCCAGAGGTAGCCGCAGCAGAATCCGCTACTCCTTCTTGTGAAACTGTACTAACACCTGCAAAAAGAGAGTTAATAATATTGGCAAAACCTTTAAATATGACTAGTCCTGTTCCGACCATAGGAAACCCTACGGCAAGAACGATTAACCCATAAATAAATAAGGTAAAAATCTTCCCCCAATGAAAAATTTTTGTTTTCTTGTCCCAAAAAAATAAAATAAAAATTGTGGTGAGAGGAACTGTGTAGCCAATAAAACTTTGAGGATGTCCGAGTATAAACGTACCTGTAAGTAAAGCAGAAAAGTACAAATATTTCTTATTCGGAGAAAAGCTTTGCTTATTTCCGCTTTCATATCCTCTGTGAACCAGAAAAAGTGAGAGAGGAAGCAAAAAAAGAGTCGCAGTATAAGGTATACTTCCTGCCCAATAAAGCTGGCTCCAAAGATTAAAAGAATAGGCACAAGCAATTACCAGTAATGCAGAGAACGGCCTACTTCTTGAGAGAGAATAAAAAAGTAAGTACGAAGACACAAAAAATAATACATACGAGGCCAATACATAAACTTGGACAGCGGCAACAGCGCTGAACCAATGCAACAGCGGTTGCATTAAATAGAAATGTAAAAGAGGATAAGTTTGCGCAAGTGGTGTTCCCCCATACCAAATATACTTCCAGCTTGCCCATGGCCAGTTGAAATGATTATGAATATAAGTGACAAAATCCACCGAAAGAAAAAGATCAATTCCAACCGCCGGTTTCTGATTCCAATACAAGCTTAAAATCGGCCAGGCAAAGTAAACTACCATGCTTACAAAAAAAGCATGTAAAAACAGATTGAATAGTTTTTCAAAAAACTTCAAAAAATTAGTTAACATTTTTTCCATTTGAGCTTATCACAAATTCTACAATTTCAATATGCCCTTAATCATCATGGAATATTGCACTAAGGTCTCTTTTGCGAATAAAAACAAAAATACGATGTACGCAAACATCGACAATCCGACTGAGATAACCAGCGTGAGAAGTGAATCCGCATACAAAGACCAAAGAATAACAAAAATAACCGTGGCAAATACTGACCCAATAATATAAATTAAAACATTATTCCAAAATGAAAAATCTACATATTTTTTAAGTATAAAGTAAAAAATAATTCCGCTTATAGTTACTATAAAGTTTGTTATACTTAACCCTACAAAATTAAAATTATAAATTAAAAACGGAGCAATTATCCATGTTAAAAAAGCCCACAATACTGCTATATTTCTTATTATTTCAGACTTACCTTTTGCCATAAGTATTTGGCTAAAAAACCCTGTATAGGACATAATACCCATCTGCAATAAACCTAAATAAACAACAGGTAATGCAGGTAACCAGCGATCTGTATAGATGTAATGCAAAAATGGTTTAACAGCCACTAAACCGATTCCTACTAAGGGCAGTGTTGTAATGGAAATTAACGATACCGTCCTCTCCACTAGATTTTTTAAAAGTACCTTATCCCTTTGTAATCGAGAACCTATAGGAAAGGAAACTCTGTTGATTATTTCTGCAAAAGCCAAAGGGAATACATAAATGCTAGCTGCAAATTGAAAATACCCCAAATTTTCAGATCCTACTTCTTTTCCAAGATATAAAATAATTAGTGGTCCATATAGTAAACCTAAAAAAACATTAGTTTGAAAATTAAACCCAAACTTAGCAAGTGATAAAAAACTTTTTATGTCAAAATAGACGCCTTTAAACCAAGATTGTTGAGGCAGTAATATAAGAGCACTTATTAGATAATTAACCAACACTCCCCAGATAAAGCTGGAAATCCCAAAGTCCAAAAAGGCTAATATTACAGTAACAACCAATCCCAGAGTCATTGGAATAACCTCTACAAAAAACAAATTTAGATACTTTAAATTCCTCTCAAGAAGTGCCAAAGGAATAAGCCGGAAAGATGACAATAAAAATACTATACTGTAAAGTCTGACAAGACCAACATGGGTTTCTATTTTATAGAATTCAGCAAAAAAATTTGCAAAAATGTTTATTAAGAGAAAAATAAAAATTCCCAATATCAACTGGACGGTAAACGACGTTTTGATCTCTAAACTGGAAATATTCCTCCTTTTTTGAACCATAGCCGCAGCCAGTCCAATATCACTAAAAACTAAAAAAACTGCTCCAATTGATCCTATAATTGCATAAATACCAAAATCCGAAGGAAACAGTAGTCTAGCCAGAAAAATGTTCGATACTGTATAAACTGCCTGCAATAAAACTTTTCTTAAAGCCAGAATAAGAAAACCAACAATGGCTTTTTGTTGGATACCTGCTTGAATTCCTTCAGTTGATTTTTCTATCATTTAAAATAAGAATACTTCCCTGGTATATTCTAATAGAACTGATTAAGAAGTTAGATTAAGTTTATGACTCACACAATTTTTAGGAAAGTACCAAAAACTGCATTTTTTAACAACAACGCGAAAAGTCTGCCAAATATTTGCTTTATAAATCCTTATTTCGGCAAATTGCCAGTTTGGATGCCATTGTTTCTTGAAAGCTGCAAAAAAAATAGCGCATTTTCATGGGTTCTATTTGGTGATCACAAAAATCATTATAAACTTCCAAAAAACGTAAGATGGGAGAAAATGTCGATGGATATTTTTAACAAACTTGCCAGAAAACAAACTGGTTTACCATTTTCAATTAAAACACCTTACAAAATCTGCGACGCGAAACCAATGTATGGAGATATATTCAAACATTATTTAAATGGTTTTACTTTCTGGGGAAACTATGATTTGGACATAATTTACGGTGATCTGGATTCTTTCAGTTTAAGAACAAAGATTATAAATTGTGATATATATACTCCGTTTAGCGCTCCTGTTGGCCATTTTACTCTCTATAGAAATGTTGAGGGGATTAATAAACTATATCTTAAACTTGAAAATTTACATCTTGCCTATCAGGACGCACCATCATGCTTAGGATATGATCATAAACCTATGCTAAAACTTATAAACAGCAATAGGCATTTACGATTTTTCAATGTTAATTACAAAAAAGAATTATCAAAAAGCCGATGCGAAACAGGTGCCTCGATAATGCCTTCCGGTCAACTAGTAGGTGAACTTTTTTCAGCGAAAGAACGCTATTTGTGGGAAAATGGCAAAGTATTTCAGTTAAACGGAAAACGTCGTCGTGAATTCCTCTATTTGCACTTTTTTTGCTGGAAAAATAATAATTACTGGAGACGTTTTAATACAGGGTCTAAACCAATAAGCAAATTCTGGTTGGATTTAGGTGGTTATACGCCAAATAGGAAATATCTTTTGCCAACAAACAACTTATCCCGGATGTTTCGATACATACTACGCTTCACAAATTTAGTTATTAGGGCAAAAAAAAGACTACTGTTTTAATTTACTCTTTTTTAAAATGTAAATATATTGATAGCAAAATGGTTTTGGGAATGGTAAAAAAAATCTTCTATTTTTAGGCCAAATATTTATTCCTCCCGAAGCATCAAAAACTTTTACACATTTCCACCCTGTGTAATTACAAAGTTCGATCATCGTTCTAAAAGTAAATAGATTAATATGTGAAGCATACCCGGGTCTTATATAAAAAATATTTGCAAACATTGTTAATATATTATATGGATTTGGGGTCGAAATTAAGAGTTTTCCATCGTCTTTCAAGACTATTCTTGCCTCTCTTAAAAAAGCTGAAGGATTTTCCAAATGCTCGATTGTCTCACCGGCGATAATCGTATCAAAAGATTGAGCGCTAAAATATTTGGAAAGCTTTTGGCAGTCACCTTGTATTAATTTTATATAATTCTTTGGTCTTCGCACGATTTGTTTATCAAAACCAACAGTCTCCTTTAGAAAATCATTTGGGAATTCATTGTAACCAATATCTAAAATTTTACCGTTAGCTAACTTTACTAGAAGCTTCCTTCGCTTTTGTTCTGTATGTAAATCAGGTTGCCAAATTTCTTCAGTTTTCTGGTTATCTTTCATTATTTATTAAAATCCTTCTGACAAAAAATACACATTGCTTTAAGCCTTTTTGGCCTAGCTATAACCAAAATTATTTCGTGAAATTTAAAAAGGCCAACACTTACACCGATTAAAATAATCGGTAGACCAACAGCCAATTTAAAAAATTCGCCTTGGGCGAATTTAAAAATTGCCAACCCACCTACTGTTAAAACCACACCCGCCAAAAACCAGGCCAGATTTACTATTTCCGAATAAATTATCATACCAGCATGGTGTAGAAGATTATGGCGCCTCTCAATTTTTAATTTTAAATTTTCATTTTTCATTAAATTATCAATTTCCAATTATCATTTCTTTAAAGATGAGGTAATTTTCTGAAATATCATGGTTAACTCCTGGGCCTCTTTCCATAATCTTGTTATCTCTTCTCTTCTCTCTGGAAAACACGTAAGAAGCATTCTTAGCCAATGTTTGGTCTCTTGAGCTTCCTTTTTACAAATGTAGATCTTATTCTGGAAATCTCTTTTTGAGCAAGCGGCGTTAGCCTCCATGTAGTTGGCACCGATACTGGTTCCTGATCTCACAACCTGACCTATTATTGGCCTTGAGACAACGTCCGGCTTTAAAGTTCGACAAAATAAAATAATATTTTCTCCAAATTTTGCAGTCCGTTCTTCTAAATCATAACTGTTTTTAATTTGCTTCATTGAAAATTTATATTCGCTCGCAGAATACCGTGGACTATT
>MFCA01000015.1:7097-8868 GCA_001775095.1 Candidatus Curtissbacteria bacterium RIFOXYA1_FULL_41_14
ATTGATCTTCAGTTCCTTCAGCACTCTTTCAGTACCTTCAGTGGTTGCACCTTCGCGGATCTCCCAAACAGCCTGCCGCCAACTCGGGTCTTGGGATACTTGATCAACTCCTCCTCTAACCTGCCTGACATCGACTAACGCGTTTAACCAAAAAGCAGTCGAGCCGGAAAGGAAAACTGTTGGAGAATTGTTCAATTGTTTCATTGTTAAATTGTTAGATAACCAGTTTGCTATCTTGTACTCCACCGTATTATCAATATTTGACCGTGGTAACCAAAAACTGCGATTCTGCCAGGCAAAAAACCAACCAAAAGCAAAGTAAATTGCAACTAGCAAATAGAAAATAGGATTTTTAATGTTTAAAAATTTAAAATTGTGATTTGATTGAAAATTGAAAAGTGAAAATTGAAAATTCCTTGCAAACAGCAGAACCAATCCTATTTCAACTTCCCCTATCCAACTTGTCCAATCCAACCAAAATTTCACATCACCAAAAAATCTAAAAAGTGTCAAAAGTCCAAAAACGCTAAACCAGGATAGGGAAAACTTTCCAAAAAGATCTTTTTTTCCTACTCCCCATGCTACTAAAAAAATCGCCAAAATTACCGGCACAAATCCACGCATTAAATTAACTAAATGTATCAAAGTACCTGCAGCCGAACTACCCCCGATAGACGGCGCTGCTAAGAGTGTCAGCCAATAATTTGGTGGATACCACCACAAAGTCAAAAACCAACCAAGAAGAATTACCAGTCCTACTCTTTTTAATCCAAGTTCCCACTTCTTGTACATGATTACTCCAAGGATTATTAAACCAATAATCGCCGGAATTGAAGCTGTCGTGTTGGTAAGAAGCAAAAGAGCAAACAGTAAAGCTGGGAATAAAATTTTTAATTTTAAATTTGAAATTATTAATGAATTTTTAATGTTTAAAAATTTAAATTTGAAAATTGAATGAAAATTGAAAATTATAAATTGAAAATTGTTAATGTCAAGGCTGTAGACAAACGCCAATAGCACCCACGGCGTCAGCGCGGTTGCCAAAATCGCCGAAACGTCGCTTAAAGCAAATGCCGAAATCCAGTGCCAGGGTGCAAACAATGTCAACAATCCAACAATGTAACAATAAATTCTTCTTCCAGATAACTGCCAAGCCAACATCCCCCATCCTACAGAAGACACGAGAAATGAAGTAAGAATTAAGAAGAACGACAAATCGAAAAGAGAAACCCCTCCAAGAACCTTATGGAGAGCTGTAAGAAGGCTTGGTACAACCGGTCCTGTCAAATATTTAACCGGCGTTGATCCCAAATACCAAAATGGGTAAAGTCCCCCAAACCCATGTTCTTCTGTAAATCTAACAATTGCAACAATTACTGGTATAAATGAAGTCTGCGCGGGATACATCAAAATATTTTGTAATTTACAATTTCTACTTTTCGGTTTTCCGAAAATACGCTTTGGTATTTACAATTTTCATTGAATTACCAATTTTTCTTTTTGTTTCTAAATTGTTACATTGAAAATTTATATCAGCCATTCACTTCAAGCTGTCGCTTGAAGGGGCTTCCTGATATATCAGAGGAGTGCCATCCCGATTTAATCGGGAGGCAATCTGCTGATATTGTAAATTGAAAACTGAAAATTAAAAATTAACTTAAACTATACACTTCAACTTTGCACTTTGCACCCTAAACTATTTTGTCTCTAAGACGAACGAGAAACTAAACCACCAGAATATAAATAGCCAGACAGCCGTTACTAAAGTTGC
>MFCA01000016.1 GCA_001775095.1 Candidatus Curtissbacteria bacterium RIFOXYA1_FULL_41_14
CCCTCGGCAACTCGCTGCAAAATTTTATTTCTTCTGGTGATAATTTTGTTATACGCATTAATACTGCGGTGATACTCTCTGTCTGTCGATGAAAGCTGATCGTCCAAATGATGCCGGCGAACAGAAGGAGAGCCGGTTACCAACTCTAAGTCTTGGGGAGAAAAGATAACCACCGAAAGGCTAAGGGAAAGGTCTGCAAGTCTCTTTTTTACAGAATCGATAAAATAGGCCTTCCTAACATAACGCTCATCTGAAACTATCATATTAATTGTCAAAACTTTATCCTGATTCCAGTCGAAAACTTTCACTTCAATCTTAACTTCGCTCTCGCCAAATTTAACCAAGTCAAAATCAGTATCAATTTTTACTGGCCTTATCCCGGAAAAAAGGCCAATTGCCTCCAAGATATTGCTTTTACCGCTGCCATTTGGTCCGATTAGGACGGTCAAGCCCTTATCAAAAACGATTTTTTTTGAGGAGAAATTGCGAAAATTGGCAAGGTGTAGATTTAAAATTTCCATCGAAGGCTAAATCTGGAAAAAAGTGCGGAAAGCGCCAAAAAACCAAGTCCTGAGAAGATCAAGACATTAACGTATCCCAATAACACTTCAAAAACGGCTGCAGATGGTGCCATGGTCGCTCCCAAAAAAGACGAAAGAATGATATTGGCACCAAAAACAGTACCCTGATAATGGTGGGATACCTTTTTTTGCATTACTGTCCTTGAAGCAATTATGCAGTCAATAACCGCAAAACCCAAAAGAACCAAAAAGACTCCTACAGGAACAAGTAACAACCTGCCGGAAATTGCATTCAATCTTAAAATAAGGCCCAAAACTAAAGTTGCAAATCCTAACGTTCCAATTCCTACAGTCACTATCTGGCCTTCCTGAAGTTTCCAGTTATGAACAAAGATAAGACCTAAAAGTACTCCAAAACCAATGAACGGAAATATAAATATCGGGCTTTTGTTGATAGAAAGCCCGACTACCTCGTCAAAAAACCCGGGCGCCAAAGTTACTCCGAACGCAATTATTCCTTGCATAAGAGCAAAAATCAGAAAGAAAAACCAGATCAATTTTTGATTGAAGATGTAAATAAAGGCACTCCAAATATCGCTAAGTGTCTTGGAAACGGAATAATTCTTAATCTTTCGAGGAATTAAAGGCGGTAAGAATACCGATAGCACTGCTGCCGCAATAAGTAAAATCTCACAAATAACCAAAGTTGCTCTATTGCCCAGAAAAAAATGAATTACTGCTGCCAAAAAAAGTCCAAGAATTATTCCACCAGATAAGGTAAAAATATATATCGAGTTAGCGGCTAAAAGTTGTTTTTTTTTGACCAGTTGCGCAGAGGCAGCAGCAGAAGCCGGATAAAAAAATACATTTCCTGCAAAGTACAAAAAAGAAAGAGGAATTGAAGCATAAACTGTTTCAATTGAAAAAAGAATCAAAAGAACAACTAATGTAATAATCGTGTTGGCCAGAAGAATAATCTTTTTTCTGTCAAATATGTCTGCTGCTAAACCGGCAATTGCCATCAGTAAAAATCCGGGGACAGTAAAAGAGGCGATGACTCCGGAAACTCCAAAGTTAGACTTGGTTTCGGCAAATACAGAAACAACCAAAGCCAACATCAAAAACGCCGAGGCAAATTGTCCGATAAAAATTACACAAGTCAAAAGAAAAAAATCTCTATCTTTAAGTACAGAAAGATAACTTTTTGGTATTAAGGACATTTGATTTATCTTAACTTTTGGCAGTTGGGGCAAAAATGTGCACTTCGACCGTCAATTTTCTCCCGAATAATTTTTGTTTTGCAACGCTGACAAGGTCTTCCTGTCATATGATAAGCTTTAGCGTACGAAAGATAAAGGCCACGCTCTCCGCCACTGTCAACAAAAGCGCTCGCGGATGATCCGCCCTTTGCAATTGCCAACTTAAGACTTTTCTGGAGTCCTTCATACAATCTTCTAACCTCTAATGGCTGAAGACTAATAGCTGATCTTCTTGGATGGATTTTAGCCCTCCACAATGCCTCGTCCGAATAAATATTGCCGACCCCGGAAATAAAAGCCTGATCCATCAAAAGTTTTTTAATCCTAGCTTGTCCTCGCTTTTGAAGTCTTTCTTTAAATTCATCAAGACCGATCTCCAGTGCATCCGGTCCCAATTCCTTAAGATAATTTTCAACTTTCAACTTTCCACTTTCCACTATTTTCACCCAGCCGAATTTACGCACATCATTAAAATACAAATGGCCTTGATTAGTGAAAGTGAAGGTCGCCCGAGTAGTTTTATTCGGAACCGGCAAATTTAAAGGCGGAATCGGATGTCCTCCGGTAATCCGACTTTTAGCGTCTTGATAAATTAGCTGCCCGGTAAGTTTTAGATGGATAAGAATTGTCAAATCTTTTGATACCTTTGATACTTTTGATACCTTTGATACTTCTATTAAAACTACCTTCCCTCTTCTCTCTACCCCAACTATCTTTGCTCCTTTTAAATCTAAAGTCCACTTATTTCCCCTCCGAGCCAGAGGCCGCTCCGGGCCGGCGGCCCAATCAAATTTCTTCGGCCAATCGTACTCAATACTCTCCAACACTAAGCCTTTGAGCTTCCTGTCAAGTTGATTAACAATAACGGTTACTTCTGGTAACTCAGGCATACTATTTAGAGTTTTGCTAACGATCCCTTCCGTTTAACTAAATTAAAAATATAAGTGAAAAAACCAATAACGATTACAAAATAAACCAAATTCAACCCCAATGCTGCTAGAAATTCAAGACTTTGGAACCTTCCGGTTGTAAAAGTAAATCGCATCCCTTCAAAAACATGAGAAATCGGCAAAAACCAGACAATCTTTTGAATAAAAATAGGGAGCACTGCAACAGGGTAAAAAACCGCCGCAAACGGTTGAATTGCAAATGGTAAAATCCAAGTTAACGGACCAATCGTATTTCCAAAACGCATCACAATTGAAACATTAAAAATTCCCAAAACAACTGCAAAAAATACCAAATTAACCCAAAAAGCAGCTAATGATATTCCGTAAAGGTTAATCGCAAAACCAAAAAAGACTGTTGCCACAAACCACATCGCCAAAAAAGAAATTAAAACCTTCAGTAAGGAAACAATCACAAGCCCTGTGATATATTCTGGAAGCTTAATCGGGCTTGCCAAAACATTCATCAAATTCCTTTCCCAAACATCGAACATAAAATCAACACCTACATTTGATCCTACCCTCTCAAAAATAACCCAAAGAATCATGCCTCCTAAAAGAAAATTGGCCAAAGACGGAGTTTGAAACTGCACGAAACTCGACAAAAAACCCCACAAAACAAGTGCCAAAACTGGAAATAGAAATATGTCCGTAATTCTCTCGAATTGATGAATAGCCAGGAAAAAATGTCTTAACACAATCGCGTAAATCCTAGATATGTTCATCCTCACTCCTTGAAAGTTTTATAAAAACTTCTCTTAAATTAGGCTCATCCGTATCAGCCAGGAAATGTCTTCTTGTCAAATCCAGGGGGGTTCCTTGGGCTGCTATCTTTCCATTGTTTACAAAAACAACCTTATCTGCTATTTGCTCGATCTCCCACATATTATGTGAAGTGTAAAGGATAGAAATTTTATTTTCCTTTTGTATCCTCTTAAGAAGTCTTATACCTTTATCCACCATGTCCGGATCCATCGATGCCATCGGCTCATCCAAAAGTAAAAGTTTAGGATCATTTAAAAGAGATTTGCAAAGACTGATTCTTGCTCTCTGGCCAAAGGATAAATCCCTAAGAAATTTATTTTTGAATTCATTTGCTTCCATCTGGTCTAAAATTCGCTCAATTCGTGCGTTGGCATTTTCTACCTCATATAGACAACAATAGAAGAATAAAGCTTCGTAAACCTTCAAGTTCCAGGCGACATTATATTCGGCTGAACAATAGTTAACTTTTTTCATAATTTCACTTCGATTTTGGGAAATATCTTTTGCAAACATTTTAATCTTTCCATCGTCAGGTTCAATAACCCCCAGAATGCAGTTAATTGTCGTCGATTTTCCAGCACCATTTGGCCCCAAAAAGCCTAAGATTTCGCCTTCTTTGACGTCAAAGCTGATATCATCAACAGCCGTAAAATCTTTGAATTTTTTAACTAAATTTTTAACCTCAAGTACAGGAATTTTAGATGCTTTACTCATATAAGCAACTATTCTAACTTAATTTTTCTGCTTGGACAATGAAAAGTTGAAGAATCTTCTTAATCACCTCCGAGGTGGGCTCTGACTCCTCGGAGGTGGAGTTATCATGCGGGTTCTTAACGGCTCTATCGCTTTCATAAATTGTTGATTACTCATCCCATCAATTTCCATTATTATAGACGATGGTTTTTCAGTTGGCTCAAATCCATTTTTTGTTCTTCTAGCCTGAACTCTTCTTTCTAAATCTTCATTGGAAATATAACTACTCTCGTCCCCGACCCCATCCAAAAGTCTTGTCTGACCATATCCTTCGGGTAAACTCAACGGCTGAAATTCTTTCCCTCCAAAAAAATCCCATCCTACCCTAACCTTAGTCACGAATTTAATAAAGATTCAAGAGGGGAAAATTAAACTTTCCTTGCAAAAATATAGAGCCAAATTGTTGGGGATTTCGAGACGAAACGTTTTATTTCCAAAACCTTAAATCCTATACCCTGTAAATAATCCTCAATCTCCTCTTTTGTAAAAAATGAAAAAAATCTTCTAACTACTCTTCCCAGTCTTTCCTCTTCGACTACTTTTTCTCCAATTCCTTCCTTTAAGGCAAGATACAAAACACCATTTGTTTTTAAAATTTTATGAATTGATTTCATTACTTTTGGGATTAATTTTTTAGGGATGTGTAAAAGCGAAGCCTGCGCAAAAACCCCGTCAAACCCTTCTTTTGTGAATTCCATCTTCGTTATATCTCCAACAACAAACTTTGCCCCAGGGACTCTCCTTTTCGCCTGCTGAATCATTTTGGACGAAAGATCAAATCCTGTAACTTTCAAACCTGCTCTTGAAAGCTTTTTTGACTGGATTCCTGAACCGCACCCTAAGTCCAAAATCTTCCTCCCACCATTCTTTTTAACAAGTAGAGTAAACTTTTCCAACTCATCCAAACCCCAATCAGGCTTAGCAATATCCTTGCCCCAAACCGGCGCCCAGTCATCATAGACTTTAATTAAATCTGTTTTGATTGTTTTAAAATTCATTCAACTTTATTTTCTACAAACTTCAAAATTTCGCGCTTGAATCGTTCCTTACTAAATTTTTGCGCATGGCGTCGGATAAATTTGGGATCGAAATAGCCCTTTTTTTCAAGATCTACAAAATTGTTGATTGCCAAAGTTAAAGATCCTACGGTCGCCGGATCAAAATAGACACCAGTGCACTTTCCCTTACTTGTTGAGAGCACTTGTCCTGAACGAGCAGAGCGAGTCGAAGGATCGATCACCGATTCCAATACTCCACCTTGAGCATTGGCGATTACCGGCTTACCGGCTGCCATTGCTTCAATCGGCACTAAACCAAAATCCTCCTGCTCGGCCGGGAAAATGACCGCTCTGCAGTTTTGATAGAGATTGGTTAGTTGACTGTCTGTAACTTCACCGAGAAATTCTATAGTTAACTTGAATTCACTCCCAGAGTGTGCCGGGCCGAAACTTTGCTCACTCCGGGAGTGTATCTGGGCAAGTTTATTCAGATTTTCAAGTTCTCTTCCACCTCCCACCACCTTCAGAGGCAATCCTAATTTCGCACAAACCTCAATAACCAGATCAACTTTCTTGGCGCCGACAAGCCGGGAAACAACTAAAAAGTAAGCGGTTGACGGTTCACGGTTCACAGTTTTCTTTTTTTCTATGAACTGTCGACTATGAACTGTGAACTTTTTAATATCCACCGGCGGGTAAATTACTGTCGAATCTCGCCTGTAAAACTTCTTAATTCTGGCCTGAACCTCCTTTGAATTTGCAATAAAGCAATCTACTCTACCCCGACTTTGACTCTTTGGAACCTGTGCTGCTTCAAAATCCCAAACCCGCATAAAGTGATTAATTACTTCGCCAATTGGTCGAAGCAGTGGATCCTTTCTCCAATTCAAAGCGGTCGAATAACCGTACAAGAATCTCGGCGGAGTATGACAATAACAAATATGAATTGGTAACTTCTTGCCCTGAGCTCGTCGAAGAGTGACTGCTTTAGCCATGTACATATTTGAGGAGGAAATAACTAAGTCAAAACCCGATAAATCGAAATGCTCAAAAAAACTTTTAGAAAAAACCCGGTAAGGAGAAACTAGCTTTTGCCAAAAAGGCAGCTTTGCTCCCCAAGAACTAATTATTTTCCAACTTTTGAACTTTGAGGCATTTAGTCCCAATGAATCTGGATTAAAAAAAGCGGTAAAAACAGGCGCCTTGGGCCAAATTTCATGAAGAGCCTCCAAAACCCGTTCGGCACCACCGTATTCGATCAAAAAATCATGCACTAACGCAACTTTCATTTAAACTAACTTAAGCTGTTTACGATTATCAGTTCTCGATTGATGGTTCACTGTCTTTCTTTCAATCTTATTCTTAATTTCATTCTGTGAACTGTGAACTGTTGGCTGTGAACTAGTTTCTCCGGGGAGTTTGGCCACAATTGACTTAAACCCTAAGTCTTCATATTCTCGCCTGACTTGATTCCAATCTGGCCTAAATTTCAGCTTCTCCAACTCCAACCCGATATCCACATCTCTGTCCAGATCCACCAGCCTTTTAGCAGCAAGCGCAATATCCTTTCCAGCTTCCAACTTCTCCCGCACCTTTAAAGGAGACTCCTTGACGTGGTTAAACAAATTTTCCAAGGTATGATATTTTTGAAGTAAAGCGGCTGCCGTCTTCGGACCGATTCCCGAAATTCCCGGCACGTTGTCCGAAGGATCCCCGATTAACGATTTATAATCAACCATTTGATGCGGCTCGAGGCCATATTTTTCGCGAACTTCTTTTACCCCTACTAAAACACCCCAACCAGGTTTACCCTCCGAAGCCTTGGCGAAGGAGGGCATCTGGACTTTGACATCGCCGTCAACCAACTGCAGCACATCCCTATCACCGGAAAGAATAATTACTTGGTTCACAGTTTTCGGTTCACGGTTCACGGTCTTTTTCTTTCTATGAACTGTCGACTGTGAATTGTCAACTACTCGCGATGTAATCGTCGCGAGTATATCATCAGCCTCGTATCCTTCTTTCTCAAAATAGACAATTCCGAACGCATCCAGAACTTTTTTGACCTTTGGCAGTTGCGGATAAAGATCAGGTGGCGGAGCAATCCGGGTTGCTTTATATTTTTCAAATTCTATGTGGCGAAAAGTCGGAGCTCTGGTATCAAAAGCACAGGCAATATGCGTCGGTTTAACCTCGTTTATTGCCTTGAGAAGCATGTTGGAAAATCCAAAAACGGCATTAGCCATTTCGCCCTTTTTGTCAGTCAGCGGCGGAAGCGCATGATATGCCCGGTGAAAAAGCGAATTCCCGTCAATCAGAAGCAAACGATTCATTTGGGAAAATTTTAGCACACCCGAGTTTCGCATTCTCTGTCATTCTGGCTTGTCCAGAATCCTATCTTATTAGATTCTGGTGTCGTCGAGTCTGACTCGACTCCCCAGAATGACAATAGCATATATGGCAATTTATGCTTGTGAAGGATTTGCGGCTTCGCTTGGTCTTTCCCAAAGAACTGTCATTCTGATATTCGGATCTCCAGCTTCATCTATTTCCCTAACAAGTTGCCGATAATCCCTCTCCGAACAAAGATGGGTCGATTCCAGAGGATATCCGAATTCTAATGCGTCACAACCCACATCTATAATGCCA
The DNA here is from genome assembly GCA_001775095.1 of Candidatus Curtissbacteria bacterium RIFOXYA1_FULL_41_14. GTDB lineage: Bacteria > Patescibacteriota > Microgenomatia > Curtissbacterales > GWA2-41-24 > GWC1-40-35. Next base: position 7,893 of record MFCA01000016.1, read on the forward strand.
AATCTTGGCTCATCCGGAACCACAACAATGAACCATTTAATGGCCCCGTTCCTCAGTTGGGCAATTTTCCCGACACCGTCGTGCTGAAAAAATACATCAACAACTCCAGGCACATCTTCTTTTTTCTCCATTTGACGAATTTTATTGCTTTACTATTTTAAAAGTCAAGCGTGGGCGGGTTTTATAGTAGTTGGAGCTTTCGCCTTCGTTTTAAATTTTATCTCGCCATCAGAACTGAGTTTAGCTGGGCCGACTAATTTCTCAAATTCATCCCGTTCCAAAGTTTCTTTTTCCAAAAGTGTTTTGGCCACTAGATCAAGTTTTGCCCGGTTTTTGGAAAGAATCTCCTTAGCCTTTTTATAGCCCTCGTCGATAATCTTGCCGATTTCCTTATCAATCTTTGCTGCCAGTTCAGGAGAGATCGTACTGGTTTCACCGCCGGCAATCGGCCAAATTCCGAATTGAGTCCGCGGCGCAAAAATCGTCGGACCAAGTTCGCTCATCCCAAACTGGGTAACCATTTCCCGGGCCAGATTTGAAGCGATTTCTAAGTCACTGGAGGCTCCTGTAGTAAATTCATCAAACACCAGATCCTCGGCTGACCTTCCTCCTAAAAGCGTAGCGATTTGCTCAAGTAACCTAGTTTTTGTCTCGGTATAGCGGTCAACCGAAGGCGGTACCAAAGTATGGCCTCCGGTAATCCCTCTGGCCACAATTGAAATCCTGTGAACAGGATCAACATGCGGCAAAAAGTTGGCAACAATTGCGTGTCCGGCTTCGTGGTAAGCAGTCATTTCTCTTTCTTCCTCCGACTGCATTCTCTTTCTTTGAGGCCCAAGTTTAACCTTAGTCGCCGCTTCTTCCAGGTCGAGGTTTTCGATTTCTTTTCTTAAACCACGGGCGGCTAAAATTGCCGCTTCGTTAAGCATGTTGGCAATATCAGCTCCTGAAAAGCCGACTGTCCTTTTAGCCAGTCTTTCGATATCTACGTCCTTGGCGAAAGGTTTCCCCTTCATATGAATCTGGATGATAGCTTTCCTGCCTTCAATATCGGGGAGATCCAAGACTACACGTCTATCAAATCTGCCCGGCCGTGTTAAAGCCGGATCCAAAAGATCAGGACGATTGGTCGCCGCCATTACCATTACGTTGTCATTGGGCGCAAATCCGTCCATTTCCACCAGAATTTGATTTAGCGTCTGTTCCCGCTCATCATGCCCTCCGGAAAATCCCAGTCCACGCATTCGTCCGATCGACTCAACCTCATCGACAAATATAATCGCCGGTGAACTCTTCTTGGCCTGACTAAAAAGATCACGAACCCTGGCTGCGCCGACTCCTACCAGCATTTCCATAAATTCACTTCCGGCAACCGAGAAAAAGGGTACACCGGCTTCACCGGCCACTGCCCGTGCCAAGAGCGTTTTTCCGGTCCCAGCCGGACCGACCAGGAGTACTCCCTTGGGAGTTCTGGCACCGACCGCCCGGTATTTTTCCGGATGCTTCAAAAAGTCAACTATTTCCTGCAGCTCTTGTTTCGCTTCATCCACTCCCGCGACATCGGCAAAAGTTATCTTTGACATATCGCGGGTAAATTGTTTAGCCCGTGATTGGCCAAAGGAAAAAACCGAAGAAGCGCCTTCTCTTGCTTGTCGGAAAATGAAAAAGAAGAAAAGAACGATTAGACCCAGCGGCAAAAAAGTAGTTAAGATTGTCACCCAGACCTGCGAAAAAGTCTGATCCTTAATTGCAAATTGTGTTTGTGTCGGATCAACACCTGCATCTTTAAAAACACTCGTCAATGACTGGTTCTCTTCCTTTCTTGAAGAATAAGTCGTATTATCTTTTAATTTCACAGTTAATTTATCGCCCGCAACTTCTATACTTTGTACTTTATTATCTTTAACATCGGTAACTACAGTCGAAAGCGGTTCAGTGGGGGTTAATCTGTTTGTCGAAGTCGATGTAAAAGCAAAAAATGCAAAAAGCAAAATTCCTAAAATAGCATAAATCAGAAATCCTCGCCATGAAGATTTGGGTACCGGCATTTTAGGTATGGCACGTCCCTTATTCTTTCGGATATCGCTTATTTGATTCTGGAGTTTTTCTGATTTGTCGGGCATGTTTGAAAGATTATTTTATCACTTGAAAAATTAAATTGCCAGCCGCGGAGTCTGGCAAATTATTAATAGTCAATTTTCATCACCATTCTGACATCGGCGAGCGTCCTTTGAGCTTCTGCTCGGGCTCTTTCTGTTCCCTCTTTCAAAATATTTTCGATCACTTCAGGCTGATTTTCAAATTTTTGGCGCCGCGCCCTCAGTGGTTGCAAGAACTCCTCCAAAACTCCAAACAAAAACTCCTTCACCTCAACATCTTTGACTTTTCCTGTCTTATATCTTTTTTTGAGTTCTTCTTTTCGAATTTCGAATTTCGAATTTCGAATTTCCGGAACAAAAGCTTCCAAGTATATAAAAACAGGATTTTGTTCCGTATTCCCTGGTTCATCTCCATGCACCCTCGATGGATCCGTATACATTCCCATAACTTTCTTCTTAATAGCCTGGCTATCGTCTGAAAGATTGATCACATTGCCCGCCGATTTGCTCATTTTGACCCTGCCGTCCGTCCCGGGTAAAGTTCCAATATCTTCGGGAATTAACGCTTCTGGAATGGGGAAAACCCCACTTCCCATGTCCACCCCCGGGGTACGCAAAGATTCAGCTCGGCTCACCCCGGGGGTGAGCACAAGCGGGTATAATCTGTTAAACTCCCTTGCAATCTCGCGCGTTACCTCGATATGCGAAGCCTGGTCGCGTCCTACCGGCACCAAGTCCGCTTTCACCATTAAAATATCGGCAGCCTGCAAAACCGGATAACCCAGAAGTCCGAGCGATGGAATTTTAATATCCGCATCTCTCATCACGTCTTTAAGTGTCGGGACACGCTGCAATCGGGGAACAGTCGCCAAATTACTAAAAATCACCGCCAGCTCTGCTACCTCTGGAATTTGTGACTGAACATAGACCGTTGATTTAGCCGGATCAATACCAATCGAAAGATAATCCAAAACCAGCTCTCTGATATTCTCTTTCAGCTCCCCAGTTTTCTCCGGCGCAGTTGTCAGGGTATGCAAATCCGCGATAATAAAGTAGCAGTCGTATTCATCCTGCAACTTTACTCTGTTCTTCAAAGATCCAACGTAATGGCCGAGGTGCAATTTCCCAGTAGGCCTATCTCCCGTCAGTATGCGTTTTTTATTCATATCTATCACCAGCTTGCCCCTCGAAGCCCTGCCTCGCAGGGCGAAGTGGGGTCAAA
>MFCA01000017.1 GCA_001775095.1 Candidatus Curtissbacteria bacterium RIFOXYA1_FULL_41_14
CAAATTTTTAATCTGCTTCAGGGTATTGGTACTTAACTGTTTAGGAGGCTGGTAATTGCTGGACTGACTTTGTCGATAGTTGGTATTCCCGTAATTATATGGAGGATTTTCTTCTTGAGAAGAAATTTTTGTAAGTCCCAAATCTCGGCATAATACAGTTGCACCCCCGTCAATCTCTAAACCATCATCCCAAGCTGCTATTAATCCACCAGTATTTTGATTTTGTATAGTTGCCCTAAAAGTGGTTCCTTTCAAACCCGATTGGATGCATCCCGAACCTGAACCATAACCATTTTGTTTCCATATCCCCTTGTATCCTGCCTTATAAGCTAAAATACCGTATCTACCCGGCGGAATTTCACCAAAGGCGGCGAGTCCATCAGCATTAGAGAAACTCTGGGAAATCACCCTGTTTCCTGTTACATCAGTTAATTTCACTGTAGCTAGGGGAATATAAGTGGTAAATGGATTTGTGCCCTGTGCATTTAATTCTTGTATTTTGAATTCAACTATGCCAAATTGCGCTTTTGCGCTATCAGTTGCTGGGAAAAATTGAGTCTGAGCAATTCTTTGAGAAAGTACTCTAACATCAGAAGTTGAAACTTTTAGGTCGGCTTTCTTTACCTCATCTATTCTCCTTGCGAAATATGAAATCGATTCCCAAGACAATGCCCAAATAAGAAGGATGTTAGCTACAATCAAAAGGGAGGGTAGTATTTTCTTTTCATCTTCATCTAAATTCTGTCTGTATTTAAAATACAAATACGAAGCAATACCCATTGAAATAACGGAGATCATAAACGTCAAAAATCTCATGTTGAAAATCAAGGTAAATTTGGAAATATCTATTTGCGTATCAAGACCGACTAGCCTGATAACAACCAGAATGTAAATTATGCAAGCGGCAACTCTTAGCTTTTGACTGCTTATCAAAAAACCAAGAAGCAGTAAGGAGGCTGCTTCCATCGCCCAAACTATTGTAATTAAATTCTTTTTGACCGAAAGCGGCACGGCGATTGTCAAAAAGAATATGGAAATACCCAAAAATCCAAGGGTAAGATAAGAAGTTTCTTTGAACTTTTGATAACTTAGAGAACCCAAGACAAAGTAAAAGGCAGAGAGGCAAAAAGCGAAAAACCCGATAAAATCTTTATACCCGGCGTCAGTCATCAAATAATAACCAAGACCGAAATATACAACAGCATTAAGAAGCATCAATATGATGTCTGACTCTCCCGCTTCTTTTTTGTATACGAAGTTATAGATAAAAAGACTGACTGCAAATATCAAAAAGATAATTGTCAAAAAAGTAATAGTCTCAAGAAATTTTTCCACCTTCCAATGGATCCCAACCCAAGATACAAAAACAATATAAGTACCGGCAAACGTCGCAATGTTCAGTTCGCGCCAGTTCTTAAAGAAAGATACCGCCAGTACTCCGAGATTCAAAATTATAATGTAGGACATTAGAATCATTTCGCTTTCAAACCCTTTCCCTAAAAGAATTGGTGTCGCAAAACCCCCGATTACCCCAAGGACACCTATATAAACAGCCTCATAGCGAATTGCCAAAAGCGAGGACAAAATGGTAATCAACGACATTGAAGAAAGAGCCACATAAGGCGAAATCAGATAGAAAAGTCCATAAGCTGCCCAGATTGAAAGATATAAAACAACAATTCCGCCTGAGCTTATTATCTGGCTGTACTTGTGGACTTTTTCTCTTAACGCTTCTCCGGCAAAAATTAGACAAATTCCAAATACCAGTCCGATAATAACCTGGCCAATAGGACCAATTAAGCCGTTGTCAAAAGCAAACTTCAAAAAGAAAACGACCGCCAACACAATCGCCACGATTCCGACAATCGCAAACCAATTAGCTGCCAATTTAAATTCAAAACTCTGCTCTTCCTCCTTTGTGGTTTTCTCAGTCGAAGGTGTGGATTTGAATACTATTTGAGAAGCAGTATCTTTTTGAATTTGTGGTTCCCTCTTTTGTACTTCGCGATGCCTTTGTATCTGTCGCAAACCGAAAGCTACCAGAAACGAACCTATTACTGTCCAAATCAGGTTAGTGGTAAAGGAATAACCATAGCTGGAGCCGCCAAATAAACCGTACAAAAAGCTGGGTAATGAACTTAAAAGAATTAATCCGCCGATAACTAAAAGAGCTATCCCCAAGATTGAAATTCCGGCTGACGTTTGCTCTGGGCCAGCTGCTTTTTTCTCTAAGGGGACCTCTTTAGAAAGTATTACTGTCGGTTTTGTACCGGGAAAACCCTCTAGCTTTGCAATCCTCTTTTCAATCTCGGCAATTCTTTGCTCAATCTGGACAACTTTATCTTCCATTCTTATCTAATTCAATTGTCAATTGCTTGCCCTTCGAAGTCAAGTGTTGTACTTAACAAAGGAGGGCCAATTGTTATTTGCCCGCGCCATCAACTTCCTTGCCTCTTCAACCCAAATAATTATTGTCGAAACCCCAAAGGCCAAAAGCCAATGGGTTAAACTTAGTTTTTGAGTATGCAGTAATGCATTGCCGAAATTGGTCTGAATCGCCAGTATTTGCAGAACAAAAACAATCACTAATGCTGCCAGCAAATAGGCGTTATTGACCGGAGTTGAAAAAACTGATTTTTGCCTTGAACGCACATTAAAAGCATTAAGCCACTGGCTCACCGAAAGAATAACCAGAGCCAAACTTCGAGCATAATCTAAAGAATAACTTTTCTGGGCAAATACAAAAACACTAATGGTGGCAACAAACATCGCCAGAGCCATCAGCAAAATTCTCTCCTTTGCAGAGCTATCTACCAGATTCTCGCTACCAACTTCCTCGCGCGAACGCAATCCATTCTCCGGCGGCTCCTGGGCCAGAGCTACTACAAAAAAACCATCTGTTACAAAATTAAGCCAGATAATCTGCACTGCCACAAGCGGTAGGGGTAAACCGATTAAAATCGCCCCGGCTATCGCCAGAACCTCTCCCAAACTAGTTGAAAACAGGTATAAAATTACTTTTTTTAATGTTAAGTAGATGTTTCTTCCCTCGGCAATGGCTTGGGTGATTGTCGAGAAGTCATTGTCAGTCAAAACTATATCCGAAGCGTCTTTGGCAACTTGGGTTCCCGAACCAAGCCCAATACCCAGATTAGCAGCCTGAAGCGCCGGAGCGTCATTAACCCCATCACCGGTCATGGCCACTACATGACCTTTCTCTTTAAAAAGCTCAACGATCTTATGTTTATGCTGGGGGGTAATCCTGGCAAAAACAGAAACTTTCTGCAAATTTTCAAGTAATTTCGCTTTAGGGAGTTTTTCGACATCCTCACCTGTCAAAACCATATCTCCTTCTTCAAAAATGCCAATTTCCCGGGCAATACTTTGGGCTGTTTTAGGGAAATCTCCAGTCATCATCACAACCCTAAGGCCGGCTTTTTTGGCTTGAGCTATTGAACGGGCGACATGCTGGCGAATTTCCTCATCGATTGCCAAAAGCAGCCAACCGTAAAGTTTGCCACGCGAAGGGCCATAAACAGCCACACCGACTACTCGTAGTCCCTTTTCGGTTAATTTCTGATAATCGGAAGTCAATTCGTGGTCGATTTTAAGGTCCCGGCTTAAAAACTCAGGTGCGCCCACATAAATGTCCCATTGTCCTTCATCGTTTTCGAATTTAGCCTCGATATATCTTTTTTTCGAATCAAAAGGCTTGGCTATAATTGTTTTATACTCTTTTTCCAGCTCATCTTTTGAGAGTTTAAACTTTCGACAGACAACAGCAATAGCCGCCTCTGTAGGGTCACCTATTGGCCTGAAACCGCTTCCTTCCTCATAAATAACATCTGCCTTAAGCGAAAGATAAGTCAAACTTAGAACCTTTTTAAGTCTAAATTGACTCTCTTTAGTTCCTCCCTCAATCTTACCTTCAGGCTGGTAACCTTCTCCTGCTACTTTCAGATGGTCTTTGCCAAAATAGATTTTATTGATTATCATCTGGCCGGTTGTTAAAGTCCCGGTTTTGTCAACGAGAAGAGTGTCCGCGTTGCCCATAGCCTCAACAGCCGCCATTTGTCTGACAATCGCCCTAGCTTTGGCCATGCGCCAAACTCCTTTCGCCAGAACAACAGTTACCGCCACCGGCAATCCTTCTGGTACAACTGAAACCGAAAGGCCAATAACAGCTGTAATAATCTCATGAAGGGCAATACCACGAACTAACCCAATTAATAAAACAACAAAGGCAATTGCCAAAACCCCCCAGGCGATAAAATGGGTAAGTTTTACAATCTTTCGAGTAAGAGGCAGGGGAATATCGGCGGTTTCGAGTAAGTCTTTGGAGATTTTACCAAGTTCGCTGTCAAAACCGGTTGCTACAACCACCGCTTCCCCATAACCAGATGCAATACTGGTACCGGCAAAAACCATGTTTTTCTGATCGCCAATGACCAAATTTTTACGATTTAAAACCTCAGGATTTTTGGCAACTGTGTACGCCTCACCTGTCAAAATAGACTCATCTGTGGTTAAGCTTTCTGCTTTAATTAGTCTGGCGTCGGCGGCTATGCGATCACCTTCATGTAAGATTAGAACGTCGCCAGGCGCAACTTCATCAGAGGCTATAAGCATCTCTTCACTATCCCGTCTGACTACGGCTTTATGGCGTATTAACTTTTTTAATCTTTCTAGGGAATTTTTCGCTCGTCCCTCTTGAATAGTCCCGACAATGGCATTAAGAATAATTACTGCCAAGATCACCAAAGCATCGGTGCTTTGGCCAAATAGAAGTACTAGGGCGGCTGCAAAAACCAGAATGTAAATTAAAGGACTTTTAAACTGTCTGACAAAGATATCAAGTAAGGTTTCCTTTTTTGACTGCGCTAAGATATTAGGGCCAAAAGTTTGCAGCCTGTCTTTGGCTTGGCGAATACTTAAACCTTTTTCAGGCTTGACACTGAATTCTTCACAAACCTCTTTGGCAGTTTTTTGGTAATAATCAGACATGTTAATTTCTAATTTCTAAATCTTAATTTCTAAACAAATTCCAATATTAGCAGGTCGCCTCAACATAAAATGTTGATGGCGCTCCTCTAATATATCAGGGACAGCGAAGCTGTCAGCTGATATAACCAAGCACCAAACTACAAACAATCTCAAAATTACAATGACCAAAATTCAAAAAAAGTTATTAGGTATTTGGATTTTGAATTTAGAATTTGTTTGAGATTTGGAACTTGTGATTTGATCATTGTTTAGGTCAATTAGGAATTAGATCAATTAGGTCAATTTTTATTGTAGTGCTTTCAATCCTGGTAATTTCTTGCCGGCTAAAAATTCCAGCATCGCTCCGCCACCGACTGACACAAACGAGAATCCGCCAGCTGGCGGAGATATTAATTCTTTGGAGGATAGAAATTCAGTTGTTTCACCGCCACCCACTATCGAGTAAGCGCCAGAATCGACTATAGCTTTGGCAATCGCCATCGTTCCCTTTTCAAATCCTTCTTCAAAAATACCCATCGGGCCATTCCAAACGACGCTTTTTGCGGTTGAAATTATCTGTTTAAACTTGCCAATGGATTCCTGGTCTATGTCTTTATCATTGACCTCTGAAGTAGCCACTACAACATTTGAAATTTGAAATTTGAAATTTGAAATTTGAAATTCTCTGGCTATCGCTCCCCCCACCAAAACCCAATCTGCTATTCTGGCCAAATTCTCAATAGCAGGCACTTTCGTCTCGATTTTCGCTCCGCCGACTATTGCAATAAATGGTCTTTGGGGACTATCAAGAAGTAAACCTAAAACCTCAACTTCTTTTTCTAAATGAAGTCCAACTGCCCTTCTAGGATGAAATCCCTCAGGTCTTCGACTCCGAGGTCGCTCAGACTCGAGGAGGTCTTCGACATCGGTAAAAAGTTGAGGCAAGGCGGCCATCGAGGCGTGATTACGATGACAATTTCCAAAAGCTTCATTGATATATATATCAGCCATTGATGCCAGTTTTTTTGCAAACTCCTGATCGTTCTCAACCTCTCCCGGCCAAAATCGCAAGTTTTCCAAGAGAACAAGCTGGTTGTCATTCTGAGTTGAAGACGAAGAATCTCTTTTCTTAGATCCTTCGCTGTCGTTCAGGATGACAAAATTCGATAGAAAATCTATTCTCCTCTCCAAAATTTTCTCAAGCGGTTCTAGGAGCTGTTTTGTTGAAAGCTCTTCGCTGTATAGCGGAGGTTTACCCTCCGTAACTTTAGTAAAGGAGGGCCGGCCAATATGCCCCGCAATAATAATTCGACTGGCTTCGTGCTGAAGTAGGTAATCAACTGTGGGTTTGAGACTCTTAAGTCTTATTGACTCTGCTAACTGTGAACTGCCTGCCCTGAGCGAAGTCGAAGGGTCAATTGTCACCCGTTCGGCAAGCTCAGGCCTTCGGCTCTGAGGCTCAGGCTCGAAGAGGTGACCCTGAGTACATCGAAGGGTCAATTGTTCCGAAGGAACGTCCAGATCTGCCCTCACAAAAACGCGCTTGCCGGAAACATCAATGTCTGATAAAACCTTCACTAAATTCAGTATCGAGGATTTGAAGCAGTTGTGTCAAAAATCGGGCAAATGCCAAATTGTCCTGACTTCCCCTACCAGATAAAGCGACCCAGTGATAAGGACTAAAGCCGGAGACACTCCCGGAGTGCGCCCGGATTGATCATTGCTCACTCCGGGAGTGAAACCAGCTTGCGCAAGAGCCTCAAAAACCGCTTCTTGCGAATTGTCAAAACCTTCCACTTTAACTCTCTTACTCTTTAACTCTATGTAATTTGTAATTTCTTGCGGCCCAACCGCTTGATATCTTCCCATATCCGTCACCGCATTAAACTTTGTAGCGATTACCGCCTTAATCGGCAAGTTGTTAATTAAAAGGTCAAGCATCTTTTGCCACTCTTTTCCTTTTTTAAAGGCAACTACTAGAATAACTGTGAACTGCCTGCCCTGAGCGAAGTCGAAGGGCGAACTGTCTGCCCTGAGCGAAGTCGAAGGGTGAACTGTGAACTTCCGCAAAAAATTAACTAAAAATTTAATTTTTTGCGGATTATGCGCTCCATCTAAAATCACTCCCTTGTCAATCTCCTCCAATCTGCCTGGAAAACCAACCGAAAAGGCTTCTTTAATAGTATGGAGACTTAACTTTATTCTAAGAGCAGACAAAGCGAAAACAGCCAATAAACCATTTTCGAATGCAAACTTTTGAGGGTTATGATTAAATAAGTCAATATACTCAGTAATATTACCAAAAGAATCGGTTTTTGAGGTTATTTTTGGTGATTGAGTATTAATTGTTATCAACTGCGCTTTTTTCTCTTTTGCCACTTTTTTTATAACTTCCAACGCTTTCCCCGTTGCTCCAGTTATTACTAGATCTCCTGTTTCCTGTTTTCTGTTTCGTGTTCCGTGTTTCGTGTTACTTTTAATAATTCCCGCTTTCTCATAAGCAATCTCCTCAATGCTCCTGCCTAAAATATCCGTGTGGTCCAAACCAACATTTGTAATCACACAAAGCTCCGGTCGTAGAACATTCGTCGCATCAAGCCGGCCTCCAAGTCCTACTTCCACAACTGCCCAGTCAACTTTTTCCTGCGCAAAATATAAAAAGGAAGCCGCAACCAAAATTTCAAAATAACTTGGGGTTAAGTCGGGTTGTATCTTTTTTATCCCCTCAACAATAGGTCTAATTTGATTAAATAACCTCAGAAATCTTCCGATGGGAATTAAGGTACTGTCATCCCCGACCCGATCGGGGATCCAGTCATCTACAGGTTTGTGGATTCCCGCATTCGCGGGAATGACAGAGGTGAACAAAATCTGCATTCGCTCTCTCAGATCGACAAGGTGGGGAGAAAGATGTAAGCCAACCTTCGGTTGGAATTTCCAATTTCCACTTTTCGATTTTCCGAAAATACGCTCTCGTATTTCCAATTTCCAATTTTTTTTAGAAATTATTTTTTTTTGGAATTTGGAGTTTGGTGTTTGGAGTTTGATGACTTGCAAAAGTCTTCCTATGTAAAACGCCGTACTTCCTTTGCCACTCGTTCCGGCTATATGAATCGATTTAAATTTTTTCTGAGGATTTCCAAGAAGTTTCAAAAGATAACGAATCCGCGCAAGTCCTAAATTTTCCTTGGAATATGTAAACGGAATAAAACCTTCAAGCCAATCCCGTACTTCATAGTAGCTTCCAAACATTTGTCACATTATACCCGACCCTCTGAAGTTTGCCCCATGATAGCGACCGCCGAGAAGGCCGTTACCCCAAATCAATTTTTAAAGCGGAAATTATTTCTGAGCTCGACTTTCTTCAATTGGATCTACGAAAGTACCGGCTAAAACACCGGTTCTTAATTCAATCGGTCCGTCAGGTCTGCGGACCGGAACCGGATCCTTAAGCTCATACCATTTACAATAATAGCGACCGTCCTCTGCATTTCCACATAAATCTGGGTTTCTCCCATAAGGTGTATCTCGAATCTCCATTGCTCTAACAACAATCCCCGGTTCAACCGTCCCAATTTCATCATTTTCAGAAAGCGACGGTCCGCCTCTGAGAAGCGGAGGGTTAAATCCATTCATCTTAGTCACATATTTTTTAATCTCACCCGTCGTTGGTTCGCCTTTTAAAACTTCTGACCCTCTCATGGCTTGAATTGCGACATAACCAACTGTACCAACGGCAGACACAGCTAAAACAACCTCACTTATCCCCCTCAGAATAGACCTTCGGGAACGCTTCTGCTGAGCCCACTCGTGAAATCTTCCCCTCTCAGGACCAGTATACATAACCGTGTATTATACCGCATCGCCTCAATTGCCCAAAGTCCAGCTGTTCTGTAATATTAAGATGATGGAAAAAAATTATCTTGCTTGGCATTTTAGTCAGGCTCTACCGGATTTCACCAAAAGCCGCCTAAAACTGCTCTCTTACACCATCAGCTTTTTTAATATCATAGACCTTTTAAAGACTCTATTTACTCCCTACAGAAGACTGGAAATCACCGGCAAAGCGCCAAGTCTTGCCGATAAAATTTCTTTTAATTTAATCTCGCGAACAATTGGCGCAATTGTCCGTCTAGTTCTCATAATTACCGCAGTTCCGATAGTCTTCCTCATGGTGATTTTTGAGGCCACGCTTACTGCTTTCTACACAGTCCCGTTTTTCTCATTTATAAAATACAGCCGAATCAGACAAGATACACTTTTTACAAACGATCTTGCCGATTCTTCTCATTTTGCCAAAAAACTAACCGGCACAAAACTTTTTTCACTTATAAGTATCTTTTTCCCGGGCGACTTTGGCCCCGCTTTTTCTAACCTGCCTGAGCCATCTACCGTTGATATATCACCAAATGACACGCCAAAAGACGCGCTTATCAAACTCGCCCAAAACTTCCAGAAACTTGCTATATATCTGGAACAAAAAAACATTAAGCTTGCCGACTTTGAACTTTTGGTTAATACCCTGAGTGAGCATCTGGAAAAACCGGCGCCCATTAAGCCTTCGCCAATTGGCCAACTTTTGGCCTTTGGCTACACCAATACTTTAGACAGGTTTTCTCAAGAACTTACAAGCCAAACTATGCCGCACGTACCCGGCGGGAAATTTGAACTTCTCTGGGAAATTACCAAAGTCCTGACACGACCTAACAACAATAACGTGCTTTTAGTTGGTGAACCCGGTGTTGGCAGACACACTACTTTGCACTTTTTGGCCTCGGCAATCGCCCATCAACAACTTACCCCTCTCGCCGGCACAAGACTAGTGTTTCTGGATGCGGTTGCTCTTGCCGGCACAGGCAAAAATTTAGCGCAAGTCAAAAGCAACTTTGAGACCATCCTTGCACAAGCAAAGCGTGCCGGTAATATTATCTTAGCCATTGATCAAATAGACAGACTTTCAAGCTCTGCAGATAGCCGTATTGATCTCTCGGAAGTTTTAATAACTATACTAACTGACAATTCCCTACCGACTATTGGCATTAGTACACTGGATGATTTTAATAAATACATTCGGCCCAATTCTAACTTCTTGAAGCTTTTTGAAAAGATCGATATTAACCAAGCTTCAATCCAAGAAACTGTAAGTATTCTTATTGATAAAGCCCTCGAAAACTATCAACGCGAGAGAACTGCCACTACGTTTGCGGCTATTTTGGAAATTGCCCAAAGATCAAATAGATTAATTACCGAGCGCCAACAACCGGAAAAATCAATAATTCTTTTCGACGATCTAATAGCAGAAGCTAAGTCGCGCAAACTATCTATAGTTGACGTCGGTCTTGTTGACGAAGTTATCAGCCAAAAAACCAAAACCCCTGTTGGCAAAATATCAGAAAGTGAAGCCGGTAAATTAAAAAATCTTGAAGACTTACTGCACAAACGCATAATCGGTCAAAACGAGGCAATTGCAGAAATTGCCAGAGCCATGCGCCGGGCCCGAGCCGAAATTGAAACGGGCACCCGCCCAATCGGATCGTTCTTATTCCTTGGCCCCACCGGTGTTGGCAAAACCGAAACTGCCAAAGCGCTTGCAGAAAGCTTTTTTGGGGCAGACGATCGCATGGTCCGTTTTGACATGAGCGAATATCAAAGCGCTGATGGTCTCAAACGCCTGATTGGAGATCCCGAAAATCGACAGCCGGGACTTTTGGCCAATGCGATTCGCGAAAATCCTTATGGTCTGCTACTGGTTGACGAGTTTGAAAAGGCTAGTCCCGCCGTCCACAACCTGTTTTTACAAATCTTAGACGAAGGTTTTATGACCGACGCTTTTGGTAAAAAAGTAAATTTTGACAATGTCATTATTATCGCCACCTCTAATGCCGGCGCCGAGTTTATAAGGGAACAAATCTCCCAAGAACACCCCCGGGGTGAAGTCAAGGTGTTACCTGGAAAACACCCCGGGGGTGAGTCAGGGTTATCGCAAAAGCTTATTGAATACGTTCTCCAAAAAGGTCTGTTTTCACCAGAACTTATTAATCGATTTGATGGAGTCATAGTCTATCATCCGCTTTCAGATGACCAAGCCGTAGCTGTTGCTAAATTAATGCTTAGTAAACTTGCCAAAAATCTGAAAGAAACAAAAAACATCAGGCTTGATTTGACCGACCAGCTTGCCCAAGCCGTCGCTAAGAAAGGCTTTGATCCGACTTTCGGCGCTCGTCCAATGCGGCGTCTAATTGCCGACAAGATCGAAGATGAAATAGCCAAGATGATCATAGAGGAAAGCGTCAAAAACGGAGATACTATCTCTTCCGCCACTCTTTTAAAATTCGTCTCTTAAAATTCTCCTTAGGGATTGCCTGTCTCGAGCAATACGGTTCTAATTTGATCAGCAGGCAGATTAGTCAATTGCTGAACCGTTCCATTTGGCCATTTAATGCTAATCGCATCAATGTTACTTACACTACCCAGGCCAAAATGGACTATCTGGTCATTCTGTCCATACTGCACAACCTGATCAGTCAGCTCCCGAAATTGAGTCTTACCATCAGCCGTAATTGTAATCTTGGCTCCATACCCGAAAGTATTTTTACCTATACTTTTAAGTTTCAGCTCCAACCAGTGGTTATTATTTCCACTGTTTTTGTAAAGAGCAACCGGTCCGGGAGCCGTACCTTCAGCACCGTTAGTTACCAAAAGATCCAAAAAACCATCTTTGTTATAGTCTGCCCATGCTGCTGAATCCCCGTTACCACTAGTTGGACCAGCAACTTCTGCCAAGTCTGCAACATCAGTGAATGTACCATCACTATTATTCATATAAAGTGAATCAGCTACATTATTTCCGGTGTTTCGATCACGACCATTGACAACAAAAAGGTCCAAATCACCGTCATTATCATAATCTCCCCATTGCCCAAGGTTTGCCATTGAAACAGCAATGCCTGAAGAAGCTGTCACATCATGAAAGGTCCCGTCGCCGTTATTTTGATAAAGTATTGATGGATTGTTCTGGTAAGATGTCGATGATATTCCGTAGAGCCGCGACACAAAAAGATCTTGGTCGCCATCGTTATCAAAATCCCCCCAGGCCCCGCCAAAATTTTTGTCCGAGGTTAGTTTGGCTTCGCTTGCGCTATTGGAAGTAAAAGTCCCATCTCCTCTATTTTTGTGAAGATATAAACGTCCTCCTGCAGCAACCAAAAGATCCGGCTTCCCATCCCCATTGTAATCAGACCAGCTGCTTGACCTTAAATAATCAGTGATAGCAACACCTGCCACAGAAGCCACATCACTAAAACTTCCATTATCATCTTGCCGAAACAGCCGGGATGGATATCCATTTCTCATAAAGTTTGCCATGTACAAGTCTAGGAATCCATCGCCATCATAATCAAACCAGTTGACACTTCTTCCCCGACCAGGACCGTCAACCACACCCAGTTCTGTCGCCACATCAGTAAATGTCCCGTCTGTATTGTTTTTAAATAACTGATTGGGTTTTGATCCGTTACCGCTTTGAGCCCCTGAAGAACAATAAAGATCAAGAAATGTGTCAGCGTTGTAATCACCCCAAGCACAACCATGACGGTCAGTTAGAATTCTTACACCGGCTTGCTGGCTAACATCATTAAAAGTTCCATTACCATTACTATGGTAAAGGACTGGAAGGTCAAAATGTCTGTTGACAAAAAGGTCAACATTGCCGTCACTATCATAATCCGCCCAATTCAAACCCCAAGTTAGTTTGCTACCAACTAAAATCCCAGCTTGAATTGTAGCATCCGTAAAACTCACAACCGGGCTCGGATCGGGTGTAGGTGTGGGCGTAGGCACTGGTGTAGGACTAGGATTTGGGCTCGGGCTTGGACTTGGGCTTGGGTCGGAGCCGGTTGTTATCGTTAAACTGGCAAAATCAGTCACTTGATAAACATCAAGGCTGCCTGTTGTTTTACCAGTCGTTCTTACTCTTACTTTCATAATGCCGCCTGAAAGATAGCTGTCGTCAAAACCGGAAGATTTAGTTACCTGATAGGTAGCATAACCATCGGAGCTGGAGTCACCGGAAGTTCCCAATACAACTGTGCTGGGATCTAATT
>MFCA01000018.1 GCA_001775095.1 Candidatus Curtissbacteria bacterium RIFOXYA1_FULL_41_14
ATGGTTGCGTCTGGCGGAAGCATTTGATCTTTGTGAGAATCGACGCTGTCTTTGAATTTTATCAGGATCTGCTCTATAGAAATTATCTCTTTCCATTTTCCCTCTTAAAAAAATGATTGCAGAATTACTGCGATCTAAAGAAAATTTACCCAGTTCTTAAAAGTGTAAACTTACTTACCGGTTCGGTTTCGGAATCGAACTCCAAAGCTGACAATTTTTTCAATATTTGGACCTGTTACCCTTCTTGGTCCTAAAGTCTGAAGTTGGTAGAAAACAACCTGTTGTTCTTGATTTAGACGACAAATATCCGACGGCGACCACCTGATAAATGGGCTATGCCAATCTTCAGGAAAGATAGCAGGAACAGACTCGATTACTAATTGTAATTGTGCGCGGGAGAAACTTATACCAGCCTCTCTTCTTACTGCACTTCGAACTACTGTAAGTACGTCACCAGTTCTACGATTTCCTCTACCAAAATGCCGGCCATCGAGGCCTCGTGTTTGTTCATAAAGGCTAACTATTGGTTGTGCCGCAGTTTCTGGTGTCATTCTTTATGAGTCGATTTTAAACTATAAGATATTTTTTGTCAAATGGCTGTTTTAGTCAAAAGCTTTACATACAAGTGCATCCACTGTACACTTTTGGATAGATAAAAATGCTGAGAGAACAAATTAAGAGAGACATATTGAAGACAATTGACAATTTACAATTGACAATTGACAAGTCAGAAGTCGAAGTAACTAGGCCATCGGATGCGAGGTTTGGGGATTATGCGACGAATGTGGCACTGAAAGTAGGAACACGAAACACGAAACACGAAACACGAAACACGAGCGGAAGTAAGCAATCTCCGATGGAGATTGCTAAGATTCTGGCCGGTAGTTTACAAAATTTGCCTTACTTAAAAAAACTAGAGGTCAAAGAGCCTGGATTTATCAACTTTTTTATCAAAAACGAGGTTTGGCAAAAAGAGGTAGAAGATTTACTCAAAAAGAAAACCTTTGAATCTGGCTTTTCCGGCAAAAAAGTAACGGTTGAATTCACTGACCCCAACCCCTTTAAAGAATTCCACATCGGTCATTTGTACAGTAACAGCGTCGGTGAAGCTATCAGCCGTTTACTTGAAGCCTGCGGTGCTATGGTTAACCGCGCCAATTACCAGGGTGACGTGGGCATCCATGTAGCAAAGGCCATTTGGGGAATGCGCAAAGTCTTAAAAGGTCGAGGCGAAACTTTAAAAGACCAGGAGGGCAAATCTCTTGCGCAAAGAGTGGCCTTTTTAGGCTTAGCGTATACAACAGGAGCAAACGAATTCGAACAAGATCCAAAGGTCAAGCAAGAAATTACCGAACTTAATAAGCAAATTTACGAAGAGCTGGACGAAATCGAGGAGTACAAATTAGGCAAAAAGTGGTCGCTTCTTCATTTTGAAGAAATTTACAGACGTCTGGGGACCCGCTTTGATTTTTATTATTTTGAAAGCCAGGTTGGTAAAGTCGGGGCGGATCTGGTCAAAAAACACCTCGGAAAAGTCTTTGTCGAAAGCGACGGAGCAATAATCTTTCCGGGAGAAAAATTCGGACTTCACAGTCGGGTTTTTATAAATTCTCAAGGTTTGCCGACATACGAGGCCAAAGAACTGGGGCTGGTGTCAACAAAATTTCAAGACTGCGCCTATGATTTTTCGATCATTATTACCGGAAACGAAATAGTTGATTATTTTAAAGTTTTGTTGGCTGCTCTTTCGCAAATCAATCCGGACTTAGCTTCGAAGACTAAACATATTGCCCACGGGATGGTGCGCATGCCCGGCGGGAAAATTTCCAGCCGCTTGGGTAATATTCTTTCCGGCGAGTGGCTTTTAAACGAGGCCAAAAAGAAGGCTCTTTCGATTTTGGAGGAGAGTAAAATTTCTAAAGATGTTGACAAGAAAGATGTTTCCGAAAAAGTGGCGGTGGGAGCTGTCAAATACGCTCTTTTAAAAGGTAATATAGGCCAGGACATTACATTTTCTCTTGAGGAGTCGGTTTCTCTGGAGGGAAATTCCGGGCCTTACTTGCAATACACTTATGCGCGAACTAGGTCAGTTTTGGAAAAAGCTGGTTACACTCCCGGAGTGAGCCAGGGAAAAACTTCGCGCACTCCGGGAGTGAACGGAGATCTTCAGAAAGAGGAAGAGCAGCTTTTGGGTGTTTTGGGACATTTTGAAGAGGCAGTTGTTGATGCGGCCGAGGGTTTCAGTCCGAATGTTTTGACAAGTTTCTTGTTTGAAGTTGCCCAAAAATATAATTTTTTATATAACAATCTGCCGATTTTAAAGGCCGGGGAAAACGAAAGACAAAGAAGGCTTTTTCTAACCGAGGCAACCGCGGAAGTTCTTAAAAAGGGTTTGGGTTTCTTGGGAATTTTGGCGCCGGAAAAAATGTAACTTAAGTCACTTAAGAAACTTAAGATACTTAAGTAACTTAATATGAATAAAGTAAAATATCTTTTAACTTACCGCTATGCAGAAATAATCCATGATTTAACTGTCGAATTTACGAAGGCTTATCTTATGGGTAACTTAAGTACCTTAAGAAACTTAAGTAACTTAAGTCAAAAGGCCGATTACCGCCAGGTCGATCAGATGAATCAAGCGGCAAGAAGCGGAAAACAGAACATTGTAGAAGGGGTTGGACAGTCACAAACTTCTAAAAGCGGCGAAATTAAACTTCTTGGTGTTTCTGAGGCTTCATTTGAGGAATTACTTTCCGATTTTGAAGATTTTTTAAGACAAAATAAGCTGGAAATTTACCCAAAAACTGATCCTCGAGTTACAAAGTTCAGGCAAACGGCTTTTCGTTTAAGTCACTTAAGTAACTTAAGTGACTTAGGTAACTTAATAGAAAAGCCAAAATTGCCCGGTAGTCCCCAGGATGATGCGAATTTTCTTTTGACACTCTGCCATCAGGAAACCTACCTATTGGACAAGCAGATAAAGGCAGCGACAGAGAAATTTGCCAAAGAAGGCGGAGTTAGGGAAAAGCTCTTTATAACCAGGAAGAAATACCGGGGGTATTGATGAGAAAACTGCTTTTGCTGCTTTTTTTTGGCCTGGTTGCTGTTGTGGTTTTAAGTAACTTAAGTAACTTAAGACAGGAGCGGCCTAGTTCTGAAACCAAAACTCCGCTGTTGCGCGTAGCTCTGGTTGCTGATTCGCATAATGAAAACGATCTTCTTTCTAAAGCATTAGCGCAGGCTGAAGGCATGGGTGTTAATTTTGTAATCGGACTTGGGGACTTCTCCAATACGGGAACAATTGAGGAACTGACGAATGCGAAAAAAGTATTTGACCAGTCAAAACTTGAATACTTTACGACTGCCGGCGACCACGATTTATGGGATAGCCGTAATCGCGGTGAAGATCCACTGACCAATTTCAGGGAAATTTTTGGAAAATCGACCCAAATTATTGATAGGGAAAACGTACTGTTTGTTATATTAGATAATAGTGATATATATAGGGGAATTTCTGAGGAAGACTGGGGTCTCTTAACTTCTCACTTAAGTAACTTAAGTAGCTTAAGTAACTTAAGTCAAAATAAGCTGCGCTTTGTTTTTGCCCAGAAGACGCCATTTCATCCGGAGAGTAAACATGTGATGGGATCGGAAAATGAGGCGGTTGCACGGCAAGCGAAGAGGATGCTGGCTATATTAGAGGAACAAGGGGACAGAGAAACAGAGGACAAAAAGGGTATAGAGGATATTGGGGACAATGAGGGGATTAGGGGACGAGCTGTTGATGGTTTCTTCTCCGGGGACCTGCATTTTTTTGCCGAGTTTAAAAGTCCTGCCGGTACTGTTAAAATGACCACTATCGGTGCCGTGGCTAGTGAGCGCAATTTCCAGGGCCCGAGATTTGGAATTTTGACGGTCTACAACGATTATAGTTGGGAAGTGGAAGATGTTGAAATTAGGTAGGAGTCTTAAGTTACTTAAGTGACTTAAGATACTTAAGATGCTTAACAATTTTGAAAAGATTACTTTAGATAACGGCCTTCGTCTAATCTTGTCGCCTCTGCCGGCGTTCAGGTCGGTGACGGCCATTGTGCTTTGCGGAGCCGGCTCTCGTTACGAAACGAAAAAAACCAACGGCATTTCGCACTTTTTGGAGCATATGTTTTTTAAAGGCACAAATAAGCGTCCTTCGGCGCACGATATTTCGCACGCTTTGGATGAAATCGGTGCCGATTACAACGCTTTTACCGGTAAAGAAGCAACCGGTTATCACATCAAGGCGGCTTCGGAGCACTTACCGCTTTTATGCGACATGCTTTCCGACATGCTTTGGAACTCCAAGTTTGATCCGGTAGAGATTGAGAAAGAACGGGGAGTAATTATCGAAGAAATTAATCTCTATGAGGACACGCCCATGCGCAGGGTTGCCGAAATTTACGAGCAGGTTTTGTGGGGTGATCAGCCTATGGGCTGGGATATTGCCGGCAGGAGAGAGGTTATCAGAGAGGTTAAGCAGGCAGATTTTCTAAATTACATCAAAGCCAGATATGTCCCAAACAACATAGTGATTTCTTTGGCCGGACATTTCGAAAAAAGTGAAGCAGTTTCGCAGATTAAACGACACTTTGGTTATCAAAAGCCCCAAAAAACCAGGTCTTTTGTTTCCGTAAAAGAGATCCAGAGAAAACCCAATCTCAAGGTTGTTTACAAAAAAACGGATCAGGCGCACATGGTTGTGGGTGTACGCGGTTTAAAAATCGGCCATCCGGACAGATATAGTGCAGCGATTCTAGGAACAATTTTAGGCGGCGGAATGTCCTCCAGGCTTTTTATCAACGTAAGAGAAAAGAGGGGACTGGCATATTACGTTCAAGCTAGCCATGATTCCTATCTCGATACAGGGACTTTGGCGTCTTCGGCAGGTGTTGACATTACGCGTTCCGATGAGGCTCTGAAAGTGATTCTTTCGGAATTTGCCAAGATTTGTCAGGAACCGGTGGGTCAAAAGGAGTTGACAAAGGCCAAGGAATATATCAAAGGTAGAGTTATTCTTTCTTGGGAGGATTCAAGGACTGTAGCAATTTCTTATGGATCTGACGAGCTGATGGAGGGGAAAGTCCGTACTCTGGACGAATATTTAAAGAAAATTGATGCGGTGACGGCAAAGGATATCCAGCGAGTGGCCAAGAGTCTGTTTGTCAACAGCAAACTGAACTTAGCGGTGATTGGGCCATTTGAAGATGAGGAGAAGTTTGAGAAAATACTTAAGATATAAATGAGTCACTTAAGTAACTTAAGTGACTTAAGTATCTTAAACGTTTTTTCGACTTTACACTTTCCACTTGCCACTTTACACTTAAAGTAATGCCCACATTAGTTCACAGTTCACCCTTCGACTTCGCTCAGGGCAGACAGTTCATAGTTCACGGAAATGCAGCTACCGTGAACCGTGAACCGATAACCGTTAACCGCCGCCGATGGCGGCGCGGCTTTACCCTGATCGAGCTTCTGGTCGTTATTACCATCATCGGAATTTTGGCCGGGATTGCTTTGGTCTCCTATGGCAGTGTTCAGGAAAGAAGCCGTGATTCCAGAAGAAAACAAGACCTTGCGGCTGTCCAAAAAGCATTGGTTCTCTACTATCAGGATTTTGGAGTTTATCCTTGTAAGTCTGAGCTGGGCGGGGATGTTAATCTTTGGGTTAACAACTTAGAAGCTTCTGAGCCTGTCAATCCATACTGCGATTTAGCTCCAACTTATATTAGAGAAATTCCTCATGATCCTAAGGCGCCCAGAAATGATTGCGATAGTAATTCTCATTCAGACTATTCATATTTTGTTACCGGCGATGGACAATATTATCGACTTTATGCCCAACTGGAAAATTCGAATGATCCCCAGGCTTCCGGGCCTTACACTATTTTAAGCAGTTGCCCTCATAATTACATGATAGAGAGGCAGTAGAACCTGAGGCGCAGCTCTTACTTGAGAAGGTTAAATAAACGGGATTCAATTTGCGAGAATAATCTTTCCAAAAAGTTTGTGGTTCTAACTCCTTGTACTCCACCTGACCTAAATTCAATATCGGCCTGGCCCCAGACGTAATTGGTGGCGCAGTAATCAGGCATGGCAAAATCTACTTTATAACAACCCGCATTGATAGTGATATTACCATAGGTTTTAGGAAGGATTGTTGACCGTCTCTCAGAAGCGCCGTTGCCTGCCAAGTAAGCAGCCACCATGTAGGTTTTACCGGCGGTGACATTGACTGGTGAAATCGGAACATAAGCCCAGTTATTTGCAGAAGTTATAACAGTTTGGGCAATAATGACCGTAGTAGAAACATCCCAAAGATAAACCCTTTTCGTACCATTGAAAAATCCACCGAGTTTGGTCACTTGCCCTGAAACTTTTGGAGTGAATTTGTAACCCATTGTGTAATTCCAGGAGTAATTGGTGCGCAAAGTACCATGCTCGTTTGTTTTCCAAGGAGTTTCTGAGGTATCTGATGGTGGGGTGGGGGTTGGAGTTGGAGCAGGTGTGGGCGTTGAAACAGGAGTCGGGGTGGGTGTTAATGTGGGAGTCGGAGCAGGAGTGGCAGTAGGATTGGTTGCTCCGCTAACAAACTCAATATCGGCCTGGCCCCAGACGTAATTGGTGGCGCAGTAATCAGGCATGGCAAAATTTTGCTTGTAACAACCTCCGTTGATCGTGATATTACCGTAAGTTTT
>MFCA01000019.1 GCA_001775095.1 Candidatus Curtissbacteria bacterium RIFOXYA1_FULL_41_14
AAATAGGTAAGTATTTCCTAGATTTCTTAATTGAAGATAAAGTTATTCTTGAATTAAAAGCCACACCACGTTTTAATAGAGAAGATTTTCGTCAGGTTTCAGCTTATCTTAAGGCTAAGGACTTGAAGCTTGGGATCTTGGCAAATTTTAGAGGGGACAAATTAGTATACAAACGGATTTTGAATTCTAGTGCAAATATTAGCATGGATTCGCAGAATTTATATTCGTAACTAATTAGCATTAAAGGAATGAAATTTTGGAAGAAAGCCGTTTTAATCAATTTAGCAGTAATTTTAGTTCTTTTAGGTAGTTTAACCGTCTTTTTTGCTACTCCTTTCGGCAGGCCTGCTTTGAAAACCCTCCTTTTAGTGCCGGAAGTGGTGCCCGATTTTCCGGTTAGGCCGTTAAAATATTTTAGCCGTGAACCGAAAGTTGAGGAAGTGACTTTGAAAGTCGGAGATATGGATATCAAAGCTGATCTTTATACACCACAAGATAACAAAAAGCATCCTGCAGTGATTTTTACTTTGGGAGTTGTTGTTACCAAACAAGATTCAACAGTAGTCAAATTTGCGCAGTCACTTTCAAGATTAGGCTTTGTGGTCTTGGTGCCTAATCTGCCTGATTTTGTTTCCGGATTTGTTTGGACAGACTCCGTAGAGACTTTAATCTCCGCAGTTGAGTTTTTGGATAAACAGTCTTTCGTCAACCGACAAAGGATCGGTTTTGCCGGATTTTGTGTTGGGGCCTCAACTTCAATCGTCGCCGCTGAAAAAGAACAGATTGCCGATAAGGTTGATTTTATTGCAGGCATCTCCCCGTATTTTGACATTTGGAGTTCAGCCTCAGCAGTAATAACTGGTCAAGTCAAGGAGAATTCCAGTTTTGTTTCCTGGAGACCAGCGGATTTGACTGTAGAGTCACTTCAGAGAGGGTTTATTAATTACGTTAAAGATGAAAATGAGCGAAGCTTACTTTTAGGCCATTTTACACAGAAGAGCCCTCTTTCCTCTGGATCAGTTGAACATCTTTCCACTGAAGCTAGGATTATTTATGATTTTTTGTCGAATACGGATCTGGAGCAAATTGATGAGCTTTGGCAGCGATTTCCCCAAAGCGCAAAAGATTTAATCTTGGAGCTTTCTCCCAGTACGCACATTAACAATCTCAAAGCGAGAGTTTTTGTCTTAGATGATAAAAAAGATACTTTTATTCCCAGAGTTGAGGGTGAAAAGCTTTTCCGAAGTCTACCTAAGGAACAAATAAAATTTACAGAAATTGATTCTTTTGAGCATGTTAACCCTAAAACCAAGCTGGAACGTTGGTCGGTAGTGAAGCAAATCTTTCATCTTATGAGTTTTGTATACAACATCTTGGTGGAAGCCCAGCCTTAGACCATTTAAACTATATTGAGATCTCCTCACCCAGCTTAATCCTTTCCAGTAAGCAGGATGGTACAAGTCGGCCTTTGTATAAAATGGCATCGGGACAGCCATCGCAAAGATTCCAACCGCCTTTGGTAAAAGTTGGCGTATCAAGTAAAATAACTATTTGACATTTAGGAAGTTTGAAAAAATTGGATGGATTTTTAAAGATTGTTTTAACGTAGCCGATGATTATTCGTCTAATATTGGCAAGAGGTAAAACGGATAAGGATTTAACAAGGCTTGGGCTTCCGGCCGGAAACGCATTCCAAGGACCATTGTTGGCCAGATTGAATAATTTTTCTACAGTTTGGGAATCAGCTGCACCTATGGTATTGTTGCTAATTAAGATCGGGGCAAAATAAAGCCAGGAAGGCTTTTGGGGGTCAAGGGTTTTGCCGAGATAGGCACAAGGTTCAACTTTATATGTCCTTCTAATTAAATCGGCTAATTTTTCAAGAGAAACATAGTTTTTAGTATCTTCCATCCCTGGTTTTTGGAAAAAGATGTCACGGTATAGGATAAGAAAGACCCGGCTTACGACATCCGAATTTTTTTTGTAAAATGCCAGGATTTTGGGAAGGAGGCGGAAATTATCCTTGGATACTGTCATAATAAAGTTAAGTTCCACCCCTTTTACTTTCCTGAACATTTGACAGTATTTACCACGGTTACAGTTAGCCCTACTTTGATACTGAGCGATATGGATGACAACTTCGGTGACTCCAAGATTTTTAAGTGTTGCAAGTCTTTCGTAAGATAGGGCGACACCGTTGGTCAAAATTCTTGCTTGAATATGGCGCTTTTTGGCATATAAAACAAGCTCATCGAGTTTTGGATAGAGGAGAGGTTCGCCGCCGGCAATGGTGAGAATTTTAATCTTCCTGATTTTAATTAAAGTGTCGATGTCTTTTTTGAGCTTGATGATATCCTCGTGGATTCTGACAGGATTAGAGAAAGCGAGACCCCGATAGCAGCCGGGACAGGCCAGCTGGCAGTAGGTAGTTGGTTCGATCCAGCCATTGGGATTATTTTTTTTTAACCAGGGAAGTTTGTATAAAGTAGTCAGATTTAAATCAGAAACTTTAGCCATAGAGCTAGTTTTATTCATATTATCACAGACGTTTTTTGACTATTTGCAAATTGGCTGATATTCTTTGGGCGGATGTTTAAAAAACCTTTCAACCCTCCATCTTACCTTATCATTTTATTAATTCTGGTTGCAGGTTTTATGGGAATAATTTACTTCTCTATTAAGATTAAACCAAAGACGTTGTCTAGTAATAGGCAACAACCTGCAGCTTTGGCATCCTTAGTTCCCAGTCCAACGGCCAGTTCAAATCAGTCAACTGTGATTTCGTTATCTCCGAGTCCTCAAAATAGGCAGGAGAACCGTCTTTCGGAAAAAGGAATCGGCTTTGATTTGAATGTAATAGAACCAAAAATTCGTTCGCTTTCGGCTCTCCAGTTTAAATTTTCCAATGAAGCCAACACGGAGCTAGTCAAATCATTCGAGATCAGAATTCCTGCAGGATGGGAATTTACGAAAGGGGAAGTGGTCGGTCGGGACGCGATTGTTGGCAAGGCGGTTTTAAATATGATAGTAAACGACAAACCGCAGGTTGCAGAAGCGCAAGTCCTCAACGATCAAGATACCCAAGGTCATAAGGCCCGCTTTATAGTTGTTCTTTTAGGCTCAAAATTCGATGTATTCGTTGATCAAAAAGAAGAAGGCAGTCATTCAATCACAATGGAGAGGAGTGTTATAGAAGGAATTAAGCCGCCTTCAAGCATTGAAGTTACAATTTTTTCTGAGATTTTTAAAGGCCCGGATAGTGCCGGTGATTATTCCTTTGAAGCTTCGGCAAAGTTGTTTGATGAGAGTATACTCCAATTCAGAAAAACAATTTCATTAAATTAATTAGTTATTTCAGGCCTGTCAAAAAGTGGAAGTAATCATAAGTTACAGGTAAAGCCGCCAAGAGAGGGTAGTAAGCTGCAAAAGTGACGACTACTAAAACTAAATAGACAATAAAAATGAATCTGGCTTTTTTTCTGACAAAATCAAGAAGGTAGCTTAAAAGGATGATTAATAGAGGAAACGATGATAATAAATAGTAGGGAGGATAGGTTAGGGGTTTATATAGTGAGCTAAAAAGATATGGAAAGTAAAAGAAAGATGCAGTAAGAAGCAAAAAAACTATGCGAAGGTCTCTGCGATTTATTGCCAAAACCAGGCCAAACAGAAAGGCACCGATCGCCGGGAAAAATATCATCGGGTTAAAGGTGAACAAAACGAGTCGTTTCTTGCTGTCAATGCCTTTTTCAAAATAGAGGATTTTTGGGTTTTTTAGCCAAGTGATTGGATACCTGAGATACTGATTGAATTGAGGTAACCTTGGGCCGTATTCGCTTTGGCTCATTACTTTGTAGTAATTTTCGGGCCAATACTGGGTGTGATATTGTTTTATATTTTGATGTAGAAGTATATATCCCGATATACCACTTTTTTGAAAAACGGGTAAGTAAGCTATCAGGTAAATAAAACTAGAAATAATTAGGATTAAAAACGTAGACAGAATTCGGCTTCGGAGTTTTTCTTTAGCAAGAAATAGGATCGTTACAAGTCCTGCGACTATTGCAAGAGAGGCTTGAGGTTTAATTGTCAGGGCTAAACCAGAACTTACTCCCGCGGATACGGTCCATATCAATTTATTCTCTGAGCAAACTTTCCATACAAAAATCATTGATAAAATAATGAATGTGACGAGAAAGACCTCTGGATCGGCTGAACGGGAATGCACAAAAAGTGCAGCCTCAAATGTTAGGAGTATACCGGCGGTTGTAGCTATGGCACGGTTTTTAAAAATTTCTTTGGCTAAGAAATAAGTTAAAATCACCAGGGCGGCTGTGAAGAGAACAGGTAAAATTCTCCACCCAAAAGGATTATCACCAAAAAGCTTTATCGAAGAAGCGAAAAGCAGTTTTCCCAGCGGGGATGGAGGCGTAATTGGTTTAGTATCTCCAAATCCTAGCAAGATATCCCTGGCCGCAGGTAATATGTAATATTTCTCATTAAGAAAGGACTCTGCCGGCGCTTGGATCCTGAATAATCTAAAAAGGAAATTGAACGCAAATAAAAAGATTAAAAAAAGCTTTTCTGATTTTATAAAATTTGGCATGTAGTTGATTTAAATACTTTTAAAAGAAGTTGTAAAGATTGATCTCTTGACTAAGATAGAATTTGAAGTTATGATTTACTTCCAAATGCGCATTTTAAGGCTATTTTTAACCTCTCTTTTAGTATTTTCTCTTTCAACTTATGTTTATTTTGCGAATCCGGGTGTTGCTGCTGCGGCGACGCTAAATCCAACTTTTGAAGTTATGCTTCCGGATGTAAATCCAAGTACATCTTCAGATATGACCTTTACAATAACTAATCCTGTAGATAGTATGAAGGTAACAACAACAACGATCAGTATCCCTGCAGGATGGATAATTGCTTCTGGGAATACTTTTTCAAAAGAAGCTGAGATAGGTTCGGGTAGTTTTACAGCAAGTATTTACGGGGAAGAGACGACTTTTTATTTTAAAGTCATAAATAATGCTGATTTGGGAGTTCATAGTAACCGTTTTACGGTAGATTTTGATGATCCAAACATTGATCCTATTGATGATTACATTGATGGTGATTCAACCACAGGTTATACTCTCACATTGGATGCTCCACCGGCGGAATATGATTTTTTATCACTGCCGACAACTACTGTTTTTACCTTAAAAGGTACGGTGGAAGGCCGGAATTTTTTAACAACTCCTGTAGTTCAAGGAGATTATACTTGGATCGCGGATTTTACAGGCGTAGATGGCACACATGCCCAGGATACATGGACGCCGACAATTCCTGCAAGTTTGACACCTGAGGGTGAAAATGTGACTACAACATTCAGTGACGGGTCTTCGGTGACATTTGCTAGTGTTGAGGTTGGCGGAGGAACCACACAAGCTACTTCGGAGCTGGCACCGAAAGACGTAGGCGTAGGACAGTTTCAGCTTGCCGGCGGCCAGTATTATGATTTTACTTTAACAAAAGATACTAAGATTGCCTGTCCGTGTACTGTAACCTTGTCTTATGATCCAAAAACAACTGACAAACCAAGCATTTATCACCTGGAAGACGGGAAATGGGTAGACGTGACGACATCATTTGACAAGGAAAAATTTACAGTTACGGGTACAGTTTCTTCATTCTCTTGGTTTGCAGTCGGGCAACCGAATTTTTCAATTGACTGGCGATTACCGCTCGAGAGACCAAATGGACGGGAATCAGTATTTTCTAAGCGAATACAAATACTTCCGATAATCTTCTCGCTTCTTGATGCAGATGGACAGTATGTAGAAAGAGATGATGTGACGGTTCAGGTATTAAATAGCAGCGGAGAAGTTGTCAGTGAATTTTCCCCGAGACTAATTTTGCGCGACGGCAAATTCTATATCGCGATGCTTAAGGTTCACCAGTTGCATTTACCGGCTGGTGAATATACGACAAAGGTTCAGGTTGGAAATACCACG
>MFCA01000020.1 GCA_001775095.1 Candidatus Curtissbacteria bacterium RIFOXYA1_FULL_41_14
CCGCCCTTTTTGGGTTTAAGTTAGACGGGGACAATGTTCAATTTGAACTTGAAAAGGGCGGGATTATACAGCATGGAAAAGACCCGAAACCGCGTGAGCTAGCCATGGCCAGGATGAAGTCCCGCGAAAGCGGTATGGAGGTCCGAACCCGTGTCAGTTGCAAGTGGCTGGGATGAGCTGTGGTTAGGGGTGATATGCCAATCGAACGCGGAGATAGCTGGTTCTCCCCGAAATATATTTAGGTATAGCCCCCGTCAAAGTTCCTAGGGGTAGAGCACTGAATAGTCTGTGCGCAGCAATGTGTGCTGATTAATCAAACTTCGAATACTGGGAAATAATCTAGGCGGGGAGTCAGTCCGACCCGGATAAGCGGGCCAGGGCTAAAGGGAAACATCCCAGATCCAAAGCTAAGGTCCCGAAGTGTATTTTAAGTGTGCAAGGTAGTATTGACGTTTAGACAGCAAGGAGGTTGGCTTAGAGGCAGCCATCCTTTAAAGAAAGCGTAACAGCTCACTTGTCTAAGTTCCGGAGATCGGAATTCAGATGTCGGATCTCGGACGTGATAGTCTGATTTCTGATATCCGACATCCGACCTCCGGAACAGGCGGCAGTGCGCCGACAATGTAACGGGGCTAAAAATACCACCGAAGCTTGGGGTTCGCATGCGTAGCATGCGATTACGAATGGATGCGAATGCTAGATTAATGCGAATGAATGCGAATGTGCTTCGATTTAATATCTCATTGTTGATATTTTAGATTATTGATGCATTCGAATAAATTCGCATATAAAAAGTATTTGCAAAAATTAGTAGTCGCCTGCTGCGCAGGCGAGCGGTAGGGGAGCGTTCGCATATGCGGTGAAGGCCACGGCGTAAGCCGGACTGGAGCGGTGCGAAGTGAGAATGCCGGTATGAGTAGCGAAACCCCGGTTGGAATCCGGGGCGCCGAATGTCCAAGGTTTCCTACGCAACGTTCGTCGACGTAGGGTTAGTCGGTCCTAAGGCGAGGCCAGAAGGCGTAGTCGATGGACAAGCCGTTAATATTCGGCTACTTTGACAAAATCGTTTTAAAGCAAAGGGAAGACGAAGATGGAAGACTTCTGGGTCGAAATGATACGGCCCCTAAAAAGCAAGGAAGTGAAAAGTGGAAAATCCCTTTTTATGATTATTCGAGCTTTGATAGCAATCTGGCTCGCGCTGGAGAGAGAAACTGTTTCAACTTCCAAGAAATTTTCTCGTTGTTATGTTTTTGTCAAAACCGTACCTAAACCGACACAGGTGGACTGGTATTAGTGTACCAAGGCGAGCGAGAGAACCTTCCTTAAGGAACTCGGCAATATAACTGGACGTACCTTTGGTAGATGTCCTCCCAGGTACCAAACGGTACCTGGGCGCAGTTAACGATGCCAAGCGACTGTTTAACAAAAACACAGGTCCCTGCTTAAGTTGAAAAACGATGTATAGGGGCTGACGCCTGCCCAGTGCTCGTAGGTTAAATGCCGTAGGTGATCCCCGCCCTTTTTGGGCTTTAGATTTTCGTTTGTTACTAAACTAACGAAATTTCATTTTGAGTAAATTTTTAAGTCTAGAGCTTGAAAAGGACGGGGTGAGCTTGTGGTATAAGCCCGGGTAAACGGCAGCAGTAACTATAACTGTTCTAAGGTAGCGAAATTCCTTGTCGGGTAAGTTCCGACCCGCACAAAAGGCTGAACGACTTGGCAACTGTCTTGAGGAAGGACTCGGCGAAATTGCAATGGCTGTGAAGATGCGGCCAACTTGCACCAGGACAAAAAGACCCCGTGGAGCTTTACTGCAGCTTGACTTTGTTTCAACTATTGGAACTGTATAGCGTAGGAGGGAGTCAGGTACCATTCGGTACCTGACAACAATGTAACACCTCTCTTTTCGATGGCTGGAACTTACCGTTTGTCCTAATAAAATACGGGAGACGGGACAGTGTCTGGTGGGCAGTTTGACTGGGGCGGTCGCCTCCTAAAAGGTAACGGAGGCGTACAAAGGTCGACTCAAGTCCTACAGAAACGGACTTTAAGAGTGCAAAGGCATAAGTCGGCTTGACTGCGAGTGGTACATCACAAGCAGGTGCGAAAGCAGGTCTTAGTGATCCTCACGTGGCTTATGGGAGCGCGTGAGCTTAACGGATAAAAGCTACCCCGGGGATAACAGGCTTATCTTCCCCAAGAGTCCATATCGACGGGAAGGTTTGGCACCTCGATGTCGGCTCACCGTATCCTCCTGCTGAAGTAGGCGGGAAGGGTTGGGCTGTTCGCCCATTAAAACGGTACGCGAGCTGGGTTCAGAACGTCGTGAGACAGTTCGGCCTCTATCCGGTGCAAGCGTTTGATATTTGAGGGGGGTCGCCACTAGTACGAGAGGACCGTGGTGAGCGAACCTCTAGTGTGCCAGTTGTCACATCAGTGGCAGTGCTGGGTAGCTACGTTCGTAACTGAGAAGCGCTGAAAGCATCTAAGCGCCAAACAGGCCCCAAGACTAGATATCGTTAAGATCCGTTGTAGACTACGACGTTGATAGGCGGCAAGTGTAAAGGCAGTAATGTTTGTCCACGCTTTGCGTGGGTACGAATGAATGCGAATATATGCTTGTTGGTCAACCTTATTCGCGTAAATTCGCGTGAAGTGGATTACTTTTGTTAGTGATTCTCAACATGCGAATAGAAACGAATATTGTAAAACTGATCAACTATTAGCATAAATTTGAATATACTTCGTAAGCTTAGCCGTACTAATAGATCGATTGACCCTTTCTTGTGCTTCGCACAAGATTACGAATATATGCGAATAGGCTATTTAGCTTAAAAATCATTCGTATGAATTCGCATGAAGAGGTTGACTAACTAGATCATTCTCAACATGCGAATGTATCCAAATATTGTAAATCAAAATTCAGTATTCGGATTAATTCGTAACCTCGCGCGGAGCGCGAGGCAATTCCATTCAGTTTCCGAAACGCAAAGTCAGATATTAGCGACTAGTGACTAGGGTCTAGTTAAAAATTCTAAACGCTAGACGCTAATTTACTAGACGCTTTTTTGTTGGGCTTGACAAAGCAGGCCGACTTTGTGTTAAATACAGTTAGTTTTATAAGCATTCCCCGCGAGGGGGTATTTTTTTGGGAGAAATCATGAGTCCTGAACGGATAGATTTAAATCAGTCTAGACAAGAAGGCCTACCTGACACTCTTCAAGTACTCGACAGAGTGGTAGCCAGTGATCCTGATTTGTCTGATTCGACAATGTCGACAGCAATAGGAGTTATATCTCGTTCCACTGGTTTAAAGGGAGCGGTACGAGGGTTGGTTATGCAATTAGGTCCAGAATTTAGTCAAATTCATAGTCGCGCACTCCAACTTCTTAGTGGAAGCTTTCCTCGTCAAGAGCTCGTGTTTGAGGGGTTACAGTCTAGCGCTCAAGAAGCAGTATTGAGAGTGTTTAAAAACTTAACATTACCTACAGTTAGTGCAGCTGTTTCTGAGGAAACTGATCAAAGTTCTTGCTTCAGGGCCCCAGAATTACTGAAGGAATACAAGCCTGAGGCATGGTCTAAAAGAAACGCTGAATTGAGCAGGAAAAACCCGAGGAGTAGCAGAGTAGGGCTTAGAAGTTATGCTGGACGAAGGCTGGCGGGAAAGACGGATTCTCCTTCAACAAAGAATCAGAGACATCAGAGGAATAGGGAGCTTTTAGGCGCTTAGGACTTGATTGCAGATTTCTGCTATAATTCTTTAGTTGGCGGTTGAACTTTAAAATAGATTTTGCTTTGAAATTCCGGTCTCTTGAGCGGTACGGAACCACTCCATCCCATTCCGAACTGGATAGTGAAACATACTAGCGGCGACAATAGTGCCTTTTCGGTGCGAAGATAGCTCGGGGCCGGGATTTGAAAGTAAAATCTTCCTTAATTTCAGCGCCGACAATAGTTGTGGGTTTCCACCGCGAAAATATCAGCCTTCCTTCGGAATCTGATATTTTTGTTTCACAAAAAGAGGTCATCGCCAGGGCACTTCTGTTTTTGATGACCTGCGATCCTCGTACATCACTTCGTTCAGTACTATTTTTACCTTTTTGTGACGATCGTCAACAAATGGTAAAGATTCCAGATACTGTAGGTAACATATTAGCTCACCCAACGGTGAGTTTTTTATAAGGAATTTGACAGAGGGTTTTGGGAAATGATCTAATAATAGAGAGAGGTAAGTTATGGATCATGAAGGAGGACAAGCAGGCGGCGGATTTACTCCCGGTCAGGGAACGGAAGCAGGAGGAGTTAGACCAGTGAGGCCTGAGGATCTTGGAGTCGCTGTAACTCCGGACGAAGCGGCGAGAAGAGAGGCTGAAGCAGCTCAAGGACAAACTGAAGGAGAGAAAGCTAGATCAATTTTTCAGAGATTAGAGGAAGTAAATCAGCAATTAGGCGGTGAACTTGTATATGAAATTCCATCGAGCGACGAGAAATCTGTACTTATATTTAAAGTAGCTGGTTATTCATCAGGAGACGAGGCAAATAGATTTAGAGGTGGTAGGTATCCTGGTATATTTGGTGTACACTCAGAGGTTGGCCCAATACGTCTCTTTAGAGGTAGGGAAAGCGAGATTGTACAGAAAGATATAACAGCCGGACTTATTAATTTACCAGAAGAAATAAGCAGTGGCAGTAAAAAGTTAGATCCGAAAGATTGGATTCCTGTTCGAGCGAAAGAAGATATTATGGAACCAGGTAGAAGTATTAAAGAATGGGGAGATGCGTTTGAGCGGTCTAAAGATCGAGTACTTCACGATCAAAAGATTATGGAAGCTATTCGGGCGGAAAGAAATAGAACTTTGGATCAAGCGTTTAACATAGTCTCTCAGCCAATTGATACTAATGCTCCTCAAGCAAGCTAACTTTTCTCCTTTTTTTATTTTAAAAAAACTGATACAATGCCACTTAATCAATGACCAATGACCAAAACCCAAATTCCAAAAATTGGAGTTTGGAGTTTGGGAATTTGTAATTGAAATAAAGATTAAGGAAGTGAGCATGATTGCCAAAGTCAAAAACTTCAAAATCAGCTACTACAGGCAAATCTAGCGCTAAGTTTTCCTCTATGGAGGAGCTACTGGCCTCCACCGGGTACAATATTCCGTCGCTTCGGCGGGGACAAGAAGTTTCTGGAAAAATCGTTTCTATAACACCCTCTGAGATTTTGGTTGACATTGGCGCGAAAAGCGAGGGAATCGTGGCCGGCCGCGAACTGACAGCGGTTCGTGATTTAGCTTTGAAACTTTCAGCTGGCGACAAAATAGATGTAACTATACTGTACCCAGAAAACGACGCGGGTCAGGTTGTTCTTTCGATGCGTAAGGTTTCACAGGACACACGCTGGAAGGAACTTGAAAATAGGAAAGAGACTGGTGAGGATATT
>MFCA01000021.1 GCA_001775095.1 Candidatus Curtissbacteria bacterium RIFOXYA1_FULL_41_14
CCCGCGGCCAGGGCCAGAGATAGCGGCAGACTCTATGATTCAGACAGGTTAAGGAAAAATCTGGAGATTTATCGCTCTGAGAATGACAAGTACCCGGAGTCAGATGAATGGAAAAAGTTGGAAGACGATGCCAAAGACCGGGGACCTTTTTACAGCGCGATGATTACCTATCTCAAAAATATTCCCCAGGATCCCCTCTATGATAAAAATGAAGATTATGGCTTCTATTACAAAACAACCAACAATGGTGATTGTTACAAAATCCACATCGAAATGGAAAAACGAGATCCTTATGAAATCTCCGGAGCTTGTGGCGGCGATATTGCCTATGTTGCCCCCGCACCATCCGGCGGTGGACCATCTTCATCTCCAGGACCATCTGGGGGAGGAGCATCTACTTCTCCAGGACCATCAGGCGGAGGAAGCAGTCCGAGTCCCTCGTCCACACCTGCGCCACCTTGCCAGTTGCCGCCGGGGTATGCTTTATCTTTTGCGCCGGGAGTTGATGATAGAGTCCATGTACCTTCGTCTGCAAGCCTAAATATTACCGAAGATCCAGGACTTACCCTGGAATTCTGTGTCAAGGCTTCAACTAACGGCTCATCATTCAAGTATGTCATCGATAAATGCGCCGATGATATTGGAGGTTATTGTTATGCATTTACGGGGACAAGCCCCGCATATGAGGGTGTGCAATGTCCTACTGTGGTCTTTGGAGGTGATTATCAGCCAAATGGGATGTGGCTTACATGGAGCGAAACTTGCCAAACAGGACCGGATATTGGTACCTGGACCCACTTGGCAATTACCTATGATTCTTCGCATAATCTAACGATGTACAAAAATGGCATGGTAATCGATTCGGGTACTCTCGGTTCCCTGGATATTTCCCTCCCTTCAGGTGGAACTCCGCCGTCCTCACCTGAACCTAAAATACTACCTAGTCTACCCAAGGATCTTGATATAGGATGGAACATGAAAGATGCTATATTAGATGAAGTCAGAATATACGCAAAAGCCTTGCCGCCAAATTTAATCGCAGCCCATTCTGCCAGTGATTATTCCCAAGATAGCACTGGTTGCAGCGGCAGCTGCGATTTGCGGGGTGCCTGGCACTTCGATGAAGGCTCGGGAACAACTGCTATTGATTCTTCAGGTAACGGCAATACGGGAACATTGATCAATAACCCGACTTGGGTTAGTGCGCCATAAAACTTATGAATGCAAAAAGAGATTTAAAACCTGCTTTTTTAAGTGTATTAGTTATTATATTGCTCCTCGTTATCATAATCGCGGGGACAGTTGTAGCCGTCATTTTTTTGAAAGACAACTCGACTGACGATAAATCGGTAGTTAAAAAAGAATCTAAAATACAATTACGTGAAGTAGAATCTTGGCCTAGATCATCAGAATAACTTACTCTCCGACCAGTTCTTCTACCTCTTTTTTACCTTTTGCGTTCTCTTTAACTTGCTCGCGGTCAAGCATAAGAAGTAAAGTTTCAAACTCGCCGACATGGGTTTTTTCTTCTTTGGCAATATCCAGAAAAACTTTTTTAATTTTTGCGTTAGTTGTTGCCGCAGCTAATTGTTCATAAAGACTAACGGCATCAAGTTCCGCAATCATCCCAACTCTTAAAACCTCCCGATCCAAATGTGCCTTATTAACTTTTGCGAGATTAACAGGGATTGTCGATAACATCTTTTGCACCTCCCTCCGGTTAAGGATTAAGTATTAAGGATAAAGGATAAATTTATGAGGACGGAAGCCTTCATCCTTAGAACATTGTTAAGATTAGATTTTACCAGACTTGGGGAGTTCATTTTTTCAATAAATGATATGCGCCAAGACCTACTAAGGCAAAAACGGCAACGGTCATTGATATTCTCGGATCAAACATGGCGGAAATTAGCACAAAAAGTGCTGCTGCTATAGAAATTATGCCTTCTATTTTATTACTCATATCAAGTGACAAGTCTAACTTGCCAGCCGAGTTTGACTCGGCGGAGGGTAGAGGATTCGAACCTCTGTAGGCCTTACGACCCGCGGTTTTCGAAACCGCTCCGTTTGTCCACTCCGGCAACCCTCCAGTTAACTCTGAATCTAGCGACGGGCGCGCCCAAAGGGACTCGAACCCCCAACCGCAACCTCCGCAAGGTTGTGCTCTATCCAATTGAGCTATGGGCGCTTATCGTCATGCAATTATATCAAGAATCAACAGTTCATTTGAAATTTGAAATTGGAAATTCTAGTCAAAGTTTATCCGCTTTTGAAGAGTATGGGCCCACTTATCAAAAAGGGTGTGCACCGGGCCGGTATGATAGTGCAGGTGTTTCTCAATTAAATCCAAGAGCGTCCTTTCGGAAACTTTTGTTAAAAGAATAATTAAGCGCGTTGGGAAATGAAGTTCTGTTTGCACTATCAAAAGCCGGTCATCACCTTTCCTGTCAAACCAAAAAGAATCCAGCTCCTCCCACAAAAAAGCCCGCCCGCCGGAGATTATTCCCATATTTGTTATCTTGTGCTCAATAACTTGGGGTGCTACCGTTGCCAAAACATAGACAACAAAAACTACAGCAATAATTACACCAACCAGGAAAAACTCGCCAAAAGCAATGGCCGCCAAAACAAAAATCAGTCCGTATAGAGCAACTTTGGTGAAATACTTCCTAGACCGGCTCTTGAAAATCCGCTCCGGAGATTTCCAGGTAATAAGTGCTTTTGCCTCAAGAGCCGCTTCATGTTTGGCATCTAATTCTTCTTTGGAAAGAATCCGGCCTGTGTGGTGATCTATATGATGAGTGCTCTTTCTGAAGTTTGGCATTACATTTTGATTATAGCAAAGATTCTGATAAAATTTAGCTTGCAATAATCAGGAGGAGTCGCATAGCTGGTCCATTGCACGGGTTTGCTAAACCCGCGAGCCTCAATTGGCTCACGTGGGTTCGAATCCCACCTCCTCCGCCAAGGAGGCGTCGCATAGTGGACTAGTGCGGTCGTCTTGAAAACGACTACCGAGGAAACTCGGTCGCAGGTTCGAATCCTGCCGCCTCCGCCCTTCGACAAGTCATTCGACTCTGAGGGATGAGTCCTCAGGCTCAGACTCGAAGAGCTCAGGACGTCGGCTTGAGATTGGCGAAGTTTGAAGAGAGGATGAGAAGTTTACCCTGAGGAATGAAATGACGAAGGGAATCCTCCCGCCTCCGCCCTTACCCAAGCGCGACGGCCATGGCCCAGACTTGTCCGGCTCCGGCTTTTTTCAGAACTTTGGCACACTCGGCCATTGTTGCCCCGCTGGTAAAAACATCATCAACTAAAATTATATTCTTGCCGCTCACTCCGGTAATAATTTTACGAAGAGCAAATGCTCCTTTGACATTTTCTTTACGATCTTCTCTGGACAACCCCACTTGCGGTTTTGTCTCTATGAATCGATTCATTAAATCAAAATAGGGAACATTAAATTGTAAAGATAAAGATTTAGCCAAAATTTCTGCCTGGTTAAAACCCCGCCATTTTTTGCGCTGGCTATACAATGGAACTGGAACCAAAATTAAATCAGCTGGCAGGTTAAATTTCCAAAACCGCTGGGAAAGTAAATCGACAAATATTTTTTCAATATCATAAATCCATTTATATTTAACCTTAATAATTGCCGTCTTAACCGGCCCGCGATATCTTGCCGCAACCACCAAGCCGTCTAGTCGATATCGTCCTTTGCAGCCTGGATGTGTTTTGCCTTCAACTGCTTGTCTTTGGCAAACAGGACAAACCGGATTTTTTATAAATTCAATTCTGGAAAAACACTTTTTGCAAATATACGAACCTATTTTCCCGCAAGAAACACAGCGCTTGGGAAAAAGAAGATCAAGGATAACATTCATCTAATCTAATGATAGACTAAATGGGGATTAGGGCTGTATTATCCATTTTTGTCATTCTGGCTTGACCAGAATCTTTTTTCTAGTTTGATTCTGGAGTCGCTTAGCTCCCCAGAATGACAACCGGAATTATTGATGGTTAA
The DNA here is from genome assembly GCA_001775095.1 of Candidatus Curtissbacteria bacterium RIFOXYA1_FULL_41_14. Lineage (GTDB taxonomy): Bacteria > Patescibacteriota > Microgenomatia > Curtissbacterales > GWA2-41-24 > GWC1-40-35. The sequence goes on from MFCA01000021.1 coordinate 4,025, forward strand.
ACAGGTTGGCGGATGAAAGTACGACGTCCTCTTATACCTCGATCATCCCTACATCTTTTAGCGAATGGAAGAAAAAGGGTATTCAGACGATGGATCACACTTTCTTTTATTCTATTACTGGTATTCCTATCATAAACTAGATTTCCCTCCTCGTTAGTTGTTACAGTAACAGCATATCGAGAACTTGATTCTGGTGGATTTTCTATCCTACTCATATCATCTAGCGTAAATTATACACACAAGAACCCGAACGTCAAGTTTACGTTTTCGAGCTTGCTGAAAACCCTCATTGTTCGAGCCCTTCGTTAAAACTCAGAACGAGAACAACATGCTTTGCATATTGTTCGAGCGTAGGAGAGTACCGTCTGATACTCTCCGTAGCGAGAACTATTAGACTTCTCACTTTGTTCGAAGAATAACAAGGCCTTGAAGCAGACTAGTTTTCAAACTTGGCTACGTGTGTAGCCGCGTTTAACGCGGTGGAGATGCCGGGTTTTGGACCCGGGTCCAAGAAAACAAAATAAAAACATCTACAAGCTTAGTCAATCTTTAATATCTCGCTTGAATCTTTAGTCGATTGACAAACGAAATCCAAACAAAGATCAAAGTTTCGTCTCGTCCATTTGATCAATATGGACGGACAATCCCGGCTAAATTGTTGCCTTTAAAGCCTCACCGAGAAAAGACTAAAAAGACAAGCTCATGCTTTGCTTATGCAGCAAATGCTAGAGCTGCTGGCTGTCTAACACCAAAAATGGCATCAGCCAGTTGTGCAAGTTTGTTCTTTGCACGTAAGTTTGATTCAAAGTTTACGCACTTTAGAATCGTGTTCGGCTTGCAGTTTTTAAAGTGCCATCCTGTCGAAACGATACATCCCCTCGTCGGAACAAAGCTCGCTTATCGGTTTTACTTTTTAACAAAAGGCAAAACCTTATCACTCACTTGTTCCTCCTCTTCCAAAATCCAAAGGATTTTGGGTTTAAACGCAAAAGCAATTTTAGCAAGAAATGTGGCCGAAAGCAAAAATTAATGTAAAATGAAAAAGTGACAAAAAACTCACTTGTCAAAATCGGTCTATTCACGTTCATTTTTTTTCTCTCACTTAAGGTTGTCGTGGACACTGATTTAGGTTGGCATATCCAAGTAGGAGAGTACATTGTAAAGACATTAAGCGTTCCAAAGGCCGACTTATTTTCTTTTTCCCAACCGGATTATCCCTATGTTTACCACTCTTGGGCAACAGAGGTTTTGATTTTTGTAAGCTACAAATGGCTAGGGCTATGGGGGGTCACAATTTTTTATGCGTTAGTTATAACGCTGAGCGTCTTTTTTATCTATAGAACCAGTATTCTTTTAAGCGGAAAAGTCAACTATCTTCTTTTTCTTTGGTCGGCTCCCTTGGCGTTTATCTTTGCCGGAGGAAGAACTAGAGCTATGGGTTTTCTTTTGCTTGCCGCTTTCTATTTTCTATTTACCAAATTCCAGCTTAAAAATTCCCGGGCGATTTGGCTTGCGCCCCCCCTCTTTTTTTTGTGGGTGAATCTTCATGGTTCATTTATTCTGGGTATTGGAGTTTTTGCCGTTTTGACTCTGACTTTGCGATTTTTTTCGAAAGACCGAAGTGCAAATTTTAAGACTCTTTTGATAATTTTCTTTTTGTCGCTAGTTAGCACACTTTTGAACCCTTATTTCTTTGGTGCATGGAAACAGGCAGTCGTTATGACTTTAAATTCTACACTGGCTTTGAGGTCTGTTAATCTGGACTGGAGATCTCTAGTTGAGCCATCCAGCGGGGGTTTGATTTTTGCCACGATAGTAGCAATGGTAATTTTTCTTTTGTTTTTTGGCAAAAACAAAGTTAGCAAAATCCAGAAATTTTTGCTACTTTTATTTTTCATTTTGTCGCTTTTAACGGCAAGATTTGTACTGCCCTTATTCGTTTTCTTTGTACCTGTTGCCAATCAGACTCTTGAAGATCTAAAGTCAAGAATAAATAAACAGGTTCAGAGTTCAATATCAGTCAAAGGTTTTATACTGGTCCTTTATTTAGTTTTATTACTTACCGCACTTTCTAATTTTTTGGAAACTAATGTTGCCAACAGATCCCTCAGGCAGTACAGTTATTTTTTAGAGAAATTCTCACTAACTCGACTTTTATATTCACCATGGCCATACGAGGCCAACCTTTTTATCAAAGAAAATTTACAGGGAGGGAGAATTTTTGCTGAAGCCAACTGGGGCAGTTACATGATCTGGCTTAATCCTGCGCAAAAGGTCTTTTACTGGGGAGCAATGGATAATTTTATAGTTAATGGCCGCTCTTTTGTTTTTGAATACCAAGATATCGTCAACGCCAAACCAAGTTGGGAAGAAAAGCTAAACCAATATAAAATTGATGCTGTGTTTTTGCCGAAAGAATTCCCCCTGGTTGCTGTTTTGAATTTAAGAGAAGATTGGCAGAAAGTTTACGACAAAGAGGATGCGGTTATTTTCACAAAAAGAAACTAATCTCGTGCTTTGAGTTCCCTTTCTATATCCCGATTAATTGTTTGTTTTTTAAGGCTGGCTCTTTTGTCAAACTTTGCTTTAGTTTTGGCCAGGCATAGTTCGACTTTGGCTAAATTTCCTTTTATATAAATTGAAAGAGGAACCAGGGTTAAATTACCGCCGGCCATTTTGCCTTGCCAGGCCAGAATTTGTTTTTTGTGGAGTAAAAGTTTGCGCTGGCGCCGTTCGTTTGAAAATTTTTGCGATCCCATCCAGGGATTGATATGCGCATTAAAAAGAAAAACTTCCCCGTCTTTTATTCTGGCAAATGATTCTGATAGATTTGCGCGGCCGGCCCGGATTGATTTTATTTCGGCGCCGGTCAAAACTATACCTGCTTCAACCTTTTGGAGAATTTGATATTTATGTCGGGCACGACGGTTAAGGATTCGCATGTAGTTATTAAAATTCTAAACTCTAGGTTCTAAACTCTAAACAATATCAAAATTCAAATGTTCAAAAAATAAATTATTCCAAAGGCTGTTTTGAATTTTGTATTTTAGTAATTTGAATTTGTTTAGGATTTAGGATTTAGAAATTAGGATTTTTCTCACAGCTCTGCTTCCAGAATCTTATCCCCAACAGCCAGATAAACCTTGCTCTCATTATCGTTTACTACTAGATCGCTTGCTCTTGCAAATTCCTGGGACTCGTAAGCTTTTTGATAAAGTCCGTCTTTGTTAATAACCAGAAGTGCGGAGTTTTTCCTATCTATAACATAAAGTGTGTCTAAATCGGCATTGGTATAAATAATACCCAATTCTCCGATAGAACTTAGTCCAGAGATTTCAAAATTTTGATTTTCTCCTCTTAACAACTTAAGTATTTTGGAGCCATTGGTTATCCAGACATTCCCGTCAATTGCAAATCTTGACCAGCTAGCAAAATTTGTTTTTTCATTTAAGTAATCAATACCTTCAGCATAGCCATTTTCAATAGGTGAAAATTTAACAACTTGATCCTTACCAAGTAAATAAACATTGCCGATAAAAACCACGATATCAAAACCCTCTCCATTTTCAATGATCTTTTCTATCTTGCTACTTGCCAAGTCGACTCTATGAACCTTGCTATCTGCCAGAACAAATGCTTTGTTATCATAGACAAATCCGGAGACTGCACTTTCCAAACCTTCTGTCTCGTCGATTGATTTGCTATCGGGGTCAACTTCCACGATTCTGTCAGCGCCAACACCAACTATTTTTTTACCTCTTGTCGACAGTGAACTTACAGGTTGCGAAAGTTCGGATAATACCTGAAAGCTGATATTTTCCTGAACTTCTGTTTCTTTGAGTTTTTGGGAAATATCCGAAGCGAGTTTATTTGCCCTTTCATTGTCAGAGTCAATTGCCTGGGCGCTTTTTACATTTCCTTGGGCATCAATTAAAACTTCCCGCGCCCGTATCTTGTTAAGCTCGATAATTGCCTCAGCTTCGCTATATTTAGCTGATGCTTGTGCCAAGTAGTCGTTTACCTGAGACATTTTCTCCCGCTCGTTTTTCTGCCTAATAGTGAAAATTGCGGAACCAGCTAATATAAACAAGATTACAACTGCAACGATAGCCATGTTTCTTCGCAAACGCAGAATCGCCCTAAGATCACCTTTGGTCAGTTTTTTTGCCTCAGAAAAAACTGCCGTTAAAACCAACGGCAGAGGATTTTTAACCCGGATTGGAAAGGACGTGCCTGCGGTTGCAGGCTCCTCTGTCTCTCTTGTCTCTTCTTTTGTTTCCTGTGGCTCCTTTGGCTCTTCTGTCCCATCTGACTCTTGTGGCTCTTTACTTTTGACCATTACCATTGCTGCTCCAATTTCACTTTGATCATCGCGGGCAGATATTTCCGTTGCTAAACCATCAATAATTTCCTGGAGATCAACCTCTTGGTTATCTGAAAAAATTGAGCTGTCGAAAATTGGAAGAAATTTTTCGGTTGCAATTAAATAAATTTGGCCGGGTTTTAGCGGCCCGGATCCTTCTTCAAACTTTATTTCAATCGATTTGGGTGGTTCAAAGACAAAAATTTTAATCTTATCAGCGTGTCTTGCGATATAGCAGGCGCTTTCGTAAAAAAATGCAAGTACAAAGCTGACTTTAAGATTCTTTTGATTATCCTGCGCGTATTGACGGCAGGCATCGTGAGCGACTTTAACAGCCTTAAGAGATCCGCCCTGGGAATTTTCTAACTTTTTAGTGGAAAGCTCAAAAATATCACGAAGAAGATCTCCGGCGTCATTGTCTGCACCTTCTGCCAGAATACAACTGACCAGTGTCCCTAGCGTGCCATCGCCAAGAGTAATTCTCCCGACAAAAACACCGCAAGCGGCATTTTTTTGCCCGATGCCTGTTATTTTTTCGATCTGTAAAATCGGTTCGTCCATTTTAAAAAGCCCCGATTACCACAAACAAAAGTCCCAGAGAAATACCTATTTGAACAATGCCAATAAATTTTAACCAGGGACTTAAAGATGTAGGTAAAGTTTTGGCCATTATTTGAATTTGTCTGAATATCATCAGACTGAAAATAGCATAGAAAAGAATAAAAAGAATTAAGAAAGCCTTAGTTATATAAACAGCATCAATTTCAATAAAGCCGAATAGTCCTTCTTCAAGATACATACCAATTAGGCTACTACTCCCGGAGGCTCCGCCTCTTCCTTTCTAACTTCTACAAGTATTTCATCAGCTACTTCATTTGGTCTGGCTACCTGATGAAATTCAAATTCCGGTTTGTGGGCGGCTGTTTGAATAAAGACATCACCAAAGTGAAAAAAAGTACCAAAAAAACCAATTGTCTTGGGTGATACATCCTGGATTTGCCCTAAGGGAGCATAGGAGGTTTCTTTGTGCAAGATTCCCCTAAAATCGAAGTCGATTATGCGCTCATTTGTTAAAAGATAAATATTGAAATACCAAAATATAAACCGATAGAAACTGTAGGCAAAAATAAACATATACCAAACTAAAGTGAGTAAAAAAGACTGGATAAAATTTAAAGATTGTCTAAAGTCGATACCTAAAAGACCTAAAAAGGGGACGACATAGACCGGTGCCAAGAGCAAAACAATTATTATAAAAAGTGCCGGAACTAAAGTTATCAAATGGGGACGAAGTAGAAGGATTATTTTTTCATCTTTCTCCTGACCGGCAAAACTAACACCTTCCGGCTGATGTGCGAATACTGCAAAAGGATTTTTGGAGTGCGTTTGGTGAATATTTCCCGATATTGGCTCTTGGGGCATCTATTCAATTGTAACGCAAAAGAACTACTTTTTTTCTATATTAAACAACCCCGACTTCAATGCTATCCTCCCGGGAGCCCGCAAATTAAATGCCTTATAAAAATCATTACCATTAATAGTCACGCTCCCTTTATTGGTTTGAAAAGTCACATTCGCCGTTGCTCCGCTTTCTGAATAACTCACGCTCACCCCAGACACGTTTGTATAACCCCCTATGGACTGTAATTCACTTATACTATAAGGGTTCCCTCCCCAGCAGGACCCTTGGGGTGTCACCTTAGAACTGTCACCCCCGCCTTCAAAAAGAACCTTCCATCCATTCAAAATATCTGCCATTTCTTCGCTGGTCAACCAGGGATGACTTCTTCCACAACTATCCCCACTACGGCTCCTATACCACCCTTTATAAAACCACGGACTTCCCGCAGTTTTCTCATAGGCTTGGCTCGTCCACCCACTTCTACCGCTGGGTGTATCCCAGAAGCCCGGCGTTGAGTAACCATTACTGCTATACGATTCCTGATATCCGCCACTCGTTGAGGCATACAATGTAGAGACTGGCGCCCCGTTTGCATAAACGACTTTCCCCCTCGTCTGATTTACTGCTTCTTCCCAATTGCCACCCTTGGGACTTGGTTTAAATACTTGACAACTTTCAGTTGCGCAAATCGACCCGCCGCGAGCTAAAGCATAGCTCCTCGCTGCCACCGCTTGTGCTTTGAGAGCTTCCATCCCTTTTTCATCGCCCCACGATCCGGGCATCTCGTAAATCCGTTTTGCATATTCCTCAAGTGAATACGTCCCATACCCTTCTACGTTTATTTGCGCGTCGGGGTTATGTTCTTTGATTTCAACTCCTCCTCCGTAATACGCCCTCAGGATCTGTTCATAATTTTGCCCTTGCTTTGCTCTTCCAAACGCTCCATACTGACTCATACCTTTAAAATGCGGCGCCCCGAAAGAGAATGCCGCAAATGCCGGCGAAAAACCAGGATTATAATCTGGTCGAGAGTTAGGATCATCAGCCAACGGCACATCTCCTACCGAAGTTTGAAACGTACCAGACTTTTCCGCCAATATCTCTTGCTGGCGAGCTGTCAGTGCCGCAATTTTGCCCTCTAACTCTGATTGGAACGACTTGGCAGAAGCGATCTCGCCTTTTAGGAATTGAGACTGTTTGTTAATTTGCGCTTGGGCTGACGCTAATCTCTTTTTATCATCGGCAAGCTTTGACATCTTTTCGGAAATATCTTTAATAACGCTTCTGTCCTGTTTACTTGTCTGGGCCTGAAAGGCGATAAGTTTTAAAGTTTCAGAGGCGTCACCGGAGGCAAAAAGGGTCAAAAGGGGAATATCAATAAAACTGCGGATATAAAAAGAACGGACCGTTTTTGCTAAAATTTGCTTTTGATAGTCCAAATCTTTTTCACTTTCTGCCAGATCTTTTTGGATAGCAACAAGTCTGGCGCTAATCGCTTCAAGCTGGCCCTCCAGCGATTTAACCTCTGATTCCAGGGGCGTGGTGGCGTTTTTAGAAAGCTCAAGCTGATCTTGAAGGTCGTCAATCTGTTTTTGAATATCTTCAATCTCATCGGCACGAACAGGCAGTGATAAGTGATAAGTGATAAGTGATAAGTGAAGAGTTAAAAACACCAGAACTAAAAAAATCTTTAAGAGGTTTTTCATCAGAACTGTCCTCTTATTATATCAGCATTCAGCTCTCTCGAATCTGATATATCAGGGTGCGAAGCGACCTGCTGATATACCCGAACATGTCGTTTGGGGTCGTATAGCAACGAAGCCCGTTTCGTAAGGCGGTTATGTTTAGTCGTTAGTGGTCAGTTGTCAATTGTCTTGCTAAGGGTTTACACTGAAATTAAAAGATGAATATTGGTCCAGTGAAACTATTAGTTTCGTTTTTCATAACAATATTGCTTTCTTTTGCTTTCATTTTCACTATAAGTTCTACTAGTTCATCTGTCGTTGAAGCGGGATGCGATTCAATTCAAGTTCAAGTTTCGCCCAGCGAACCAACAAAGAACGAGTCGATTACGGTTAGATTCGGCGCAACTCTTGATGGTGAATACTCAATGTATATAGTTGATGACGATGGTGACGAGCTTTGGAATAAAAACTTAGGCGAATTAGATATTGACGTTTATACAGAGGACATTGACCTTGGCACTATATCCGGGCTTGAAATTGGAAAACATTATAATGCACAAGTTCGTTCATCCACAGGCATGGGGAGCGGGTGTGGGCAGGCCGGTTTTACTGTCCGTGATTCAACTACTCCTCCCTCGAATGAGCATTTCGAGGCGCCTTCTGGAGACTTTCCAATGGGAACAACTATCCTGCCAAGTATACGTGTTGCTGATGTGAATCCCGGCACTACCTATCGGCTTAGACTACACGGCAGGGGTCATTGGTCTGGCTATATTGAGGACGAAAATGATCATGTGATGGACTTTACGCCGAGCGGCAATGTGATTGGAGTTAACAACATCTGTGAAAATGGAAATTCTAACCGGACCAATTGCACGGATGAATTCGATCCGGGTACTTACGATGTTGAGCTTGTGATCGCAAGTAATAATGATGTCAAAGCGCGGACAACTTTTACAGTGGCGGGCGGCGGCGGCGAACCTGGTAAAAATCCCTGTACTGAGGAAGGATGCGACACAGCTCTTGGAAATATTTCAACATCCGTGGGCGGTTTTGCCCAAAGGGTACTAAATATTGCTATTGGTCTGGCCGGAGGAATTGCGCTTATCTTGATGGTTATTGGTTCGATAAGGGTACTAACTTCTTCCGGTGATCAACAAAGGCTTGCCGGCGGCCGTGATATGATCGTGGCTGCAATCGCCGGCCTTTTGTTTCTAATATTTTCGGTTTTGGTCTTACGTTTTATTGGAGCAGAAATACTGGATATTCCATTCTTTAGATAAGATTATGTTTAAAATTATTAAAATTTATTTTAAATTTTTAACCGCAATTATTGGTTATTGTTTATTCTTAGTCCCTAACGTCCATGCAGTTGTACCGGGTGGTGGGGTCGGCGACTTACCGAAATCTGATGCGGAAACCTTCGGCAGGTTTACTTACTCCGGCCTTATTGGCCAAATTATTTCAAGGTTTTTGGATCCTATTTTGATTATTGCCGGTTTTGTGACTGTTATTATCATTATCGTCTCAGGTATACAATTTGTGACCTCAGGCGGTAATCCGGAAGCAGCGGCTGCAGCCCGAGGGAGGCTGACTTTTGCCATCATTGGCTTTGTGATTATTGTTTTGGCCTATGCCATATTGCAAATAGTCGATAAGGTATTTTTAGGGGAAAGCGGAGTCGTATAAAAATTGAGAATTGAAAGTTGAAAGTTGAAAATTGTTTTGGGTTATGAATGTCTACGCTGACTTTGAAATCGAAACTGTTTTCACTCCTGCCAAATGGGGTGACTTTGGCCAGTTAGCTTCAGCCATCGTGACTATTTTAATCAGTTTTGCCGGGGCTATCTCAATTATTTTTATCGTCCTTGCCGGTATTAAGTTTGTGACTTCTTCGGGTGACGAGAAGAAGCTGGCAAGCGCGTCAAGCTCTTTAACTTATGCTATTATTGGATTAGCAGTCACAATTTTGGCCTTTGTGATCTTGCAAATTGTCCAGCACTTTATTGGGTCAAAAGTGCCGATTACATAAATGATGAATTTTCTTGCCCAAAACATCGGTAGAATTGAACCGCCTACGGGCACGGTTCAGGTTACCGGCGATCCATCGAGCTTTGTAGCCACTCTGATTCGCAATGGCCTGACTCTTCTTATTATCACGGCCTTCATTGTTGATCTTATCTGGACCATTTTTGCCGGATACCGCTTTATTTTCGCCGGAGGCGAGAGTAAAAATATCTCAAGCGCCTGGAGCCAAATTTACTGGGGACTTATAGGTATGGTCGTAATTCTGGGTTCTTTTGCTATAATAAAATTGGTACAGACCTTTTTTGGGGTCGACCTGCTCACTACGTTCAGTATACCCGCAGGGTCCCAATGAGGAGGTGAGAAGAAGTTTAAAAAGATGATTAAAAAAACTAAAAAGATTATAGCCTTTATTTCTTTGCAATCTGCCTTTATGGCTCTTCCGGTTGCTGTACTGGCTAATGATAATAGTATCGTACCCCCGGACACCCTTGGTAAAGTCACTGACATTGTCGCTATCATTCGGGCAATTGTCCAGTTTATTCTGGTTGTGGCCTTCGTTCTGGCCTTTATTATGCTTTTAGTCGGTGGCATCCGCTGGATTACGGCCGGCGGTGACGAAAAGGGAGTAGCTGGTGCCAGAAATATGATTACAGCCGCCTTAATCGGACTGGTAATTGTTTTGGTTGCCTATGCCATTATTCTTTTGGTCGAAAAATTCTTCGGCATCTCGATCATTAGCGGAGGCATAGAAATACCAACAGTTAGCCAAACAGGTACTTAAATCGATGAGGATAATCAGTGCAATCTTGTTCTGGTTGGTAGCGGCGTTTTTTTTGCCGGTTTACGCCCTTGACGATCCTGCCAAACTTTCCAGTATCGTAGAAATCTTGGAAAATATCATTTCGCTGTTGGCGCCTGCTGCCGGTATTGCTTTTTTTATTATGATGCTGGTCGGCGGCTTTCAGTTTTTAACCTCTGGCGGTGATCCCAAGGCGGCTGGAGCAGCGCGCGGGACTTTAACTTACGCAGTGATTGGCATTGTTTTAGTCATTGTTTCCTGGCTAATTCTTGTTCTAATTCGCGACATCACCGGCGCCAGCGTCACCACAGTTAAATTTCCGGAGTAACCGAAGTCTCCACATCTCTTTAACTCACCTCCGGGCTGGCTTTTCAAATTTACAATTTACAATTTTCAATTTGCATTGAATTTTTAAGGACCAAATTAAAAATTAGTTAGCCTCCCACTTCCCACTTCAAATGCTATACTTAAATTAGCCCTCCTCCGTCCTTCGGGAAACTCAGGACTTGGGGCGGGTAAACCTGCATTAAATGAAAATCGCTGTCCGATTTTTGCCTGTTGTCAGTTGTCATCCATTCGACAAGCTCAGGCCTTCGGCTCTGAGGCTCAGGCTCGAAGAGATGACCCTGAGTTTACTGAAGGGTCAATTGTCAGTTGTTATCTTCTTCGTTTTTCTCTTCTCTCTATTCACTATTCACTCACTATTCACTAATGAAGTCCTTGCCGCGCCCGGTGATGCCCCCAATCCCAAACCTTGCGAAAATGCACTCAACGCTAATTACACTATGAATGCCCTTGATCCTATAAGCTTCACTGTTTCGGAAACGGCTAGCCCCGGAACTGAGGTTACGGCGGAGAAAACAGTTTATTTTAATGTTGATTTTTCCAAGCTCCAGGCTGTTTTTGGGAAACCAAGCTCCGATTACCTGGAATCCAGATTCCAGGATGAGCCGCATCGCGAAATCGACATACTCAGCTTAGAAAGTGCGGACTTTAATAAATTCCACGGACCAAATCAAAAAATTACACCCAAATCTCTGATAGATCCCGAGCGGGTAAAGTATGTGGAAGATGTTTACAATAAACCCGAACTTGCGGAATCAGCCAATAAATTCTCAGACATAAACGGCGAAAATCCTCATACAATTTATGAATTAATTCATGATCTTGGCTTCCCTTATCCCCCTAACCCCCCTGAAGGTGATGAGGACAGAACCGAGTGGCTTAGAACCTGGGGTCGTTATTGGGAAAAAATCCCTACGGCTGTTTCCGAATTTAACTATGGGCGCCTGCTTTTTTTGCCTGTTTCGGGGCAGTCTAATATCCAGCAGCATGAACAAGGACAAGCTGGAACTTGTCCGATACCGTTAAGAACAATCTATTTTGTTCTGCCGGAATTTGCCAGAACCACCAGTATTTCCAGCCAGGCCAATCGGGTAGTCGTACCAAAGGCTGCTCAATCGGTTGAAAAGAGTCTGCTTGCTAAAGCCGGCGAAAATACTAAAGAGGCTTTTTCCAAAATAACAAAGAAATGTTTTGACGCCTTCTTGCAAACGCCGCTTTCAAAAGTCCTAAAAAAAGCGGTTAAAATCACTCTGAATTTTCTTGGACCGGTCAAAATTGCTTATGCCAAAGACCCGGCATGTGAGTTAGGTGTATTACCTGACGACAAAAAAGGCACGGCTCCTTTTTGCGCCCTGCCAGCAGTTGATCCGGACACTAATCAGCCGCAGCTTCAGGCCGGCGACATATGCAGGGATGTGAATGATCCCAACAAACTCGACAAAAATAATCCTAATGTGAACTGTACTTTTAAATTGGATTGGACAAGACGCGGTTTGATAATCGGGCAAACAGGACCGGAGCAATGGGATAGATGTGACCCGGTTGATGAGGACACTGGTGAACAGACCTGTTATCTCGACGTTAAAATCTGGCCGACATTTCTTATTCCGTGGCTTGCCGAAATCTGGAACAACACTACTTATTCTGACGAGGATGAGAGTAATTATGTATTGAACACAAAGCAAAAAACCGGTAAACCCGGAGTTTACACTCTATTTAAACCTAAATCGACAGACGAAACTGTTTTCCCGAAAGGGAAAAATTTACCGGGAAAACAGGCAAATCCGGACCCTAATGATTTAAAACAAAGATTTCTTGGCGCCTCCAAATGCAATCTAGATTTTGACCGCGATATTGCTCTAAAACCCAAAGCTTTGCAGGAGGCTAATGGGATTCAAAGCGCTGAGTGTAATCTTTTGGCCGCCGTTCCTCCCGGTCCAGGTCAGGGAGGTGGTCCGGAACCACCGAATGTTCCACCAAATTCAAATGACTGCAGCGACTCCCCTGTCGGACCCTACGAACTTACTAATCCATTGGGTAATTTTGGTGATCCTAACTGCGATTTTAGTATATCAGAACTGGCTGATTTACTCGATCAATACGACCCCGCAAATGCACTTAAATGGATAGCAATAATCGGGATGGAGAGCGGTTATAATCCAAATAGTTATAATCCCGGTTCAACCGCAGGTCAGGCCTTTGGACTTGTCCAAATGGGACATGCGGCTTATCCGGAATACGGACTTGATTACCAGATAGCCGACCCGGGTACTGAATATGACCGTGGTGATGTCGAGTGGCACCTTCAAGTCTATAACGCTATTCACTACAATAATGAGATAATCAGCGGCAGTTTCTGTTATTGGGAGGCTGCTATAATTTTAGGGATCGCCCGAGGATGTTAACACTTACTAATATTCAACCAAGACTCAAGATAATACTTTTTGCCGGAATTGTTGGCATCATACTTATTATCGTTATCGGCATCGTTCTGGCTTCACTTCCGAGTCAAAAATTGCCTTCCAAAAAGCCGAGCACAATTGCTTCTTCACCGACCCCGATTACTAATCCGGAAGTTATTATTCCGCCTAAGGAAGAAAGAGAGAAACTACCGATTGATGTCAAGACCATCAGAAAGAAAATCATTGATTCAAAAATTGACGAAAGAGGCGGAGATGTTATTCTGTACGAATCATCAGCGCACCGAATAATCTATGTTCCAAATATTGATATCTTTTTCGTGATGATTCTTGAAGATCCGGCGGCTGAAATTAAAAAAGAGGCCCAGCTTTGGTTTTTGAATTTTGGCCTTGAACAGATCGATCTTTGCGACCTACCAGTTCGCTTTACCCTTTTTAACCAACAGCTCAAGAAAACTAATCCTAATTTCAATATCCTTCCGGATGGTTGTACGGCTTGACAAACATTTGCTTTTTGAAAGAATTTGAGTTAAAATCCGACCTATAATAGGGAGAACAATATGCCTGGACCTGAGAGAAAATGGATTGCAGCCAGAATTGCGTTCGGAGTGCTTGGTTTTACAGGTTTACTTACCGCAATCGGTTGTAATGGCGAACACAGGTCAACTGAGCCGGAAGCAGAACCTATCCGTCAGGCCGATCCTCTAATTCCTCCAGGAAATTCGAATGCTCGGGCTAATCTTCCCGGGCAAAATAATATTGAACCAAGCACAGGTATATCGTCTCCTAAACCCGAGAATTCAGCTGATAAAAGATTTCTGTCCGAGGGAGACGAAGTACCTGATTACGTACTCTATGATCTTGACGGAAAAGAAGTTAATCTCGGAAGTTATCTTGGAGAAGGACCAGTGGTCTTAGGCATCTTTATGATTGGTCCTCCAGTTACTCAGGGAGCACCCAAGGTCATCGAAGAAATCGGGCCGGGTTTGCAGGGAGACAACATCGGGTTTTTAAATGTAGCAGTTAGTTCATTTAGTGGTGATGTACGTCAGTACGTTGAGGAAAACGGTTCGTACGGTACAGTTTTAATGGATTTCTCACCGACCTCCGAACTTGCCAGAATGCTTGGAGTTGATAATATACCTGGCTATGTGATAATTGACCGTGACGGACGAATCGCAAGGGTAATTGATTCGCCAATAGCAAAAAAGCAACTATCCGACACGATCCAACAAGTTCTAGCGCAATAGATTCTCCCGGCTTGAAAGCTGGAGTTTTTCCGCTCGGAATAAAATTCTCCTCTTGATTCACCAAAACAAACAATGCTAGTCTAATAATAGTTTGTCTTCGCGGGAAATCCGGTGTGAATCCGGAACCCTGTCGGATACCGAATGGTATTTGACAGGGTCGGGTACCGAATGGTACCTGACTGTGCCGCAACGGTAAGTACCGGAAATCGGAAGCCGGAGATCGGAAATCGGACACTTGTCTGAAATCCGAAATCTGATATCTGAAATCTGGTAATGAGTCCGAAATCCGCGAACAACAATCCTCCGTCGCATAAAGCTATGGAGGACAAGTCCCGAGCAGGATACCCGCCCAATAAGCGGATTCCCGTACCAAGTGGTGCAGGATAGGAATTTAGGCCTTCTCGGGAACGAGGAGGTTTTTTGATGGCCGAACGTAGCAGCCGGTTCACAGTTGACCCTTCGACTTCGCTCAGGGCAGGTAGTTCACAGCTCACAGAAACTACAGACAATCTCGGAGGCGGGTCACTTGCCCAGGAAGTATCGCAAATCAGACAAAACTGGGCTGATCAACAAAAACCGTGGTACCTTCTGCCGGAAACTGGTTTTAATGTCAGACTACAAATTGATCAGCTTGAGCGAGACCTAGAGCATGGCCGAAAACTTGGGGAAACAACAGAGGAAATACTTCAAGAAAGCTTCCAGAAAATAGAGCAGGATATCCAAGGCTTTAAAGTCGAATACCTCTGTGAAGGACTGGTATTACCTATCGTACTAGATACAGATGTAGTTGACGGACAAAAACGGGTAATTGCGCCCCTGTATAATTCCAAGCTGCTAGTTGAAACAGTTTCAGAACAGGAAAGACGAGGTGCAGTTAAACAGTCTTTAATCCAAGTTGAGGATTTTCTTCTTAATGCCCCACCAGGTTCTAGCGCCATTATGACCAGCCCGCCTGGTCCAAGCGGTTTTGAGGGTATCACTTATTTGGATTCCCAAACTTACATCTGGCAAATCCAAGAAGGCGGTAAGCCCCGCGGTTTCACAATAAGAACAAACATGAACCTTGAAGAAAATCAGAGATTGCTTATTTCTCTTGGCATTGACGAGAAAAATCTTGGCGCAGATTCACTGGAGGATAAGTTAACAAGAATTGCTGTAAATCCCGTCTTTATCCGGCATGATCCAGGACAAAAAAGTTGGCGGGTAGAGGATGTCGTTAAAATAATTAGATATGTAAGAGGGTCAGATATCGCTTACAAGGGCAGGTCATTTGCAGAAATTTATCAAAATTTAGAAAATCCCCAACATCTTTGGACTCTTGATGAAACTACAAAAAGACTGACGGACCAGCTAAAAACATTCTTTTTAGAACAGATGGCAAGCGGTCGTTATGTAAGACGGGATTTAGAAATAGCTTTAGGAATTACAATTCTTAAACTTGCAAGATCAATAAGAAAGCCTTTAATAGATTCTGGTCAAGTCTTCGACCGTGAGGCTCAGACCGAATCGGCCAGAATGACAATAAGCAGTACTGATGTGACTCCAACCGCGGATTATAAAGCAATACTGTTTCAGGTCCAGCAGCTGCCTGGTTGTAACGGAGGCGGAACAACTAATAATCACGAAGGCTATATCTTTACAGGAACAATCTCTCCCCGCCATGCTGAAATCTCAACCTCAGGAGAAAAAACCCTGAATTGTATATGTCCATTCTGTAAAAACCGAGTCAATGCAATCATCTCCAATAACACAATAACCTGCCCCATATGTAATAGTTCGGCACCATATCACTGCTAACTCTGCCCTCGATACTCTTGTAACTTGTGATACTTTTACAAGTGGTGCTACTATTAAATTAGGAATTCGAGTTTCTTTGTCCTCCGAAGCCTCGGCGAAGGAGGAAGTCTGCATGAAAAAAATAGCCTGCTTAACGCTTAACGCTAAACGCTTGACGCTTCTTGCAATAACCTTCTTGTTTCTTGTTTCTTGTTTCTTGTTTCTTGTCAGAAACGCTCTTGCCGGAGAGTGTGATGTAACTGGAGATCTTACCGCTCAAGAAGCAGTCAATGTGTTTAATAAGTGTGCTATTGAGAAGAATGTTTATGATGATAAGATCTTCAATCTCAATCAAATTGCCGGCACAGTTGACAGTCTTTACACCCTGCTTCTCGGAGAATCGCAGCTACATCCAGAAACTAATGCAGCCACCAGGGGGGGTGGGGCGTTAGCAGCTTCAGGCAGAATGGTCGCTGCCCTCTATAGCGCTGAACCAGTTTCCGGAGTAAATTATTTTGCCAGCAAGATTCAGGACTTTAACCCGGTTCAACCGGTCTATGCACAGGAAGGGAAGGGCTTTGAGCTGCTTGACCCTGTACAGGAAATATGGGGCGCATTTAGAAATGCCGCCTACGTTGGCTTTGTGATTGTTTTTGTGATTATGGGCTTTATGATTATGTTTCGCGCCCATATCTCCCCACAAGCTGTGGCCACTGTCCAGGATTCAATTCCCAGAGTTGTTGTCGCATTGATTCTTGTCACCTTTAGCTATGCCCTTGCCGGCCTGATGCTTGATGTAATGTTTTTAGCCATTAATATTGTAATGAATTTCCTGCCAGGCATCACGATATCCGACACTGAGAACTCTGCCCAAAATGTTTTTAAAGAGAGTATTTTCGGTGTGATCACTGGATCGTGGAAAGATATTGTATCGAATGTTGGTGGTGCGATCAATGACCTTATTCATGAAACAATATCAGATTCCGGAATACCAAACTGGGTTAATGATCTAATTGGCTTTATCGGCGGCTCGATAGCCGGGCTGGTTGTCGGTATAGCTGTCCTTTTTGTGATGTTTCGTATATTCTTTATGCTTTTAATGGCCTACGTAATGATCATCATTCTTACAATCGTTGCGCCTTTCTTCTTTTTAATCCAAGCCCTTCCCGGCAATAATGGAGCCAAAGAATGGTTCAAGCAAATGGCAGCAAATGTCGCTGTTTTTGCAACCGTAGCGATTATGCTAATTTTTGCTGCCTTGATAGGCGGCATACAACATTTGGGAGGCCCTACGGAGAGTCCACTTAAAGGGGAAATTACTTATTTCCCTCTTCTAACTGGCGGGATGAGTGTTACCGCTATTGGTAAATTAATTGCCTTAGGATTTATTATGATGACTCCTTCTGCTGCCGATATGGTTAAGAAATTCATCGGCGCTCAAGGCCTCGGCGGTCCAGGCGGAGTCGGCGCAGCTGCCGGAGCGGCCTTAGGTGCCGGAGCAGCAACGCTCGGCAGACCATTGGCAGCCCCGTTCCGTCCAATGGTTGAGGCAGGACGTTGGAGAATGGGACAGGCAGTCGTAGGAAGAATGCTTGGCGAACGCCCGGGCCCGACCAATTCAACAGATCAACCTACATCTCAGGTAGAACCCCCACCAAGTGTGAGGGGACGCTAAGAATAATAAATATTATTTACCAGCCAGTTGCGCCTGTACTTGGCCAAAGGCCTGCTTGAAAAATTCCAAAATGTATAAAAAGGGCAAAGTCCATGACCCTTTACCAACTTCCAGGGTTGCAACATGCGCAGCTTCTGCCCAATCCCTCAAATGCCTGACTGTCCAACCTCCTTGCCCTAGAACTGGGATCCAGCTTGGTCCCCAGCCTAAATGTTTTATTTTCAGCTCATGGTGATATTTCGCGTCTATCCTATTAGTCTGGGCCGAATAGTCCACTACTTGTTCTTTTTCCGCATGGGACATATTGTAGGGCAGCTTATACCATTTTCTCCACCATTTGCCGATTTCGAAATGAGCCGGCATTACCAGTTTCATCCAGGGCTTAAGCCGGATCTCCCGCTTAGAATAAAAATTCTCATCGCTGTTGACTTCAAAAAATTGCTTGGTGTTGGGTGTCTGAAGGTATCTCTGCATCATGTTTGGTGCGAAAGCCTTACCAGTCGCCATACGGTCGAACCACCAGTCACCCATATTGAACTTGCTGATATTAGGGTCGTCAACATCAAAAACTTCGCTCCAGTGGACATTCTCAAATGAAACATCACCAAAATCAATCAACTCGGCTGTTGCCCAACCCTTGGCGAAACCTCTATCGTCTCCAGCACCATGATCCCAAGTTTTTAAATCTCCACTAAGGGTCCCGATATCCAAACTCTCGTGATTTTCCAGGTTGGCGATTTTCTGATTGATCTGTTTCTCAAGTGTTAAATCGTTGCCGGTCATGTCAAGAGAAAGCTGATATTTCTCGTTACTCAAATTATCATTGATCAATTTGACCAGCAGACGATTATTAGGCAGAATATTCCGTCTTTTACCCATCATATGCTTTTGCAAGATATAATTGGTATCCAGATTCCTGCCGAAACGGCCGGCACGTCCCCGGGGTTCAAAATGCAAAAACTCGGCATAATGGTCAACGTGCCAGCCCCACCAGCGCCGTGAATCCTGACTTTTGACAACCTCCCCCAGTCTTTTGCGTCCGCCGAACCAGTTTTTTTCCCGATCCCAAATCCTGATGATATCGTATTCGGAAAATGCTCCCATAGCAAAGGTTAAATTATAGGCATTATTGGTTACCTGTTTCAATAGTCCCGACTGCTCAAATTCTTCGATCCTCCGGGTAAGCTCTTGTGTTTGTGGCAAAAGTCCTTGGATTCCTTTTTTAAGCTCAGCTATCAATGCTTCCCGCAGTTCGACTCTTCGTAAATCCAACAAGTCCCGGCTATTATTGTCGACTCCATGGGCGCCCAGAAGCGTATTCTGGCGATACCATTCGGCGATTGCTTGTTCCGTATGTGCCATGTTCCTTCCCCATTCTTTTTTAAGATCATAGCCACGTGTTTGCATCCAATCGGCAATCCATCTCTCATCTTGATCGGCGGAATTCGGATCTAATTCTCCAAGTGTCAACTCCTCAATTTTATTCATCCTGAGTCTTTCTTCTCTAAACCTTTTGAAATACATTGACATTGCTTTATCCAAAAGATTGAATTGTTGGCCTTGGTGGTCAGTAAATTCGCGATCAAGATGATCTTTGGCAAATCGCTTGAAATAATATTTAAAGGTGACATCTTTCCAGAGCGGACTGCCAAAGGTGGCTAAAACTTTCTCCGGATTCATTGATTCTCCTTCCATGGTAGTGCGCCAATTATAGATTGCTACCACCGAGTCTTTATATTCATTGATATCTTTGAGCATATTTTCAGCCTTTTCTTTATCATCACCCTCGAGTTTTGGGATTTGGGCCGTCAAATCATCGGCGATACCAACAACCCGCCTAATGGCATCCTCAATCTGCGCTGATGGGGCGTCCTGCGATTCGATAAAGAGCAAATTGCGTTTGGTATTAGTCATCGCTTCCTTCCAATCAAGTGGTGTCGCCCTTTCATAACCGGCCTGATGCGATCTTCTCATATTTTCAATTTGAACTACGGCCCGCCACGCCAAAAGTCCTTGTTCGCCGCGTAATAACTCCCGATGGCTTTCTCTGGCTACAGTCTCAAAAGTTTTTTGTTCAGCCTCGGCTATATCCGGCCACCAGCCACTTTGCAGCGACTTATAGTAGGCCGCCAAATTCTGCTCTAAAGTTACATATAACTTTGCCAATCCTTGGGGATCTTCATCCTGTTTATCTTTTTCTTTTTGTTTAAAATAGCCATTAATCTGATCACGCAAGTTAGAGATTTCAGTTCTATCATTGGGATCTATGATACTATCAATGAGGTCCATCTGTCCCGAACCCTCAGCCCTTGCGACGAAATCTTTGATGGTTTCATCGAGGTTAAAAACAAAACGAGACTCAAAGACCTCGAACTTGGGATGAGTAGAATCGCCGCATTCCCTAGCATGCTCGAAAAGAAACTCTAATGCTTTCTTCATACCGGAATCACCCGGATTACGAATCAGCCTTTGAAGAATCTCATTGGGTCTGCCTGTCTTCAGGTTCCGTAGGTGTTCTACTAATTCTTCCATATCAGATTCCCACTTCTTAGTGTGGAAATTAACCGGGTTAGCCTCCTTTTCAGCATCCAATTCTTTGAGACGTTCGCCGGCTGTATGAGCATCTACCAGATAATTGTTTGGCCATTTCGCACCGCCGATGGCAAGTCCTGTTGTTACTTCAAGGTTGGCCGCTTCTTTATACCATTGAATTTTTTGCGCAGGACTTTTTTGCCGCCAATCGTCGGGCTCTGCCAAATCAACATCAACCCCTGCTTTTTCGAGGAACGTTTTAACCGTCTCCGGCTCCAAATCATCTAGACCATAAAGCTGATAACCGTCCTCAACTTTGACAACAGCCGCATTATGCTCGTCATCTTTGTACAAGACGTCTGACTCTGGGAATTGAATTGTTTCCAAAATTTGATTCTTTTCCAGCCACAACCTGCGTTTGACAGGACTCCATGGGTCCCAATCAGAAGGTGGTGATTTTCTTACCCCTTGGGAATTAAAAATCTCAGCGACCTCATCTCGGGACAAAAATTCCAAGGGTTTGTCGGGGTATGAGACTATCGTTGGTCCTTCGGTGTGTTTGACTTCCGGAGCTGCTTCGCGTTGTTTGACCGATTCCCCAGCTGCTCTCTCTATTATGGCCGTTGCTTCTCTGACCGCCTTTGCCGTGCTTATTGTTGATTCTTTTAATTCCCTCTCTAAATCCCGAACTCGGCGTTCTTCTTCCTCCCTGCGTCTCGAAGGTTCATGGTCGTGTTTTCTCTCAACTTTTTTATGTTCTTTGTGCGGAGACTTTGACTTCTCAGCTATTCTTTTAGCCGTGACAACTTCGGGCACGTTATCTGCCTCCCTAACTTCAGGGTATAAGCTTTGCCTGTTAATTGCAACAAAATGTTCGTTCATATAGTTAGTGACTAGCCACTAGTAGTTAGGAGACTAGTTATAGTGGCAAGGCCATTTGGGGGAATTTTAAAATTAAAGGTCGCTGTTCGTCTTGATATTTAGATAACAATTGGCTTACAACAAGACTACGTTCTATAATTGTTAAATTGTTGAATTGCTAAATTGTTATATTGTTTAGTATGGCTGAACAAAAATACTTACAGCTAAGTGATATCAGTTGCTACAAGAAAGCCTTAGCATTATCAAATTATGTCTGGGATATTGTTATTAAATGGGATTGGTTCGCCAAAAGAACAGTTGGGATACAGTCTGTCACAGCGATTGATTCAATATCGGCAAACATAGCTGAGGGTTTCGGAAGGTATAGCAAAAAGGATAAGATTAAGTTTTACTATTACAGTTTTGGCTCTGTTAAAGAAAGTTTTGATTGGGACGAAAAGTCGAATATCAGAAAACTCTTAACCAAAAAACAATATGAGCATATTTTAAATGAACTCCAAGCCTTGCCTAAAGAAATTCACCAGCTAATAAAATTCACAATGGAGAAACTTAAGGAATAACAATTTAACAATGTAGCAATATAACAATTATTTTATGATTATTTTCGAATCCACATTCCCAACTGACTACCGCCGGAGGGAAATCAAACAAATATTAGACTATCTAATAACTGGTAAATTCTGCCAAATTGTCTCTATCTCTGGCGCCGGAAAAGCCACAGTTTTGCGGCTTCTTGCCCATAACCGCAATTTACTAAAGTTCCATCTGGGAGAAAAAGAAAAGCCAATTCGAATTCTGGACTTAAATTTGCTTGAACTTATAAACTATGATCAGGAACAACTCGCCAAGTTTTTGCTTCTGGCACTTGAGGAAAAAGTACCAAATACCCACGATTATTTGGTTCTGACAAAACAGTTAAACGAAGCTGTTGCCAAACTTGCCCTTTCCAAACAAACCTTGATTTTTCTCTTTGATCATTTTGACGAATATCAAAACCGTCTTTCTCGGTCATTCTTTCAACTTTTAAGAAGCCTTAGAAGTATTGCCAAATATAAATTTGCGACTGCCTTTGCAACCAGGAGAGATTTGATAGAACTTGTTGATCCTGAGATTTTGAAAGATTTCTATGATTTTTTCATCGGCAATACTATTTATCTAAAGATCTACGATGAATCTGCCACCCATTTCCTCTTCTCCCAAATTGAGGGGGTTTTTGAAAAAAAGCTTTCCCAGGCAGATAAAAAAAACATCATAGCCGTCAGCGGCGGTCATATCAAACTTACCAAAATTTTAGCAGAAGCTACTCTTCGAGAAGACATTGCTCTCAAAAAAGAAACCCTTCTGGCAACACCAATTGTAGCGGCTACCCTCTTTGAGATTTGGCTCGCCTTAACCGCCCAAGAACAACAAGCCCTCCGATCAATTGCCCAAAATAAAGAACCAGCTAAAGATGCCTTGGAAAATCTTATCAAGTTCGACTTGCTAAAAGGAACCGAACAATTTAGTTTCACTATCCCATTGTTCAAAGAATTTGTGCTTGCGACAATCCCTACTCTTATACAAGAAAAACTTACATTTAATCAGGACACTAAAGAGATAATGAAAGGGTCAAATGTCATCTCTGATTTACTTTCTCCTGCGGAATATCGTCTGTTGCGATTTTTAATTGCCAATCAAGGCCGCATTATCCAGCGTGATGAAATCGTCAAAGCTGTCTGGCCGGACGCTCAAGTCGTTGCGGGTATCAGTGATGAAGCAATTGACCAACTGGTTTACCGCTTACGCAAAAAAACTGAGGATGATCCTAATAACCCTCAATACACACAAACAGTGAAGGGGCAGGGTTTCCGCTTCCAGCCATAATTTTACCGTAAAATGACCCAGCCGCCTCACGTAACGGGCATCGTTACCGTCAAACGTTAGACAGTTTCAAGTGTGAAAAAAATCTACTTTCACCCTCTTGTTTCATATGGTATGGTGACTTTAGCCTAAAGCTAAAGTCACAAATACTAAGCACGAAATACGAAATTCTAAACAAATACAAATGATCTAAACTCAAAATTCTAAACGTTTTGAGCTTTGAAAATTTGAATTTAGAATTTATTTGGGATTTGGAATTTGGATTTTAAGATAATATGGAACAACATTCTGTCCCGCAACATATCGCTTCCTTCGAATTTAAACTCTTCGGCAACTTAACAATCAGGCAGTTCGTGACCTTAGCGATTCCCATGGGAATCGCTCTTTTAATCTTTTTCTCACAACTTCCTGCGATTATCCGTTTGCCGCTGGCCTTGATCTTTGGTTTATTGGGTTTATTTGCCTCTTTAGTTCCTATCGGCGGCAGACCATTTGATAAATGGATTGTTGCTTTTGCAAAATCAATACTTTCGCCAACTCAGAGAGTTTGGATAAAAGAACAAAAACTACCTGAATTTTTAGATATTGTGGTTGCCCCGCCACCAAGTGAAGGAAAAATTCCCGAAACAATCACAGCACAGGGAAGGGAGAGACTTTTTGCTTATCTGCGATCGCTGCCTAAAGGAGAATTTTCGCCATTTGACGTTAAAGAGCAAGTAGCTCTTCAAAGATTGGATTTGGAACAGCCTGCACAAATAGCCGGTCAGGGTCAATTGCCAAAGCCAATTATCTGGCCAACTTCCTCATATCAGGAGAAAAGGCCAGTGTTTGCTTCGGAAGCAGCTGGATCGGTCTACGCACAAGCATCGCTACCGCAAGTAGCTAATGTTCCCCAAGTTTCGATGGCTCAATCTGTGCCAGCCCGGGAATTTGGAGAAACACTTAAAGAATCTTTGCCAACACTAGATACTGGGCCAGTAGGAACAACTGGGCGTATTTCTCCCCATGCCAAGCCATATATCCTCTCAGGACTGGAACAAAAATTGAGAGAATCGTTTGGAGAAAAAAGGGGGCCTGTTGAGCTGATTAAAACTCCTATTGCTCAGTTGGCTTCTGAAACGAACTTCTCTATCGAAAATATTATCCCTATTCGGATTTCTAATAAGCGACTTAAATTCCTGGCTCAAGTCGGCAAAACCAGAGTTAGAAAACTTCATTTTGCGCCTCCTGAGAACTTTGACCTTACTAAACTACCCATTCGCGGAGAAAGAACATTTGAAATATCCCAGGAGTTAAAGCGGCAGATGCATTTTTTGGACAATGAGCCCCTCGAACCAAAACCGGAGACTTCAAAGGCCCAAGAGATATCAAGAAAAGAACCGGCAACGCCTCATTTGAAGGCAGTACCAAGAGGAGTCCATCTTGTGCCAAAACCAACACATAGCCTCAAAGCTCCGGAGGGAGTCTTTCTAAAACCAAAACAGGGAGAACTTGTGGACTCAAGAGTTTCCATCAGCAAGTCAAAATCTGTCCACTTTCCGCGATTAACAATTTTACCTAAAGCCCAGATTGTCCCATTGACTAACAGGCCAAATGTAATCTCCGGTTTAGTCTCCGATGCAAGCGGTACTCCTTTGGAAGGCGCCATTATTATTGTCCGCGATCAAAACGGAATTCCACTGCGCGCTTTAAAAACTAATAAACTTGGGCAGTTTCTATCGGCAACATCACTTGCCAATGGTACTTACTCAATCGAAATTGAAAGCGACTTTGCCAAATTTGATCTGGTAACTATTACCTTGACGGGCCAAGTTTTAGCGCCAATGGAAATAAAAGCGAATAAACAGTTAGAGAGCTAAAAAGGACAGCACTAAAATGGTTAATTATTCGAAAATTAAAGCTTCGACTCAGGAGCATCTGGACATCGAAGATATCACCGACGACCTAGTTATTATGAAAACAGGTTGGGTTGCTCTTGTTATGACTACGACTGCAATTAACTTTGACATCCTCTCTGAAGCAGAACAAGATGCCACTATTTATGCTTATGGAGCCCTTTTAAACTCGCTTTCTTTCCCGCTTGAAATCCTTATTAGATCTAAAAAGGCAGATATTACTTCTTATTTTCAAAGCTTAACTGAGGCGGAAAGAAAACAGACAAATCCGGATCTAAAGCGGCAAATTCAAAAATATCAGGATTTCATTCAGTCTACAGTCCAGCAGAAAACCGTATTGGATAAAAAATTTTATTTGATAATCAAATTTTCTCCACTTGAACTCGGTTTCAAAGGAGTCAAAGGCGCAAAACCCACAAAAGCCAAAAGTAAGGCTTCTTTAATTTCCGATGCTAAAATTGCGCTACTACCCAAACGTGATCACCTGATCAAGCAAATGTCACGGCTTGGTCTTAATGCCAGACAACTAACTACCCAGGAATTAATTGAACTTTTCTATGATATTTATAATCCAGCGCCTTTGGGTACTCAGAGAGTCATTTTAGATTCCCAATCCTACACTACCCCTCTTGTTGAACCAGCCGTAGAAGTCCCTGTTCCTGCTCCTTCTAGACCGGAGGCCTTCCAGACCGGAGGCACCTCCGGGCAAGAGACCATTCCTCGAACCGGAGGTTCCCAGGAACCGGAGGTACAACTCGCCAGTCCTTCCGGGCCAGAAGCCGTTCGAGCCGGCGGCCAGATACCACCAGCACCCCAGTCTGCCCCGATGAGTAGTAACCAGATACCTGATACCAACTTGCGGCCCGTACCTCCTCAGTCAGCTCCACCTGTTACTACCCAAACTTCTCTAAACCAACAGCCGATTACAGCCACTATGCCAGCATCTGGCTTTGCCGTACAAGATACAGGTGGACAGAGCCCAGGTAATGTCCCGCAGGCTCAGTTTCAAATGACACAAGGGCAGACTCCACCCCCAACCTTTACCGGGCAATCTCCGCACCAGCCAGTGACGGGGCAAGCCCCTCAGTCGGGACAGGCAACAAGTCAGACTGAGGCTCTGCAGAAATTGCAAGAGGCTACGGCCAGGGCTGCCGGATTTGTTAATAGCACGCGACAAGTCAATCAACAAACGAGCTTAGCTAGCCCAGGTGGGCAGGAGGGGGAAGAGAGATTCTAATGGCTTTATTTAACCTTTTTGGATCAAAAGCAACATCGGGAGGGCAGTTAACTGCCAGTCAACAGCGCTGGGCTCAAACACTCTCCGCGGGAGTAGTTTCTGTTAAAGATATTATTGCTCCGCCGGCGATTGAGGTTGATTTCGACTACATAAAAATTGGTTCAGCGTATTTTCGGACGCTTTTTGTTGTTGGTTACCCAAGATTTGTACAGGCTAATTGGCTGGCTCCTTTAATTAACTTTGAGCACACCCTGGAAATTGCCATGTACACTTATCCAGTTGAAGCAAAAGGCGTTCTTGATGATTTAAGGCGCAAAATTACCGAAATGGAAGCAACTATTTCCACTGATATCCAACACGGGCGAAGCCTTGACCCTGCGGTCCAAGCAGCTTTGGGAGATGCTCAAGTTTTACAGGAAGAATTAGTTAAAGGCCAAGAACGTTTTTTTCAATTTGGCCTCTATATCACGATACCCGCCGATTCCCAGGAAGAACTTGATACCATTACAAAACAAGTTGAATCAATCCTAGGCTCACTGCTTTTAGTTCCTAAGCATGCAACGTTACAACAGGAAGAGGCTTTTAAAACAACCTTGCCGCAGGGAACCGACCATATTTACATCCCCCGAAATATGGACACAACTTCACTGGCTACGACTTTTCCCTTCACCTCTTCATCACTAACCTCAAATACCGGCGTAATGTACGGTATCAACGAACATAACGGCTCCCTTATTATCTTTGACAGATTCAGTCAGGAAAATGCCAATTCTGTTATTTTTGCAAAAAGCGGCGCGGGCAAATCATACATGGTTAAGCTGGAAGCTTTGCGTTCTTTGATGTTTGGCACTGAAATCCTTGTTATCGATCCTGAAGATGAGTACAAGAATCTCTGTGAGGCAATTGGTGGGGAATATATTACTTTTAGTTTTAATTCACCTGCCAAAATAAATCCTTTCGATCTTTCCGGTGTCTATGAAGAGGGCGAAAATGAATTAGGTTTAAAAATTCTCTCACTTCATGGGCTTTTCAGAGTAATCATGGGACAATTAACACCCACTGAGGACGCTCTTCTGGACCGAGCTTTGGTCGCAACTTATAAGGCCAAAGGAATTACACCCGACCCTGCTACACAAAAGAATGAACCGCCTTTAATGGAAGACCTCTATAAAGCCCTTCTTGGTATGGAAGACCCTGCGGCCAGAAGTTTAGCTGACAGAATTGAAAAATTTGTGAAAGGATCGCTAATTGGTATTTTTAATCAGCAAAGCAATATTGATATTAGAAATACTTTCACGGTCTTCTCGATTAAGGATCTGGAGGATGAACTTCGGCCGATTGCCATCTATTTAATTTTAGATTTTATCTGGACACGGATCAAAAATGATATAAGAAAGAGGCTTCTTATTGTTGATGAGGCTTGGTACATGATGAAATATCCGGATAGTGCCTCTTTCATGTATTCAATTGCCAAGAGGGCCCGTAAATATTTCTTAGGTTTGACAACTATTACCCAGGATGCCGAGGATTTTCTCGGTACCGATTACGGTAAGGCTATTGTTACTAATTCTTCTATCCAGATTCTTTTGAAACAATCCCCGGCCGCGATTGATCGCGTTAGTGAAGTTTTTTATCTCTCCGAAGGTGAAAAGCACTTACTTCTGGCAGCTGACATAGGTGAAGGTATTTTCTTTGCCGGGCCTAATCATGTAGCCATCCGCGTAGTTGCATCAGAAGATGAACACATGCTGGTTACTTCTAATCCCCAAGAGCTTCTGGAAATGCAGAAAAGGCAAGCAGCGGTCCTAACTAAATTCCAATAATCAAGCACCAAACTCCAAACAATTACAAAATTAAAATACTCTAAATTCAAAACGGTTTAGGGATTAGTATTTTGA
>MFCA01000022.1 GCA_001775095.1 Candidatus Curtissbacteria bacterium RIFOXYA1_FULL_41_14
AATCTTTGAAGTATCAAACACCAAACGAATATGTTACAAACTACATGCAACAGCAGAAAGGAGAACTGTACGGTATCTAGGCGGCCAGCACACCTAATTTGACTTTTGAGGTTTAGCGGCATATTATTTGCTCGGCTGCCCGGATAAGAGAATTTAAATGTCTGGGTTATTCACATTTTTACCCCCCATACTCTTTAGAGTATGATTCTCACCTATGACAATTGAGAATAAAGATGACTTAAGATTCCTTCCAATTCCACAAAAATTGCAATGGTTGCGAGACAAATATAGTGATGAAATTCCAGTGGAAATGATCTCCAGTCTTTCCCCAAACAGAGCTTTTAAGGCGAGAAAAGGATGGTTTCAATCTTTGATTGGTGTATTGGGGTACGCAATTAATCGGGGATTCATTACAAGGCCTGAAGTTTTAGAAGAAGCAAGGGTTTTTTTCGACCGTTACACATCAGAAGAGTTTAAGAGACAACTACGAACAACAGCGGATGACATTGCCCAGGCAAACAGAATCATTAACCGAATTATCGGTGACGGCATCGGCTGCGAAAAGTAAATCTAATGGTTTCTCCCATTAAAAGAACTAAAACCTCATAGTTTGACAATCCAACTCTAACTTTTTATAATTCCTCCTAATATGAGCGAGCACAATAATGGTTCCGGACATAGTGAACAATTGGATCCGTCATCTTTAAGTGTGAAAGACTGGCGTTTCATCACATCAACTTGGTATTCGTCATCTAGAAAATTGGCATGTATGGCAAGAGCTCTTCCTTTTGAGGATAGAAGGCAACAATCTGATGAACTATTTCAGGGAAGTGGAAATCTCCAAAGTGAGGATGCACAGAAGCTTGCTAGACATGTTGCTGCAATTTACAGCTTAACTGATCAAGCCCTAGATAGGGCGATTCTATCTTTTACTCCATAGGCTAGTTCAAAATGCAATTAATGAGCCTAAAAACTCTAATGATCTAGATAATTAGAGTGAAACCTAAGTTGACTTCTGAATTTTAGCGGCATATTATTTGCACGGCTGCCCAGATAAGAGAATTTAAATGTCTGGGTTATTCACATTTTTATTCCTCATAACTCTAGGGCTTCTGATCATAAGCCTTGTAAAACCAGGTTTTTTAAATAAATTAATCAAAAGAGAGCTTTCAAGAAAGCAGAGTTCGCTAGGTATAAGTGCAATATTGCTAATTCTTTTTGTTTTAATTGGAATTACCGCTCCGCCTGTTGAAAAGAAAGATAATTCACAAGTAGCAGGGGAGAGTATTTCTCAAGAAGTGTCACCGACGCCGACAATTGAACCCTCATCGACCCCAGAACAATTAGCTACACCAGAACCAAGTCTAACCCCGACCTCAGATCCCACGCAAATCCCTACGCCAAAACCTTCCCCAACTCCTGTAAAAAAACCATCACCCACACCGGCGATTCAATCAAGCCAATCCACAACAAATTCAGGCTGTGACCCGTCATATCCGGATGTTTGTATTCCACCGGGTGCTGCTGATTATGACTGCGCAGGAGGCAGCGGTAACGGGCCGAATTATATTAATGGACCAATTCGAGTTCTTCCTCCAGATCCTCATGATCTAGATCGGGACGGTGACGGCATCGGCTGCGAAAAGTAATGAGTTAAATTGGACAAAAAAACCAACCCCCGGTCCCCATTTGCCTTTGCGATAGTAATGTCCTATAATTCACTTATGGCTATTCCATCTAAAGAAGTTGTCGGTGACTTGTCTATCCGTGAAGGTGATAGACTGAGAACTCCCAGATCAGCTCTTGCCAGGGCCGTCGGCGAAGAGTTTTTAAAATTCCGTGGGAAAGGTCTTAGTAATTTTGTTTGTAACGTTCCTTTACTTTTTGGGACTAAACTCTCTTCGGAGCAGGTTTCTGATATTCATACAAGTGGCGGAATTCCAATAGAATACGATCCAGAAAAGTATGGATTTGTAGCTTTGTCAGAAGCTCCCGGTTCAACACAGGATGAAAAACTTCTGAGAGGTTTACTATTAGTTGGAAAATGCGGTACTATTCCGATAACTGCCAAAGCCTATAAGACACAACTTCTAAGGAAGCGTGATGGCGTTTTTTACAGAACTGTGCTTACAGAGACTGACGGTCTTGTATGGTTTGAAGTAACAGGAGAAGAGGGTAGTAGATCACCATACCATCCCCGCTTAATGATTTTCCCTCAAGAAAGTTTAGATCCTGTCGAAAATAAGTAGGGTAAATTACCAGAACCGACCTCGTTGCCCTGAGTCAAAAAACGCAATTATTGAGCCGAAAGTTTGTATGTCACCTTGACATACATGTTACTATGTTATAGTATTCAACTACATGCTAAACACAATATCGGCAAGACAAATTCAAAGGGAGTATAAAAGGGTCTTACAACTTGCAAATAAGTCCAAAGAGCCAATTGTTGTTATGGCTAATAATAAACCCCTTGGTGCCATCATCGGCCTTGATCTTTTGGAAAAAATTCAATTAGAACTAGTAGTAAAACAAGCCCTCAAAGAATCAAAATCAAGAAAAACTAAAGTTATAGAAACTGTGCAGGATTTGGAAAAAGATCTTCAAGAACTTGAAAAATAGAGATATTGGGAAGCATGATAAATATAGAAGATATTAAATTTCCCCCGAAGCGGAATGAAAATTTTTGTTAAAGCCAAGCCAAGTGCCAAGACGGAAAGTGTCGAAAAAGTTGACGAGACGCACTTTACAGTATCAGTTAAAGAACCGCCGATAAAGGGTTTGGCTAACGCGGCTATCGCCAAAGCGCTTGCCAAGTATTTTGATGTTGCACCCTCCAGCGTCTTTCTTGTCTCCGGTTTTTCGCAAAAGCAGAAAGTGTTTGAGATTAAAAGTTACAGCTAGATTGGGTAATCAGACCAAATTATTCAAATTGCCTATAGTTGGAAAATAAGCATAGTTGGCTTATAATTCCTCTTTATGTCGCCCGAACGATACAGTACATTACGTTTTCCCAGAGGTTATCATTTGGAAAAAACAGTGACATGGGGTTTATGTTTACAAAGAGATGATAAGGGGGAATTTTTTACATTAGCAAATCGGCATTTTGACAAAATAGATCATTACTTGGGCTATCTACCATCACGGTTTATAGAATTCTTTTTAGAAAATGCCGGTGGTAGGAGTGTTGACATTTTAGATTTAGGGGCAGGTGTCAATCTGGTCTCGGCTAAGGAAATCTGCAAAAAGTACGGTAGGAAAGTACGAGTGACAACGATAGATTTCGTAGTCAACAAGGCTATTAGGCCTGCCAGCGTTGATAGATTGCAAGCTGATGCTGCCCACATTTCTCTGCGAGATAATGTATTTGAGTTCATATATGCTTTTCAGCTATTAAGTTATATTCAGGAGGATAAACAACTTGAGGTCATAAGAGAAATGGTGCGGGTCTTAAAATCGGGAGGAGTAGCCCTTCTTGATGACAGTTTACCTTTTGAAACGATAAATCATCAGCTATTTGAATCATTTGGGCCGGTTGCCTATTGCATTCCAAGAGAAGGGAATAAGTCCGAGCCAGGACAAGTTGTGTTTGGTGGACCAAGCATTACAACTATGATTATAAAAGAACCCGTGGACCAGAGAATGTACGGAATACGCGAGAGAATAATTGGACATATTTAATTGATCCTAAGGACTCTAATTATCTAGATTATTAGAGTGAATCAGGTTTGTTTGAGATTAGAAGTACTAATTGAGTGCAAGGATTGCGAGGTTGAGGAAGGCAGCGAAGGTTACCCAGAGGATGTAGGGGATAAGAATAAGACCGGCGGGTTTTGATATTTTGTAAAAAGTATAAATCGTTGTGGCGATTGCCAGCCAGAGAACAATAATTCCCGCAAATGCCAGAGATGGTGATTTTAAGCCGAAGAATAAAAAGGACCATAAAACATTTAAGACAAGCTGAAATGCAAAGATCAAAAGCGCAACTTGAATTTTCTTTTTAGCAATGCCTTTTTCCCAAATTAAAAAAGCAGAGATTCCCATAGAAAGATAAAGAAGTGTCCAGACCGGAGCAAAAATCCAGTTTGGAGGATTAAAAGAAGGTTTATTTAAAGTTGCATACCAAGTCGGAATAGCAGAGGAAGTAAAGATCGAACCAATCACGCCAGCTAGTTCGACTACAACCACAAAAACCAAAGCGCGGGTTGCTTTCTTTATCCCCATACTTTAATAATAGATTTTTCCGTAAGAAATTCAAAGAGAACTAATCCAAAATATTCAAGATCTAAGAATCCAACGTGCTTAAATGTCCAAACTAAGGTAAAATATATCAAAAGGAGGTGATTTAATTTGAGCGATGATGATGATAAATCAAAAACAGATAAAGTTACAGAAGAAGCAGCCGAAGAGGTAAAAGCTGAAGCAGAGGAAGAAGCCGACGAAAAACCGGCGGAAGAAGCGGATACGGAAGAACCAGAAGCGGAGGAATCAGGAGCAGAGAAACCAAAAGCGGAGGAACCAGAAGCTGACAAACCGGCAGAGGATAAAGCAGCATCAACCGATGCAGTACCTGCGGGAGTTGACCAACAAGGCCGCCAGCTTTACAACGTAAAGTGCAGCAATTGTGGAAAGGATACACAAGTTCCTTTTAAGCCTTCAGGGGACAGACCGGTCTACTGCCGAGATTGCTACATGCAAAAGAAAAACTCATAGTTTTTAAAAGTATACTAATTGGTATATTTTTTTAACTAAAGCCTCATACATGGGGGCTTTTTTGATATGGCTAAATCAATATTTAGATTATGCTCAGATGGCAAAATTGAAGAAATAATTTCGGGGGATAGTTAGTTACCGCTTTCGATAGCCTCTAAACAGGCAGCTTTGGCCTCGGGGTTAGTAAGCTGGTCACAGAGGGATTGTTGTTGTAGGTTTGTCGTATTTGTGGATTGTGGCGTCGGCATGCTAAATTCCACAAATTGGATGTTTGACGGAGGTTGGAATTTGGAATTATCAACCGACCAGTTGGAACATTTGTAATCCACTTGGGTATTAGCATCAAAATTTTGGGTTTGAGCTCCCGGGGTTGGTGTTGGTACATTTTCTTCAACTTTCATCTTTGTTCCTTGGGGCGTTGCCGAGGACCAGGTATAGACCCAGATTCCATCTTGGATCATATGACTGTCCATTTCTTGATCCTGGAAGTTAATTGTGAAATCGCCTCTTAATCTTTTATCACCGGCAACATAGACAGTTCCATTTGACGTTCCTTCGTCTGTTGGATAAGTGATTGTACATGTTACGTTTTTCCCAAGTCCGATAAGGTCCTTGATTGACCCTTTGCTTGTCACTTCTTGGGTCCCTTCTTCTGTCTGCTGGGAAACAGTGGGTTCTTGAGAGGGCGCTTGAGATTTTTTGGATAGAGTGAAGACTGCGGCTGCCGCAATAATTATAATTACTACTATCACTGCTCCAATTATGGGTAGTCGTTTTGCCATTGGTTTAGAAGTATATCGCTTACATTCATGTTAATCAAGTCTTTAAAAAAGATATATAATTTTGTTGATGAGTGAGAT
This sequence comes from Candidatus Curtissbacteria bacterium RIFOXYA1_FULL_41_14, assembly GCA_001775095.1. Classification (GTDB taxonomy): domain Bacteria; phylum Patescibacteriota; class Microgenomatia; order Curtissbacterales; family GWA2-41-24; genus GWC1-40-35. The sequence goes on from MFCA01000022.1 coordinate 5,571, forward strand.
TCGTGAAGTTCCTAATTTTAGAGCCGATCTCACCCCGCAAGAAAAGGCAAAGTATTTGAAAGAAGCCAAGAGAAGAGCAACAGACGAGAAGCCTCTATGGGTTAATCTGGGACATGCGGAACTTTTGCCTTGGACTGGGATGGGCGGCCTGATTCCTCAAAAAGGTATATTTGTTGGGGTAAATTATAGCCGATCAAGAAGCCAAAAAATTCCTCAATCAATTGTTCTTGACTTCACAAGAGTAGTTCCCATTATCGATACTCCCTATGCTAGCTTGCCACTCTCGGCTGTTGAGATTGACGCTACAAAAGAAGAAATTTGGGTAGATTGCGCAAAAGCCGTGGAGGCTGGAGTCGGCGTTCCTCTTAATCGTTTTATTGAACGTTCGCAAAATTGACACTTTCGGTACAAGTGTGTATTTTAAAGTGAGTGGATCTTAATAAGAAATACAATCCCGCCCTGGTTGGATTTATTCAGGCGGCGGGGGTATCTGCCTACTGTGCGTTGGTTTCCGCCTTCTTCTTTTATTTGACAAAAACTAAGGTTACGCCGCCCGGATTTTTTGGTTTTTTCCTGATGCTTGCCTTGCTTGTTTTTTCAGCGGCGATAACGGGTTCTTTGGTGTTTGGTTACGGTGCATATCTCACCTTGGTTAAAAATAGAATTAAGGAAGCATTTACAATTCTTCTCTACACTTTGCTCTTTACACTTCTTATCATTTTAACTACTGTCATCCTGATAGTTTCCTTCGCATAGCTGGGGTTATACCAACAGTTTGGTTAAACTTATGAGGAAGTCTTTGATTGTTTTAGTTATCCTAGTGGTGGTCTCGAGCGCATTTTATTTTTTAAGGCATCGGTCAAATTCAACCTTTACAAGTCCTAATTCCGAAACTCTCCAACAGAAATCAACGCCTCTTATCAAATACGCCATAGAAGCATTATCTAAAACCAATTTTAATCCCAGTCAAATTTCTCTGGGCGAACTAGTTAACAGCACGCCCGATTTTACCTCGCGGATATTTTACTTTTATGTTGATCCTTCGATAAACTCAGGACAAGGTAGAAAGGTTAGCGGGCTTATTAATATTCCCAACAATGGCACAGATTTACCGGTAATTGTGATGTTTCGCGGTTATGTTGATCGGGAAAAGTACCAAACGGGCGTTGGCACTAATCATGCCGGAGAAGTTTTTGCAAAAAATGGTTTTATTACTTTGGCCCCTGACTTTTTGGGTTATGGGGAATCTGATATGCCTTCTGAAAACCCTATGGAGGAGCGTTTTCAAACCCATACGACTGCTCTGACTTTGCTTGCGTCGGTTAAAAATTTGAATGCGGCTTTGTCGGAAGCTGGCGTTGCTGCGAGGGCGGATCCTGACAGAATTGCCATCTGGGGGCACAGTAATGGAGGCCAAATTGCCCTAACGATTTTGGAAATTACCGGCAAGAGTTATCCCACAGTTCTCTGGGCGCCGGTTTCTAAACCGTTTCCGTATTCAATCCTTTACTATACTGATGATTTTGATGACCATGGCAGGATGTTGAGAAAAGTCGTTGCCGATTTTGAAAAGGATTATGACTCAGAGGGTTATTCACTGGCTAGTTATTTTGAAAAGATAAAAGCGCCTGTGCAGTTGCATCAAGGAGGAGCGGACGAAGCAGTTCCCCTGAAATGGTCAGATCAACTTTATGAGCAACTTAAAGAACTAGACAGGGATATCCAATACTTTACCTACACCGGCGAAGACCATAATTTTGCCCAAGGCGCCTGGGGACAGGTTGTCAATCGGAATATTGTGTTTTATCAGAGGCAATTTGGTAGTAATAAAGAGTAAAGTTAGTCTCTTATTTTCTTCATTAACTTAATACCGATGTCCGCAAATTTGGCACCGCTTGAGGCAACAAACATCATCAAAAGATAAAATAGACCGATATTAATAATACCGTTATAAAGTTCGTCGGGGATGATTTTTGTTTGTGGAAGCTCAATTCCTTCAGGCAGGTTTGGGATTGACAGAGAAGTAGTTGGGGCTGTGATATTAAATACTTGCGGAGGTTTTTGAACTCCTGTTAGGATTCTAAATATCAGTAAAATGCTTGCCGAAATCATTATAATTCCTGCAAAAAGAAGTATTAGGCCGAAGACTTTTTCTAGGTTAAACTGTTTTTTGGGTGAAACTTCTACTTGAGGTTGAGGTGTTAATGTTGGCAGAGAGTCACTTTGCATATAATTTGGTTGGCCTAATCTATTATAACTTTAATCTATATCTTCTGACTATCTCTTAAGGTAGATAGTTAGTCCTACTCTGAAAAGAGATCCTTCGTCGAGTCAGACTCGACTCAGGATGACAGGACGCGGGCTAGTTGACAAAATTTTTTTCATAGTATAAAAATACACCTTTTAAAGAAAGCCCTCCTGCGCTAAAGCTTCGGAGGGTGAAAGGAGGTGAAATATGAATAAAGTTGTGCATTTTGAAATTCCGGCCGAGGATTTAGACCGTGCTAATGAATTTTACAAGAGGATCTTCGGTTGGCAAATCAAGGATGTCTCGATGAACGGGATGACATATTTTATTGCGACTACGGTTGCGACTGATTCCAAGAATATGCCGATGGAAGCTGGAGCGATTAACGGAGGATTGATGAAGCGCTCGAAAGATGTACGCTCTCCGGTTTTTGCGATTGACGTTGATTCGATAGACGAATACACCAAGAAAATTAAGTCAGCCGGCGGTGAAGTGGTAATGCCTAAGATGCAAGTCGGTGATATGGGATATTACGCGTATGTCAAAGATACCGAAGGCAATGTTTTCGGTATTTGGGAAACTATAAGGTAATAAGCGAAGCAGATCTCCGTAATCACTAGATGGACAGGTAAGATAGTCTATTGAAAACTATTATTCTTCGAACAAAGTGAGAAGTCTCACAGTTCTCGCTCCGGAGAGTACCAGCCGGTACCCTCCTACGCTCGAACAATACAATAACGGTTTTCAACAAGCTCAGTTAAGTTACTTCGTGTTTTGTTTGGGCATGAGTGGTAGAATAAATTTGGTAATGCAAAGAGGAATTGCTACCCTTCGACTTCGCTCAGGGTAAACTTTCAATTTTTATGCACCGGGGAATAGCTACATTTACACTCGATTACGGTAAGTGTCCCAGATGGCTATTTGAGAGGATGGTAAGGCTGGGGCGGGAAATGACCCAGGTCTTGGTAGATGAATACGGACCCGAGGAGTTTATCAAGCGGATTGCCGATCCGGTTTGGTTTCAGTCTTTGGGAACTGTTTTGGCTTTTGACTGGAATGCTTCAGGGCTGACCACAATTCTGACCGCCGCTCTTAAAGAAGCGATCCGCGGCCAGGAAAAAGATTTGGGAATTTTTATTTGCGGCGGCAAAGGCAAAACCTCCAGAAAGACTCCTGATGAAATAACTGGATGGGGAAGCAGGTTGGGGTTGGAGAAGCTAGTAGTTAACAATCTGATTTACAACTCCCGAATGTCTGCCAAAGTCGATAGCAGTCTGGTTCAAGATAATTTTCAAATTTATCATCACAGCTTTTTCTTTTCCCGAGGTGGATCATGGACAGTAGTCCAGCAGGGGATGAATACTGGTAATCAGACTGCTAGACGTTACCATTGGTACAGCGGGGATATTAACGATTTAGTCTGCGAACCTCACAGCGGTATCGTTTCCCAAGCAAAAATTGACAAAATGTTGAATATGACTGCAAAGGAAAGCGGCAGGACTAGAGATACAAGCGTCGATTTGATTTCGCAAAGCTATGTGACCGTAATGCGCGATATTGAAATTTTAAGAAAACACTCTTCAAGTTTGTCGAGAATGATCGCCCTTCGACGACGCTCAGGGCAAGCGTTGAAGCGTAAGAAAGAAGAATTGGTACTACTTGAGCTTGCAGACAGTGAGTTTAGCTATCACCCGGTTGTAAGTGAGGATTTTTCCAGAAGTAAGTATCTTGAAAAAATTCTTGCAAAGCTGACTGGAGAGAAACCGAGAACTTATGAGGAACTATTGGCAACAGAGGGTGTTGGGCCAAAAACAATTCGGGCACTGGCACTGGTTTCTGAAATTATCTACGGTGCAAAGCCTTCATACGAAGATCCTGCGCGCTACAGTTTCGCCCACGGCGGCAAAGACGCAACGCCTTATCCGGTAGACAAACCGACTTACGATCAGACAATCGAGATTTTGAAAAATGCACTCAGAAAGACCAGAATCAGCTCTGTTGAAAAAGACAAAGCTCTTAGAAGACTAGGGAATGGATAGTTTTATTTCGCACCAATTGAATCAATTTGCCGGTAAATGGCAAATGGTGGATTTACTGGTAATTTTTATTGCTAATTGGTTGCCGTATATTGCCTCAATATTCCTTTTTGGAATTTTTATTTGGAGAAAAAAACTTTCAAAAAATGCGCTGGTTTTGGTATTTTTTTCTGTGATTGTAGCTTTGATCGCTCGTCTTCCACTTGTTTTTTTAATTCAACTTTTTATCAACCGACCTCGGCCGTTCGTAGTTGATAGTCAGATAATCAATATTCTTGGACAACCCTTAACAAGCTCTTTTCCGTCCGGTCATGCGACCTTCTTTTTTGCCCTTGCAGCAGCTTTGTTTATTTTAGATAAAAGACTTGGCAGTATTTTGTTTTTATTCGTAAGCCTGATGGGACTTGCCCGAATTGTTGCCGGTGTCCATTGGACAACAGATATACTGGCCGGGGCTTTCTTAGGAATCTCAATAGTGTATCTTGCCTATTTTTCCTCCAGGCATTTTTTGCCCATCAAGTAAGAAGTTGGCAGAGAATATATGCTAGAATTTGGGGTGAGGTGAATCATTCCCTAAAAACCGGATTTAGTTTTGGTTTGACTTCCGGCATTATTACAACTTTAGGATTGATGGTAGGGTTGCAAGCAGGGACTCATTCGAAACTGGTGGTTTTAGGAGGAATATTAACAATCGCCGTCGCTGACGCATTTTCGGACGCGCTGGGCATCCATATTTCTGAGGAGTCGGAAAATAAGCACACATGTGGAGAAATCTGGCAGTCAACTATTTCTACATTTTTGTCAAAATTCATTTTCGCTTCAACATTTGTCGTTCCCGTTTTACTATTTGACTTGACTGTCGCCGTTGTCATTAGCATTATCTGGGGACTGGCACTTCTAGGACTTTTCAGCTACATTCTTGCAAAAGAGCAAAAAGTGAAACCTCTGAGTGTTATTAGCGAACATTTAATGATTGCAATAGTGGTTATTGTGATAACTCATTACATTGGCGACTGGATCGGGTCGACGTTTATTTAATAATCCTCCGATTGACAAAACTCCCGCCTGGTGTTATTATGAATATATATTCAATATACGAAGCTGGAAAGGTGGTGAAAATCATGCCACGGTTTGATAGAATGGGTCCTTTTGGAGCTGGTCCAATGACCGGCAGGGGCTTTGGGCCTTGTGGTTTGGGTTTGGGTTGGCATAGGGGTTTTGGTTTCGGTAAAGGTCTGGGAAAATATTTTGGCTGGAGCTGGCCATCTGATCCGAAACAAACGCGTCAAGATCTCAAGGATTACAAACAAGCCTTGAAGGAAGAGCTTGAAGAAGTTGAGAAAGAAGAAAAAGGGCTTGAAGCGAAAAAGTAAATCCTTTATCTTATTTATAAGCTCATGCCAAGACCTAGAATACCCAGGGTTATAAATTTTCAACCTGATGTAACGTATTTTAAACCGCGAGGTATACCACTTCGGTTTCTTTCCGAGGTAAAACTTAGTATTGATGAACTGGAAGCATTACGACTTGCTGATTTTGAAGGTTTGGATCAGCCAAAAGCTGCGAAAAAAATGAAGATTTCTCAAAGCACCTTTCAGAGAATTTTAGCAGGTGCTCACAAAAAAGTTGCCCAAGCCCTTATTAAAGGCGAGGCTATTCGGATTGAATGGTAAAACTTCAACATATTATTTTTATACTTTTTCTTATTTTTCTTTTTATTCCCAGAAATGTAACTGCTCAAGAGAAGAAAATTTTCCTTTTTTGGGGACAGGGTTGTCCGCATTGCGCCCAAGTAAACCAGTATTTTGAAGAAAAAGGTTTTTACGATAAATATCCAATAGAAAAGAAAGAAATATATAACAATAAGCCGAATGCAAATTTGTTAAATGAGTATTTTGAAAAATATCAAGTGCCTTTGGAGAATAGAGGCGTCCCGGCTATTTTTATTGGGAAGAATTATCTAATTGGAGGTGCAGATATTCCAAACCAATTCGAATCTTTGGCAGATGAGTTTATTAAAAACAGACCTGGCGAAACCAAATCGCAAACCTTTCCTACATTACCTACAACCTTACCAAGGATAAATCTTTTATTACCTGCAGTTATTGCCGGCGCATTAGCCGACAGTGTTAACCCTTGCGAATTTGCTGTTTTGATATTACTTTTAACAGCTATTTTAGCTTCAGGCTCATCAAAAAGAGCATTAAAGGCTGGGCTATTGTTTTCGTTGGCTATCTTTACTTCTTATCTTGCGATGGGCTTAGGGCTTTATAAAGCTTTGACTTGGGGTAATTTGCCAAGGATCTTTTTGGTATTTATCGGGTTTTTAGCGATTGTTTTAGGGCTTTTCAATCTAAAAGATTATTTTTGGTATGGGAAAGGTGGTTTTTTAATGGAAGTACCGATGAGCTGGCGGCCTCATCTTAAGACTATAATTTCGAGAGTGACAAGTCCAGGCGGCGCATTTTTCATTGGCTTTCTAGTTAGTTTGTTTTTGCTTCCATGTACTAGCGGGCCGTACATCATAATTCTAGGTATGCTTTCCCAAAAAACCAATTTTACTCAGGCATTTGCTTACCTTGTTTTTTATAACATCATTTTTATCCTGCCGATGATATTCATTACCCTGGCTGTTTATAAGGGTTTTAGCCTAAAACAGGCGGAAGAATTCCGCCAAAAAAAGCTGCGCTTATTACATCTTATTATTGGTCTTTTATTAGTCGGTATGGGTGGCGTAGTTTTGGCCGGCTGGATTTAGGAAAGATTTGTATTAAAATTAACCAGCAATGAAATTGACAAAGGTAAATATCTTAATTGTTACAGGGTTGATTTTGGTTTCCACACTTTTGGGAGGTTGTTCGACCGGGCAAAATCAGACCTTAGGTGCTCAAACAATCAAAGAATTGAACCTCCAGGAAGCTGAAAATTTAATTAATAATGATGACAATTTAACGGTAATTGACGTGCGCACGTCTCAAGAATATACAAGCGGACACTTGCCTCAAGCAATTAATCTGGACTATAGATCTGGGACTTTCAATGACGAACTGGGAAAACTGGATAAGAACAAGGTTTACCTGGTTTATTGCCAAAGCGGCAATCGGAGTCAAAAAGCAGTCGATATTATGAAAGAGCTTGGATTTAAAGAAGTTTACAACCTTTCAGGCGGAATTACTCAATGGGGTGTCAACAGCTTGCCAATAGTGAAATAGACTACTGATGGAGTTTCTCATCCTCTTAAGAAATCTGATTAACCGCTTTTTTTACAAAATTATTCTCAAGCAAATTTTTTTCAGAATCGATCCTGAAAACATGCACGATAGCATGGTTTCCTTTGGCGTTCTTTTGGGAAAGTATTGGTTAACTAGAAAAATTGTCGGGGCGTTTTTTTCTTATTCAAATAAAACTTTGGAGCAAAAGATATTAGGGATTAAGTTTAAAAATCCCATTGGTCTTGGCGCTGGTTTTGATAAAGATGCGGTTCTAGTAGATATTTTGCCGTATGTTGGATTTGGTTTTGTTGAAGTTGGATCAATAACCGGAGAGCCTTGCAGTGGTAATCCGAGACCCAGGCTGTGGCGGTTGAAAAAATCCAAAGGTCTTGTCGTTAACTACGGATTGAAAAATGAAGGGTGTGAAAAAATTGCCAAACGACTCTTAGGGAAAAAATTTCAAGTTCCGGTTGGAATTAGTATTGCCAAAACAAATAGTCCTAAAACCGTAAGTGATGACGCTGGAATTAACGACTACGTCAAAGCATTCGGTAAATTTGTCACAATAGGGGATTATTTTACAATTAATATCAGTTGCCCAAATGCCTTTGGCGGTCAGCCTTTTACTGATGCAAAACGACTAGATAAACTTATAGGAAAGATCGACAAAATTTCTACCAAAAAACCGATCTTTTTAAAAATCTCTCCTGATTTAACACATCGACAAGTTGATCGAATCATTGAGGTTTCTAAGCGTCATAAAGTAGACGGTTTTGTCTGCACGAATTTGACCAGTCAGCGGAACAACAAGAGGATAGTCGATAGACATGTTTCAAAAGAAGGCGGAATTAGCGGCAAAGTTGTAGAAGAGAAGGCTAATGATTTAATTTCCTATATTTACAAAAAAACGAAAGGTCGATACGTAATTATTGGTCTTGGCGGGGTTTTTAGCGCAGAGGACGCTTATAAAAAAATTAAACTAGGGGCGTCTCTAGTACAGTTGATTACCGGTATGATTTTTGAAGGTCCGCAGGTAATCAGTGAGATTAATCAGGGAGTGGTCAAGTTACTTAAAACAGACGGTCTCGAAAATGTTTCTCAAGCAATAGGGGTAGATAGACAGACAATTGACCCCACTTCGTCAAGTGAACTTGACTTCGAGGGGGCAAGCAGTTGACAATAAAATTAATGCCCGATTCTGAAGAACTCGACGAACTAAAGGAAACGCCAGGGGATCCAGCTGAGCCAGCGACAACGAAGGCGTCTCCTTTTTCACAAAAATCAAAGTCGCCGGAAGATCTTTTGGCTGAAGCTAAGATATTATCCAATTTATCAATCAGCTCACAAGAAGTAACTTCTCAGGGGAAAGAGGCATCTAGCTTTAATGGTTCCAAATCTGGGGGAGGGGGCTTGGGGCAAGCAATGGGATTGTTTTTCGCAGCAGTTATTTTGATAATTATTTCAGGCACGGGTGGCTTTTATTTGGGTAAGAATTCATCTGTGCAAACAGTAAGTAATAATTCAGGAGTACCAGCAACTAATGAGCCTGCTGGGAGTTTGCAAAGTGCAGCTGAACCCACGCCAACACCATTGCTTGAGCAGCCGGACGCTATAGGAGATGAGGTTAAACTTGCTAGCGGTTTGACCTTAATTTTAGAGAGAGCATGGATTGACAGTGCTTATAGTAAGAGCAAAACAGCATTACCAACAGAAGCACAGGTTAATGTTGAAGTGACTTTTACCAATAACGAATCAGTGGCGATGTCGTACACTCCATCGCTATTTTTGCTTAAGGATTCAAAGAATTTAGAGTACAAGCCAGTTGCTGGTACTTCGGGGGAGTATAAGCCTTTAGTGTTGGGGTCACTTTTGCCCGAAGGATCTGTCAAAGGTGGAATCTCTTTTATCGTACCAAAAGGAGAGAAAGCTTTTAGATTGATTTATGAAGATGCAGAAGTGATTTTTAGTCTTTCCACACAAATTAACACCTCAAACTAAAAAGTAAGATTTGTTGCTTTTTCAATAGCCACAATTGACGATTCTTCCTCAATTTTTTGGAGTTTATTGATAGTTATTGAATGTTTGTTAAAGGTGAGAACCTTCTCTTTTTGGAGTTTTTCGAGCGCCAGACTTGTCGTTTCCCGGCTCAGATTAGCAAGGGAAGCCAGGATTCGGTGAGTAAGGGGCAACCGAATAACCAAATCACCATTTGTTTCTTTTCTGCCAAAACGCCGTCCTAGAACTAAAAGAACCGATATCAATTTCCCACGGGCATTTTCGGTCAGTAAGGCTTGGGTTAATCTAACAATTCCATCCAAGCCAATGTATGTACGTTTAGTTAAAGCGAAGAGTAATTTCGGATTGTTTTTGACCAGTTCCAATAGTTTTTCGCGGGGTGCTGTATAAACCACTGTGTCTGTTAAGCTTTCGAAAAAATAGAAGTTGGGTAGATTGCCGATAGCCCAGATCATCGGGAAATAAGTACCAGGTTTATATATGTTGAAGGTAATTTCCCGGCCAGTTAGCGCAATTAAGTAAAGCCTAACGAAACCCTTTTTAAGAAAATATACTTCTTTTGGCTCTTCTTGCGCCCTCAGAATCATCTCGCCCTTTTTATAGGCTTGGGCCCGATTAAACTGAATAAAAAACTGCTCGTCTAGTTTAAAATATGTGTTTTTTTGCAAGGGGGTAGTATATCACAGTTAAGCTGGACTTTGTGACCTGGCTCACAAAAGTTTTGTAAGCCAGGTTACTGATTTTAAATTTTACACGAAGTAAAGTTCAAGACTTACATGACTTTCGAAAAATTTATTATTTTCATTAGGAGCCCGCCTAGAGAAGAAAACAGATATGAAATCAATTAGCAAATTATTAAAAGGACAATCAAGGTTACTGGCAAGGAAATTAATTTTTGAATTTAAATTGTATTGGGATTTTGTTAAAAGTGTTTGATTAAAAGTTATTTCAGGGAAGGGGGTGAGAAAGTGAGTAATAAAAAAGGAGCCATATCTCATTTAAAGGATCATCAAATGTATCCGGCAACGAGGGATGATTTGATAGCCGAATGTAACGGTTTGTCCGATTTTTCCAAAGAGGATAAGATGTGGTTTGAGGAGCATTTACCGGAAGGAAATTATGCTTCGGCTAATCAAGTTATAAGCGCGCTGGGTTTGTAGACAATTTTAAAATAAGGGACGAGTCAAACGAAGATCCTGCGACAACTTAACCTGTCTGCGGGATCTTAATTTTTTCTGCGCTTTCGGTATAGCCCTTTTCTACTAGAACCTTTTTGACTTCTTCAATAAAAACAGGAAATATTTCTTTTTCCGGAATTGTTCGAAGTAGTTTGCCCTTTTTGAATATTGCGCCTTGTTTCTTACCGCCGCAGATGCCGATATCGGCAAAACTGGCTTCTCCAGGGCCGTTAACTACACATCCCATGACGGCCACTTGAATCGGCGCATTTATTTTTGAAAGAATCTTTTCAACCTTTTTGGCAAGACTAATTAAATCAATTTCTGTTCGGCCGCAAGTCGGACAGGAAATAATCTCTACTCCTTTTTGGCGAAGCTTTAAGGATTTAAGAATGTTCCAGGCTATTTTTACTTGAGACTGCGGACTATCACTCACGGAAACTCGGATCGTATCGCCAATTCCTTCCGCCAGGATAGAACCAATTCCAACCGCGCTCTTGACGGCGCCGGCGATTGATGGTCCCGATTCGGTAATTCCAACATGCAAAGGATAGTCAAAACGCTTTGCAAAGGATAGATAGGCTTGCCTAGTTACAACATTATCCGAACCCTTTAAGGAAACTACAATATTTTCGAATTTAAGGTCTTCCAGGATCTTGATATGGCGTGTGGCTGATTCAACCATAACTCGCGCAATGCCGAATTTGCCATATTTTGCCCAGAGATCCTTTTCCAAAGACCCCATGTTGACACCGATTCTTATGGGTACATTTTTCTCTTTACATACCTTGACGACGGCTTTGACATTATCGATGCTGCCGATGTTCCCGGGATTAATTCTGACTTTGTCTATTCCTTGTTTTATCACTTCAAGTGCCAGAAGATATTGAAAATGGATATCAGCAACAAGGGGGATATTAATTTGTTTTTTGATTTTTCCGATCGCTTTTGCCGATTCCATATCCGGGACTGCCACTCTGATAATCTCGCAGTCTATCTTTTCAAGATCAAGAATTTGCCCGACAGTTGATCTAACATCTGCAGTTTTTGTCTGAGTCATTGACTGGACAAGCACAGGATTACCGGCACCGATTGTGACTTTGCCAATTTTTACCGGTCTGGTTTTATCGCGCGTATACATTAACTTATTGGTTTTGTGATTATAACTTGTTTGTATTTATTTTTTAATTTTTGTTTTGCACTTTGAGCTGCCTGTTCGTTATCAAAGAAGCCTACAACCGAGAGTCCTGCTCCGGCAAGAAGTGATCTTCGTGCACCCGCATTTGTTAAATCATCTTTGATTTTTTTTGTAACTGGATAAAATGAAAAAACTAAATCTTCAAAATCATTGTGAAGATTTTCAAAAATTGCCTCTCTATTATTTTCTCGAATTGCGTTTTTTAAAAGAGAGAGTTTTTGAATATTTTGGCCGATTTTTTTAATGTTTAAGTGATCATACATCCAAGCACTGGAAGGTTTTTTATCCTTTGGTTCGACGATAAGCATCTTAAAATCGGGCAATCTAAAGGGGAAGGGGATTATTCTGTACTTGTTATCTTCCCCCTCGAATTGAGAAAGTTTGCCATAGTAAGAATAGAAAAAGTCCTGTCCTAACTTACTCGTTAATTCTTCTAACTTTTTTTCGTTGATCTTTAATTTCCAAAGTTTCAGAAGCCCCTTTACAGTTGCAGCCGCATCAGTTGATCCACCGCCAAAGCCGGCCTTAATCGGAATTCTCTTTTTCAGTGTTATTTTTGCGCCCAGATTTTGATCAGATGCCATTTTTTTCAGAAGTAATGCAGCTCTTTCTACCAGGTTGTTGTTTCTCTTAGGAACGTTTTTATCGTCGCAAAAAAAAACAACATGTTCCTTTTGACTTTCAAAAAGAATCTCATCTTTTAAATCCAATTGGCAATTTAAAAATCTAATAGGGAAAAAACCGTTTTTGGATTTTTTTGGGATGATATGCAAATTTAAATTAAGCTTTGCAAATGCATCTTCTTTAATCATTCTTTGAAATGAGAACCTCGGAAATTGCTTGGATACCTTTCCCTTGACCGAAAGGGGTTAGATTTTCGCCGGAGGTAAAAGTTATTCCTACTTGTTCTGTTTTGATCTTCAAGAGACTGGCGATTTTTGCCTTTATTTTTTTGATAGTCTCAAGATCAAGACGCGGTTTTTTAGCCTCAACACAGATTGACACGTTCTCAACTTTATATTTATTTCCTTCAACTTGTTTGAGAATATGTTCAACGTATTTTGCGCTGTCTATTATTCCGTTTTGACACATTTTATCTGACCAGGTGGATAGTGAATCTCCACCAACTGCAGAACTTAGAGCATTACATAAACTGTGCAAAATCACGTCGGTGTCTGAATTTCCTGACAGGCCGTTGCTTTGATTGACCTTGACTCCACCTAAAATTAGCGGCTTATTTCCGCCGGCCGGCGGATTTAAAAATGCATGAGAATCCTGGCCCAGTCCTATTCTGTACATAATGCAGTTTGTGTCATTCCGAACTTGTTTCGGAATCTAATAATCTAAGATTAATTAGATCCTGAAATAAATTCAGGATGACAATTAGTGTTTCACTTTTGAAGTGCGAAGCTTACGCACAATTTGTTCTGCAATCAACAAGTCTTGCGGGAAAGTTATTTTGAAATTCTGAAGTGAACAGGGAACAATTCTCACTTTAACACCTATTCTTTCAAGAAGTTGTGCGTCGTCCGTTCCGACAAAGTTTTGACCAGCGGCTCTTGCATGCGCCTTCCATAAATTTTTGAATGTTGACACCTGAGGTGTTTGGGCATACCAACATTTTTCCCGCAAAGGGGTTTCGGCTACGAATTCATCTTTTCCGACGATTTTGACAGTGTCTTTTGCTGGATAAGCTAAAAGACTCGCGCCCCATTTTTTGGCAGCTCCGTAGACCTTTCCAATTTCATCTTGAGTAACAAACGGATTAACAGCGTTATGGATTCCTACCAAATCGTTATTTTTCATTCTGGTTTTCAGAAGTTTCAAAACTTCGAAGGTCGAGTTTTGACGACTGTCTTTGGCATCAACAACATCTTTTACCTTTTTCAATTTATATTTGGCAAGGATTGTTTTGATTTTTTTTAGGTCTTCTTTTCTTGCTGAGATAACGATATTATCAATGGTCTTACTTTTCTCAAATGGCTTGAGTGTCCAGTAGAGAAGAGGAAATCTGTTGAGTCCGGCAAAAATTTTATTGAATTTTAAGTTTAACCTTTGCCCTTTACCTCCGGCAACAACAATTAACCAATTCATCTAAAAAGTAAGGTCAAGTTTATCATAAGTCTTGCCAGTGGGACCAGTTTAGTCCTATATTGTTCTTTGAAGAAACATAGTTATGGCTATATGAGTTCTACTCAAATAGAAAGACCAGGGTATCGGGGATTTTATGAATTACGGAAAGAGGGTAAGCCAATCCCGTGCGCTGATGTAAGGAATTGGGTTATCCAATTTTCTTTGCGAGAAGGGGATAGGGATCTAAGGTTGCAGAGTAGAAGACAGCTATTACGGGATTTTTTGAATGGGTTTCAAGAACACGTGCTTTTTGAAGATGACGATATTTTAATTATCAATAAGCCAGCCGGAATTATTTCACATTGCTCATCTACACAGCCAATTGGTGTAGAAGAAATTGCCCAATACCTTCGCGGAGAAGAAATAGCTTTGGTTCATAGGCTTGATATTGAGACAAGCGGCGTATTGGCTTTAGCAAAAGGCGAAGAAGCGTTTTTTGGTTTGGTTCGCCAGTTTCGTTCTAAGAGGAATCGTTGCATAGAAAAGAAGTATCTTGCAATTGTTGAAGGAGAATTTCCATCTATGCGTCAATTTTATGTGCGAACCGCTTTAGCCCCAGACGGATGGAAAATGAAAGTTGTAAGGCCTGGTAACCGTGAGTCGGGAGTTGTTGAATCTACTACCTATTTTAAACCGATGGTTGCTTTCGACAGAGAAGATGGTGGAAGGAGGAGTCTTGTCGAAGTACAGACATTCACCGGCAAGAAACATCAGATAAGAGTTGTATGTGCGCAATGTTTAGCTCATCCGGTTGTGGGAGATTATCTTTACGATCCCAACTATACTAGAGACCTTAGAGTTATGCTTCATGCCCATTTATTAGGTTTCAGTCATCCAAGGAATGGTAGACGTCTTTTTTTTAGTGCTCCTGTTCCAGAAGATTTTCTTTCTCTTATAAAATAATTTGGTACAACGAGGTCGGACCTGGTAAGTGGAATTCGGGAAAGCCCCTCTAAAAAGATCGAAAATTTCTTAAAAGGTTCTTTCGGTAATGTAGTAAGCGGATTGATATAATGAGTTGTGATTTTAATACTTTTGAAAAAGGCCACAGATGAGGAAGTTAAAAAAGTTGCCCAAGATCTCGACGGTTATATAAAATTTGTGGTTAATATAAAACAGGAAATTTTGGCGGCTGGCGGGAAGTTGCACTCGGATGGCGAAAAGTTACTTCTCGGGCAGGGAAGCAGACAAGAAGATTTGTGGGGTGGAGGATTAGATTTGGAAACAGATGAAATTGATTTTGATTCGATGATTAATTTAAGACCTGGTCAGGGGAATCCGAGCAGAGAAGTTTTGTCGGCCGAAATTAGAAAAAAGATTGAGGGAATTGTTAGGCGGATACTGGGATGAACGCGCATGATCTGATCTTAAATATTGCTGTAAATTTAGGAAGGATGGGCAGATGGGTTGCCGACGGAAAGACTGGACGAGTCAAGCAATTTATGACTGAAACAGAAGGTTTTCTAGATCAGCTTAGCAAAGCGGAGAAGAGCACAAGGTTCGAAAAGACATTTAGATTATTTGAGAAAAGCTTTGAGAATTTAAAGAAAAGAAAGATGGACGATAATTGGGCAGAGGAGATTTTCACTTGGGCAAATATCTTAGTCCACCGCGCAAAACTGGCTTGAGATTTTGTTTGGAATGAAAGTGGTACAGATAAGAAAATACGGAGGGAATGAAGTTTTGGAGGTTAGTGATATACCAAAATCAAAACCCGGTAAAAATCAGGTATTGGTTGTGGTACATGCGGCAAGCGTTAACCCCTTTGATTTGGCTGTCCGCTCAGGAGGAATGAGAAGTGTCTCATCCTTACAATTACCGTTTACTCTGGGCGGCGATTTTGCCGGAGTTGTTTTAGAAACTGGTGAAGATGTAGTTGATTTTAAAATTGGTGATGAAGTTTACGGCAGCGCAATTGTATTTGGCAGTGGTTCCGGAGCTTTTGCCCAAGAGGTTAGTGTGAACATCGCAAATTGCGCTTTAAAGCCTAAAGGGGTAAATATGCAAGAGGCAGCCGCGCTGCCGCTTGTCGGATCAAGCGCTGTGCAGGCGCTTGAGGAACATATCAAATTAAAAAATAATCAAAAGATATTGATCCATGGCGGCGCAGGCGGAATCGGCCATATTGCGATCCAGCTTGCCAAATCGAAAGGCGCGTACGTTGCCGCAACAGTAGGGGACAAAGATAGGGAATTTGTCGAAAGGCTTGGCGCGGATGAGGTGATCGACTATAAACTTCCGAGGGCTAAGAGCCCTCGGTCTTGTTCTTTAAGTTTATATGAGCGAGCAGATGACTCAAATACTCGGAAGTATGTATTCTCTCGCATTCAGCCGCGGACTGATAGTCCACGGTATTCTGCGAGCGAATATAAAAATCAGAAATTCGAAGATATCTTATCAGATTTTGATGCAGTGTATGATACTGTCGGAGGCGATGTCACAGAAAGGTCTTTTAGAGTTTTGAAAAAGGGCGGAATACTTGTTTCTATGAAAGGACAGCCTGATGAGAAGCTAGCTCAAAAATACCAGGTGTTTGCTATCGGACAATTCACAAAAATTAACGCAGAGCACTTGAAGCGGCTTTCAGAACTGGTCGATGCAGACGTTGTCAAAGTTCATGTCGACAAGATTTTTACACTTGATGCGATAAAAGATGCTTTCGAATATCAAGAGATCGGCCATCCCCAAGGAAAGGTTGTTGTTAAAATTGGAAATTAAGATTAATAAACAATCTACATATCCTCTTGACTACCATTTTCGCGGTGAGAGGCTGGCTATGAGGCCATTGTATGACAAGCTGATTGCAAAACTGGCTAAGGAGCTGAGCTTCAAATACAAAATTGGTAAAGCTTATATTGGTTTAATACATACCCTTGTTTTTTTGCGCACTGCATATTCAAACAAAAAAGATAATTGTTGAATTTGTCCCTCGCAGGGAATTTAAAAACCCAAGGATTATAAAATCGAAAAAATTTCAAAAAGCACGCTGGGCGCAATATGTGGAATTAAAAGGGCTAAGCGATATAGATGGAGAACTTATTGACTGGATTCGTTTCTCGTACGAATAATTTCTTTGGCCCAAAAGCTCCTCAAATGTTAAAATAAATACCACAGTCGGTAATTGAATTAGAAATGCTCTGGTATATATTACTCGCCACTTTTTTTGCCTCAATAGCCTCGCTTCTTTTGGCGGCATTTTCTCTCTTTTGGCAGAACTTTTTCAAAAAATATTCTTTCCATATGGTTGCATTTGCAGCTGGGGCGCTTTTGACAACAGGGTTTTTAGATACTATGCCAGAAGCGATTGAGGCAAGCGAAAAATCATTTTTGACGATTACCATTTTTATTGCTTTGTTTTTCCTGATTGAAAAAGTACTTTTAGGTATGCACCACCATCATCCTAAGGAAAGTGAAGAGAGAAAACTAAGGATGCCGCTTGCCTTTCTTCTATTTGGCGATGCGCTTCATAATTTTATTGACGGGGTTTCCATTGCCTCAACATTTCTGGTTAGTTTTCCTCTTGGGATTGTGACTTCCGCCGCGGTTTTTGTTCATGAAATACCTCATGAGCTTGGAGATTTTGGAATCCTTATCCACTTGGGATATGAAAGATTGAAGGTGTTGGGTTTTAATGCGTTGACAGGATTGGGAGCAATTTTTGGTGCAGTCGGTGGTTTTTATCTTGGCGGCAAAATCGAGGGACTTTTACCAATTTTTCTTTCACTTGCGAGCGCAAATTTTATCTACCTTGCGCTTTCCGATTTGATACCCGAAGTTCAGGAAAAATCTAAGGGGGATCGTAGCTTCTTAACGGCTATATTTTTCCTTCTTGGTATTTTATTTATAAGTCTTTTGACAAGTTTCGTCCCAGAATGAAAGGGGTTGAAACCTATATTGTTCGAGCCCTTCGTCGAAGCTCAGGGCGAGAACTGTCAGACTTCTCACTTTGTTCGAAGAAGAATAAGGTTATCAACGGACTAAAATTAGGATTCCTGGGGTAGTTTTTTAGTTTTTCTTTTTCTAACAATATAAATAATCACCAAAAGCGGTACCCAAATTACCGAATATACACCTACCCAAATCGAAGCATTTGCCCCAGACCGCATCGTACCCAAAAGGCTTCTGACCGCTTGTTTAAGAACAAGCTGTGGCCTGAATGCTTTGTCCGGGGTATAAGGTAGAGCCAACTCATCGGTCGAAAGATAAGCTGTTACTTTGGAAAGATTAGCATTCTGCTCAAGCGATTTTTGCTGGCCAACTAGTGAGTCAATTTGGCTCTGGATACTTATTAGTTCCCTCTGAACTTGCAGAATCTCTGTAACAGCCACAGCCTTATCCAGAATTTGCTCAAATTTTGCTTTGGTTTTTTGAAGTGTGGCAATTCTTGCTTCGATATCAACATACTGATCAGTTACGTCTTTGCCGAGAAGCCTTTCGCTGGTGACTTTAATCGCCAGCGATCTGAAATAGTTAAGTGTTTCATCAAGCTTATTTTCCGGAATTCTAACCGTGATTGTGGCAAATGGAGATTCGTTGGGTCTATTGTAGGAGGCTTCGACCATGTAACCACCGGCGCTTTTGGCCCGGTCAATAATTTTTTCGCCGGTTGCTTTTACATCGTTTACTAAGAGCGAAAGATTGGAGTTTTTGACAACCATGCGCTCGCTGTCAGTAGTTGTTGGGGGAGCCTCCTGAGAAGAGTCCGGAAGACCAAGCTTTGTTGAGGGTAGCATTCCAAGTGCCGGCTCTTCCATTGTCGCTATTCCGGATGACGGCGGACTGATTGATCTTTCCACTGACCTGGTTCTCAACGCACCGCCGGATAATTCTCTAAAGAGAAGGAATAAGATAATTAAGGAAAGAGCGAAAACGAGTTTATTTGTTTTTAGCCAGTTAACAACAGCCACTTATTACATTTTAGAATTGTTGTTTGCGATTTATCAAGTTTTGTTATAAGCGGATAGTTCGCGGAGGGCGTCGTGAGCGATCCATTTGGCTGATTTTGAATCGATTTTCTCGATTTCTTTTGCCAAGTCTATGGCTTTTCCAAGAAGTTTCGGCCGGCTTTTGGCGATTTGGCGAAGGGCCCAGTTAACTGCCTTTTTGACGAAATTTCGCTCATCAGTCGAGTACTTTTTGATCAGTGGAAAGAATTCCAAAAATCTTGCATCCGGGGAAGTTTTATCGTGCCAGGCAAGGCAAGCCATTAGGGCAAAGCCGGCACGGCGGATAAATTCCTCCTCATTTCGTGTCCACTTCTTTGCTTTTTCAAAGGCGAAAGGAGTTTTGTCGAAAAGATTCATGCAGACTTGATCGCAGACGTCCCAGGAATCAAAATCTCTCACCCAGGCATCCATCTGTTTTTCTGAAACTTCACTCGGGTCGTCAACCATCGATGCTAAAATTTTTACCTCGTGGATACCGGAGTTCCAAAGCTCTTGCGCTAAGTTATGCCTGCCCGCCGTATCTTTAGAGAAGGCGGGCTGTTTGCCAGTTTCCCTGGCAGTTTTGCGCAAAACTGGAATTGGAACACCCAAGGTATTTTTGGGGTTTATCCCGAAACGCGCCATCCCTGCGACATTTTTCGGATTGGCCTGTAAGCGGAGTTTGGCAATGATTGCCTCGGCGTTCATATTTATAGTTTAAATTATAAAATAAGTTTTGGTCTAGCGCAGACCGTGGCGGCGAAAAATCCAAGTTGCTGTTGGCAAAGTCACAACAGAACCTCCCGTATCTTTCAATCCGTAGGAAAAGGGTAAAATAGACTCTGGACTACTGATGAAAAAGTTATTTGCGGCGGTTTTGCTATTTATACTGGTCATAATTGGTTTTTATGTATCGCAAATGGACAGAGGAAAAATTACGGTTAGTGAGAAATCCGGTACAAACGTACCGCCGGTTATTGAGCAAAAAATTGAGGATCAAACAATCACCATAATCTCGACGGGGGATATAGGTTTGGTGCGGGACGTTAACAATGAAATACAAATAAGGCATGATCCGAATTATCCTTTTTTGAAAATTGCGCCTTATTTGAAAAGTGCTGATTTAACAGTTACGAATCTGGAAGGCCCACTCATCAAGAACTGTCCAATTGCTCTAACCGGCTTTACTTTTTGCGGAAAGGATACAAATGTCAATGGACTTACCTTTGCCGGGATTGATGCTGCCAGTCTTGCCAACAACCACGCCACTAACTTTGGATTCAACAGTCTGGCTGAAACCGCCGCTGTCCTTAAGTCAAATGGTATCGCCCCTTTTGGCTTGGCGGACAAAATTGAATATATCAACATCAAAGACAAAAAGGTCGCGCTTGTTGGTTTTGTCGAACTCGGTAACAATTGGGCGGGACTAAACAATTCTACTTTAGAAAATGTTGCAAGACTAGTATCGGAGGCCAAATCAAAAGCAAACATTATTATCGCCGCTTTTCATTGGGGTGTTGAATATACTCGTAGACCCACTCAAAACCAAGTTAATCTTGCCCACATTGCCATTGATAACGGAGCGGATATTGTGCTTGGAAATCACCCCCATTGGATTCAGGACAATGAAATTTACAAAGACAAATTCATAACTTACGCACAGGGAAACACTATTTTTGATCAGGATTGGTCCCAGGAGACGAAAGAGGGAGTGATTTATAAATTTGAATATAGCGGGGAAGAGCTTAAAAAAATTGATGAAAAATACACAATAATTGAAAATAATAGCCAGCCAAGATTTGCGACAGAAGCTGAGACGGTTAATATTAAAAGTAAAATATGAGTTAAGTTTTACTCAACTTATTTTTTGGTACAATCAGCTGGCAAGTATGAACGATATCATTTTGGCAGCAAGAGAGGAATTAGAGGCCAGTGTTGATACAAAGACAAAGGAAAGTTTCCAAAGGTTTTTTAAAGAAAAGGTTACTTACTGGGGTGTTAAAACAAATACCGTTGAAAAGATCGCCAAGAAGTATTTTGCACAAATAAAAGGTTTGGGTAAGGAGAAAGTCTTTGCGCTATGCGAGGAACTTTTGAAATCAAACTTTGGAGAAGAAGCCTGGATTGCGGCTAACTGGGCTTATTTTGTCCGTGATGATTATAAAATAAGCGACATTTTAATTTTTGAGCGCTGGATCGATAAATATATAAATGACTGGGCCAAGTGCGATACTCTTTGTAATCACGCGGTGGGTGCGTTTGTAGAAAAGTTTCCAAAAACAATAGACAGATTAAAAACCTGGGCCAAGTCGGAAAATCTATGGCTCCGCCGCGCGGCAGCTGTTACTCTGATCATTCCTGCCCGCCGGGGGAAATTCTTAAAAGATATTTTTGAGATTGCCGATATTCTTTTAAAAGATAGCGAAGATTTGGTCCAAAAAGGCTATGGCTGGATGCTTAAAGTTGCAAGCCAAACCCATCAGAAGGAAGTATTTGAGTGGGTAATGAAGAACAAGGGGGAAATGCCAAGGACTGCTCTTCGCTACGCGATTGAAAAAATGCCTCCGGACTTAAGAAGAAAAGCCATGGCGAAAAGTTAATAGTATTAGCTTTGAGCTTATTAACCCTTATTGTTCGAGCCCCTCGTTGAAACTCAGGACGAGAACAACATGCTTCGCATATTGTTCGAGCACAGGAGAGTACCATCCGGTACTCTCCGTAGCGAGAACTTTCTGACTTCTCACTTTGTCGAGTCTAACTCGACTTTGTTCGAAGAATAACAAGGTTTTCAACAAGATCTCGGCTCAAATGTTGACAAATATGTAACTATTGTATATACTTTGGTTATATGCAGACTGTAATTCATATAAAGGCTGATAAAGAAGTTAAGGAAAATGCCGCTAAGACCGCGCGGGATCTTGGTCTGAATTTAACAGATGTAATCAATGCGTCTTTGCGCAATTTTATCAGAACCCGGGAAATAATTTTTTCTGATACTCCTCAAATGACCCCCGAACTTGAGAAACTCTTGGACAGGGTCGAAGAAGATATAAAGCATAACCGCAACATAGTTGGTCCTTTTAAGAGCGCTAAGGCGGCTAACGAGTATCTTGATTCCCTATGATTATCAAATATCATAAGGATTTTATAAAAGACTTCAAAAAACTCCCCAAAAGAACCAAGGAAAAATTCAAAGAGAGGCAATTATTTTTTGAAAAAGATGAATTTGACCCTGTGTTAAACAACCATGCGTTAAAAGGCAAATGGTTAGGATATAGGAGTATAAATGTGACAGGTGATATCAGAGCAATATTTAAGAGAGAGTCAGAAAGTGTACTGTTTGTCGCAATTGATACCCACAGTAATTTGTACGGATAAAATCAAAATGAATGGTGAAAGCTCCTAATCCTTGTTAAGATTTAGTTTTAAACCATTCAATATAAATTCTTTCAACTTCATCTCTAAAAGGTCCTTCTTTTATGCTGTGCGGAGCACCTTTCATAAAAACGTAAGTTAATTTATTCTTATCTTTTGTAGCATCAATATAGTTTTGCACGGTTTGATGGGGAACGTAAGTGTCTTTTTCTGATTCGATAATTAGAATGTTGCCGTTAAAATTGTTAACGGCTTGCAAAGCATACGTTTCATTTGGTTTTTTAGCTTTTCTCCTCCACTCCATAATCGCAGGCACCTCGCTGCCTCCCGCTTTTGCTCTAGGTACTTTAAAAGCTCCTGAATCATAATCTGCAGGCACTCTAAGTACAAGATTCTTTACTGGTCTTTTTGAGGTTAGATAGGCTGCTCGGTATCCCCCGAAACTAGAACCTACAACGCTTATATTATTTTTATCTACCCCTTCCATTGTTGCAAAGAAATCATAAGCAGCTAGATCATCTTTGGTAAAATCCTCTGTTGTTGCCAAATTTACATCACTTTCACTCTCTCCGTGTCCTCTTGCGTCAAACAAAAAACAAATATACCCGAGTTTTGCTAGTGATTTGGCGTATTGAAAGCTATTTTCTTTTAATCCCGTCCAACCTTGAATAAATAGGATTGCAGAATTATTCACTTTTGGATATTTAGGATAAAAAACATTCCCTTTGAGCTTTTGACTATCAACTACAAACTCTACCGATTTCATGATGGCATTATAGCAGGAAGAGGGGCCTCGGTTTGTAAAGCTAATTTGATATACTTTTCTTATGAATCTGTCAGTTGGAATAGTCGGGTTACCGAACGCTGGGAAGTCGACGCTTTTTAATGCCCTTCGCTCCGCTCAGGGTAAACTCTCCGGGCTGGCTACGGTTGCGAATTATCCTTTTACGACAATTGAGCCGAATGTCGGAATAGTAGAAGTCCCTGACAAACGTCTTAAGAAGTTAAAAGAAGTTGTTGAAAAAAGCGAGGGATTGAACCCCAACTTCAAAGTTATCCCGGCAATTGTAAAATTTGTGGATATCGCCGGCCTTGTTAAAGGTGCCCATAAGGGTGAAGGTTTGGGAAATCAATTCCTCTCGCATATCCGTGAAGTTGATGCGATTGTTTTTCTGCTTCGCGACTTTGAAAACCCGGATGTTGTTAGAACCGGTGAAAATCCGGATGCGGATCTGGCGGTTTTAAAAAGTGAGCTACTTCTTAAGGATTTGGAGACAATAGAAAGGCAACAAGAAACAAGAAACAAGAAACAGGAAACAAGTAACAAGTTCAAAAGTGCTTTGGAGAAGCTTCAGGAGGGGATAGCAAAGGGGGTTATGGCAAAGGATATTCAGTTGGACCAGCAGGAGCAACAGGAAGCAAAAAGCTTAAGCCTTTTAACATCAAAGGAATTTTTGATTGTCGTAAACAGTAATGAGGGTGATCTAAACAAAGAGCCACCGATTAATGGGTCGATTAGGATTAGTGCCAAACTTGAGAGTGAACTAGCTGATTTATCCCGTGAGGAGCAAGAGGAATATCTAAAAGAACTGGGTGTTTCGGAACCGGGACTTAATCGGTTGATTAAAATAGCCTATGAAACTTTAGGACTTTGTACATTCTTTACTGCCGGACCGAAAGAAGTTCGTGCCTGGACTGTTCGATGCGGTTCGCTTGCTCCTGCGGCAGCTGGCGTAATCCACAGCGATTTTGAAAGAGGATTTATCGCGGCAGATGTAATTAGTTGGGAAGAACTAGTTAAGATTGGCGGCTGGCAAAAAGCAAAAGCGGGAGGACTTATTAAAACAGTCGGAAAGTCGGAAGAAATTAAAGACGGGATGGTTGTGGAATTTAAGTTTAGTGTTTGAATAAAAAGCTGTGGTCTGATATGATTTTTGCCATATGCGCTACGATTTAATGGTTGCTGTTGGTATCAAGGATGCGGACTCACTTGCCGGCAAACTTGAGAAATTTATTAAAGATGCTGCGGCGCAAGAGGTAAAAGTTGAGAAGCTGGGCAAAAAGACCTTAGCTTATCCTATTGCCAAGCAGCTAGAGGCCGAGTATTTCCTGTTTAATTTCGAGGCCCCGGCAGAGGCAATTTCTGCAATTACTCAAAACCTAAGACTTGAGCGAGAGACAATATTGAGGTATCTTTTAACAAAGGTAACAAAAGTAACAAAAGGAACAAGGGGTACAAAGGGAACAAAAGAGTTAATAGAATCAGAGGGTGAGAAAACAAAAGAAACAGGGAAAGTTGTGGTAAAGACGGTAGTAAAGGCAGGTACAAAGGTAACGAAAGGAACAAAGGGTACAAAAGGAACAAAAGTGAAAGGAAAGAAAAGTTGACCCCACTTCGTCGAGTCAGACTCGACTTCGTCAAGTGAAACTTGACTTAGAGGGGCAAGGCAATTGACAATTAATAAACGACATGGCAAGTAGAGCATCGTTGAACAAAGTATTATTAATTGGAAATCTGACAAGAGATCCGGAGTTGAGATATACGCCTTCAGGCGCGGCGGTTTGTTCTTTCGGGCTGGCTACAAATAGAGTTTACGTTGCTTCTGACGGTACTAAAAAAGAGGAAGCGGAATTTATCAGGATCGTTTCCTGGAATAAACTGGCCGAGCTTTGTTCGCAGCTTCTTTCAAAAGGCAGGAAAGTTTATGTTGAAGGAAGATTGCAGACGAGAAGCTGGGAGACCCCCGATGGAATAACTAAGCAGACAACGGAAGTAGTTATTGATGACATGAGAATTCTGGATTCCCGCAGAAGTTTCGAGGAAGCCAGCACGGGGGAAAATATCCCTTATATAGAAAATACATCTGCAAGCCAGACAAAAGTCAAAGAGCCATCTTCCTTCGCTAAAGCTACGGAGGACAAGGAGAGTCTAAGGGTCAAAGAGTCAAAGGGGACAAAAGGGTCAAAAGAGCCAAAGGATTCAAATGGAGGCGGAGATGAGGATAAAATAGATTTAGACGATTTGCCATTTTAATCTTACAGACACTATTCTTAAATTAAGACTATGAGAAGATTGAGACGCAGCAAGAAATGTCCTATATGCGGGACGAATGCTACTTTAGATTATAAAGATATTTCTCTTCTTAAAAAATATCTTTCTGAAAGAGGTAAAATTTTGGGCAGGGCTATCACTGGTGTATGTGCGAAGCACCAGAGGGGTCTTACCAGGAGTATTAAAAGAGCAAGATTCATGGCTCTTTTACCATTTAGCCAAAGATAATCTCTTATGCCTCAAAGTAAAACCCCAGCAAATCCGATCTTTAATTTCTTTTTGCAGTTTTTTGTTGTTGCCATAGTTTTTTTCGCAATCGGCTTTGCGGTAGGACAAAAAAGAGTTGAGATAGAAAAACGCGGTTTTGTACCTTCAATTTCGGTTACCAACCAGCTTCCCCCTAAAGAACAAAATCTAGACTTTTCTCTTTTTTGGCAGGTATTTGACACCTTGCCCGAAAAGTATTTGGATAAAAGCGCGATTGATAGCCAAAAGCTTCTTTACGGGGCAATTTCCGGTATGGTGCGGTCTCTTGGCGATCCGTATACTGTCTTTTTGGATCCCGAGCAAAATGAGGAGATTCGCCAGGATCTTGCAGGCAGTTATGAAGGGGTTGGTATTCAACTGGGTTTCAATAAAAACAAAAGGCTTGCGGTAATAGCGCCTTTGGACGGTACTCCTGCGCAGAGAGAGGGGATTTTGCCTAACGATCTGATTTTGCAGATTGACGAGCGGGACACTTTTGATTTGACATTGCCGGAAGCTGTTGACTTGATCCGCGGCCCGGCAGGGACCAAGGTTAAACTGGTTCTTTTGCGGGAAGGCGAAGATAAATCTTTCGAGAAAGAAATTGAAAGGACAAAGATAGATGTTAAAACTGTTAATGTCCAGTTTAAAGATACCCAAAGTGGCCAGGTAGCTGTAATTCGCGTCTCCAGATTTGGTGAGAATACAAATGACGAATGGGATAGGGCAGTAGAAGAAGTTTTGACAAGCGGAGCCAAAGGAGTAATTGTTGACATGCGCAATAACCCAGGGGGACTACTGGATTCAGCCGTTCATTTGGCTTCTGAGTTTATGAGAGGGACAGTAGTTAAAGAGGAATTTTCCGATGGTTCTTCTGAGTCTTTGGGAATAGACCACGCGGGCAAGCTTTTAAAAATACCTTTGGTGGTTCTAGTTAACGGCGGTTCGGCTTCGGCTGCGGAAATTTTTGCAGGCGCAATCCAGGATGCAAAGCGCGCCGAAGTGGTCGGGGAGAAGACGTTCGGTAAGGGAACTGTTCAGGAACCGATTGAGCTATCAGGAGAAACAGCGCTTCATGTGACAATTGCCAGATGGTTGACGCCTAAAGGCAATTCGATACACGATGAGGGGATAACACCGGATGTTATAATTGAGTCTCCCGCGGAAGCGGAAGAAGGAGTAGATCCGCAATTGGAGAAGGCACTGGAGCTGGTTTTTAAATGAAGGTTAAAAGATTTACTTTGATCTTAATAGTTGGTGCTTTGTGGTTGGTAAGTGCCATCGCTATCGGCCGTTTTTTGGTGCAAAAACTACCTGCGCAGACTTTTGAAAATAAGAGTATTAACCAAACCCAAAAAGTTGTTAATGAAGAGTCGGTGGTTATTGATGTTGTTAAAAAAGTTTCGCCATCGGTAGTGTCGATTGCAGTTGAAAATCAACAACAATTTCTCAATCCATTTTTTAACTTCGGGCAATCAACCGAGCAGCAATCCGGGATCGGAACCGGCTTCGTAGTTTCCAAAGACGGTTTGATTTTGACCAACAAACATGTTGTTTCGGAGAGCGGAGCGAAATATACAGCGATAATTAGAGGCAGTGACGACTCAGAAAGAAAATTGCCCATTAAAAAAGTTAACCTTGATCCTTTTAACGATTTAGCCCTGGTCCAGGTAGATGCCAATGATCTATCTCCGGTCGAACTCGGCGATTCCGATCATCTGCAGGTTGGCCAATCGGTTATTGCCATTGGTAATGCTTTAGGCCGGTTTGATAATACCGTGACAACCGGTGTTGTTTCAGCGCTGGGCAGAGCTGTCAGTCCGATTGATCCCTCAACCGGTGTTGCCGAAAGACTTGACGATCTAATCCAAACAGATGCGGCGGTTAATCCGGGTAATTCCGGAGGCCCCTTGGTTAACAGTGCAGGTCAGGTAATCGGTGTTAATACAGCTGTCGCCAGTGCCCAGAATATTGCTTTTGCCATCAAAATTAATGTTGCCAAAGCCTTAATTTCTGATTTTCAAAGTTCCGGAGGAAAAATCTCCAGACCCTTCTTAGGAATCCGCTATACGCATATTCCCAAAGACACAGCAATATTGAATGATGTTGTCGAAGGAGAACTGGTGCGTGAAGTTGTCTCAGGTTCGGCCGCAGATAGTGCTGGTGTTAAAGTTCGCGATATTGTCACTGAATTTGACGGTCAAAAATTAGCCGGGGATACTACTCTTAATCAAGTGATTAGAAATAAAAAGGTCGGCGACACGGTTAAGATTAGGGTTTTTCGCGATGGAAATACTTTGGATTTTTCGGCGACTTTAGGAGAAGCACCTTCCGAATAAAATTCGGAATTTCAAATTTCAAATTTCAAATTTCAAATCCCAGTGCACACCCCCGGGGTGCGCGTCGGCAATCGTCTATTGCTCACCCCGGGGGTGAGCTATGAACTATAATACCTTCCCCAGAATATTCCCAAAGAACTTTCCAATCACGTAGTATAAATTTGCCCAGATGAAGGCAGCAATGGTTGTATAAAGCCAGAAGGTTTTGTAGGGAACTTCAAAAAGTCCGGCAACAGCGGGCGTGACTATGCGAAGACCTGGAATGAGACGGCCGATGACAATGGTTTTTCCTCCATGTTTTTCAAACCAGCCCTCGATCTTCCTAATTTTGTCAGGTGTAAGTTTAATGTATTTACCGAATTTGAGGATTAATTTATGGCCGAAGAATCTGGCCAGAGTAAATAAAATTGTCGAGCCGCAAAGGGTAGCGGCAACGATTGTTGCCACGAGTGCTAGATAATTGGTGCTGGGCAGGGCAGCGATAGTGGCAATAAAAATATCGCCGGGAATGGGTAGAGGAATACCTCCTTCCTCGGCAAATAGAATCAAAAATAGTCCTAAATAGGAATATTCCTGGATAAACTCAAGCATGTGATTATTTTATACCAGATGTGTGTCTGGAGCACTGTTAAGGGAGGTTCGGGCTTACTTATGTTTGGTCCTCGTAAAATTATCAATTGCTTGCAATACCGCAGTATAGCCATGTGTATGTTTCTCTCCTCCAAGCGGTCGGGGAATACCCATTAATTCTTGCATCAACGTAGTGTCTATTTGGTCAAGATGCGCGTCCTCGTTTTTGGATTGCTGTCTTAGCCAAGCATCAGCATCGATACGGGCTGTTTCTTTCGGGCTTGACATATTATAGGGTATTATAACTTTGTGAATTTAATTTGTCAACAAGATCACTACGCCTTGACAAAAGGCCCATAATGCATTAGATTACTTAACTATGCTAGAGAATGTTGGTTACTGCAGGTTGCCAGATGACACCTATAGAAATTTAGCAGAAGGACACTGGAGTTATACAGATGAAAAGCCAGATAATCCAGTTCTAATTCTGGCGCAGGTTTTAGAACAAAGACGTTTGGGGGTTCGATTTTTAGATAGCGAGACATCTGAAGGCGATGTAGAAATTCATGTTTCTCATCATAAGGGCGAAGTTTTGCTAGATAGAATTATCCGTACTCCGGAACTAGGTGTTCTTATAAACGTAATTCGGTTAGGTGTTTTGGACCCCAGGATTAGATGTTGTCATCAGTGGATCGCGGACACCCAAAAGAGAATAGAGGCTCTTGCGTTGCAAAAACAAGCTGATCATAGTCAAAAGCAGGCTGATCTGATTACGTCCACTGACATAGGGCCCGGAGAGCAAAAAGCTACTTTTCTAAAAGTAGCTCAAAACGCGAGTAACGAAGCACGGAGAATATTAGGAAACCTTGACTCTTTAACACCAGATGATATTCGCGGACTCATTGAGGCGGTTGTTGAGCGAGAAATAATTCCGGCTTCTCAGGCTGCATAAATTTTATCTCGAGCCGGTAAAATTCATAATTGACACAAAACCTATAATATGCTAATGTTCAGTTCAATATGAAAGAAGTAGTGGAGGTAGGCGCAGTTACCCCAGATAAGTTAGCTGAGATTGCCAATAATGGGATCTTCTGGAGTCAAACTCGCCAAGATAGACTTAATCCCGCTTATGTGCTAGCCCAGACTCTCAATCGAGTGGGATTAGCTGCTTGTGTTCCCGTAGCAGCAATTGATGGTCAGGGAATTTTAAGTAAGGGAATGGTTGCGATTTATGCGACTTCAGAAGGTGATTCAGTTTTAAATAGGATTACCGATACCCCTGGTGTATATTGTGTTTTGGAACGGGCATATAATGGAGATTTAGTCCCGGATGATCCATTGTTCGAAACTTGCAGGTTGAATAGAAGAGCTAGAAGAAGAATTATGGCTTTTAATCTGCAGCGATCAGCAAGGGCATCTTGGAGATTAGGGTTGGGAGAAGAAGCAAAAGAAAGTCGATTGGTAGCCAGGAGAGTTTTAGGCAAACTTCCACCATTGAGATCAACTGATATTCGCGGAATTATTAGACAACTTGTTATAAGGGCACAGATGTCGCAACTTCCCAGGCCTCATAAACCAAAAGTGCAGTAATCGGACATTTCACAAATACTGTTTTATTAAGAACTGTTTAGGGGTAAACTTCGCAGGGCAGGCATGTTTTGTTTATTCATGTAGGGCATCAATTATTTTATCCAATTTGCCATTCATTACTTCTTCCAGGTTGTGCCATGACTTATTAATTCTATGGTCTGTAATGCGATTCTGGGGATAATTATAAGTGCGGATTTTTTCGGAGCGGTCGCCCGTGCCCAGTTGGGCTGAGCGTTGAGAACTGAGTTGAGAGGATTGCTTTTCTTCTTCAAGTTGATAAATTTTTGAGCGCAAGATTCCCATAGCGATTTCGCGGTTTTGGCCTTGTGAACGTTCGGTTTGAGCCTTAACAACAATTCCGGTCGGTTTGTGTTTAATTCTGACGGCGGTTGAAACTTTATTAACATTTTGACCGCCGTGGCCGCCGGAACGGAAAGCTTCAAATTCAATATCGGCAGGATCAATAATAACTTGAGTCGGAGGTACTTCCGGCAAAATCGCAACTGTAGCAGTTGAGGTATGAATACGGCCGGATGACTCGGTGACAGGAACTCTTTGAACCCGGTGGACACCTGATTCATGTTGAAGTTTTTCAAAAACGTTTTTGCCGGAAATTTTAACAATTACAGTCTTGATATTTCCAAGTCCGCCTTCGGTGCAGTCCAATTCTTCAAACTGCCATCTGTTGTTGACGGCAAACTTTTGATACATTCGCAGAAGATCGGCTGCGAA
This sequence comes from Candidatus Curtissbacteria bacterium RIFOXYA1_FULL_41_14, assembly GCA_001775095.1. Taxonomy (GTDB): domain Bacteria; phylum Patescibacteriota; class Microgenomatia; order Curtissbacterales; family GWA2-41-24; genus GWC1-40-35. The sequence goes on from MFCA01000022.1 coordinate 36,421, forward strand.
AAGCCCGGCTTCATCGCCGCCGGCAGCGGAGCGGATTTCTAGAATGACAGACGAGTTTGTGGGCCCACCCCCGGGGTGCGATCCGGGTGACGTCAAGACTTCACCCCGGGGGTGAGTCAGGGCAATTTTTTCTTCTTCAAGCTTCTCTATTTCTTCCTGCGCGAGCTCGGCCATAGAAGGGTCAGCTGACACTAATTCTTGAGCTTCTTTAATCTTCTTTTCAATATTTTCAATTTGTTGTTTTTGATAATCGGTCATAAAAGTTAATTGTTATATTGTTGAATTGTTAAATTGTTAGAGATTCATTTTCTATAGAACAATATGGCAATATAGCAATTCAACAATTTAGGATTATCTAGGAGGAGGCTTGCTTTTTGGCAAGATCAAGCATTTCTTTGAGGGAAGTGGGCCTGATTCTTTCGACTCTTTCTTTTTCGACCTTTTGCTTTTGGAGGCTAATCTCTTTTGATTTTTGCTGACGTTTCTGGAACTTTTCAACTCGCCCTAAAGTATCGACAAATTTCATCTCGCCGGTAAAGAAGGGATGGCACTTGCTGCAGACGTCGACGTGGATTTGGGCGACTGTAGCCCCTGTAGTAAATGCGTTACCACAGGCGCAAGTCACTTTGGCATCGTCAAAATATTGCGGATGAACACCTTTTTTCACTTCAGGCTATTTTAGCAAAATTGGCATATTTTTTACAATTATTAACGATGATCTTGTTAAAAACCCTTATTGTTCGAGCACAGGAGAGTACCGTCCGGTACTCTCCGCAGCGAGAACTCAAACTTCTCACGTTGTTCGAAGAATAATAGTTTTCAATAGACTATCGATGTAAAGGGTGGGCGCGGCGTTTTTGTTCAACTAAAAGAACTGCTGTTGCAATCAAAAGTCCGCCGATTAGAAGTTGAGGTGTTAATTTCTCTCCAAGCAGAATGATAGACAGGATAGTTCCGGAAACCGGATCCAGATAGAAGAAAAAAGCTGCCTGACCAGCCGGCATGAGCGAAAGTCCCTTTTGCCAAAACCAGTAGGCGATAAGAGAGGCAAAGATAATTCCGTACACAATACCAGCAATGCCCATTAAGTTGATTTGCGAGGTCCAATTTGGGTTCGAGATATATTCCCAAATAAATAAAGGCATAAGTGTGATGCTGCCGATTGCCATTAAATAAAAAGTGAGAACATCGGCGCTGTAAGAAGTTAAGAGTTTTTTGGCAATAATCTCGTGAACTACCCAGGAAAAGGTCGCAATTAGAAGAAGCATGTTTCCGATTGTTTGGGTCAAAGTAAAGCTGCCCAAGGGTTTGCCAATAATAATAATTATGCCAACCAGGGCAATAATTGATGAGCTGATAAGGGAAAAGGACAGTTTTTCTCTAAGGTAAAAATGGGCTGCCAGTATAGTTAAAATCGGTACGGAAGCTACCAAAAACGAAGCAGTGATTGCTTCGGTTAATTTGAGCCCGAGAAAGAAAAAGGTCAGATTAAAAGAAACTCCTGTTAACGCTGCCCATATAAACATAAAAATGTCCTTCTTTTTTATTTCCAATTTTTTGTGAACAAAGATTAAAAGGATCAGGGCGGCTATAGAGATTCTGATAAAAACCAGTGAGAAAACCGGGACTTGGGTTAAGGTTAGTTTCATAATCGGGGCGGTCGCGCCCCAGATGATGGCGGCGGAAGCGGTAAATAAGAAGGCAGAGTTGAGCTTCAATTTAATTTCTAATTTCTAATTTCTAAATCCTAAACAAATCAAAATGACCAAAATTCAAAACAATTTTAAGAGAAATTTATCTTTTTTGATCATTTGATATTTGAATTTTGAAATTGTTTAGAGTTTAGAATTTAGAGTTTAGAATTTTTATTAGTCATTAGGTTAATATCAGCATGAGCTTCGCTCATCTGATATATCAGTAAACTTCATTAGATTTTTATATTAATTACAATAATTGAAGTTTAGCTGATATTAGGTCAATTTTGTATCGCTTCAATAAGTCGGTCAAGGCCGAAAGAAAAGCCGACAGCAGGAATTTGCCTTTTAGAAAACATGCCAATTAAGTTATCGTATCTGCCGCCTGAGCCAATGGATAAATTGCCATAAGACGGGATTTTTAGTTCAAAAATCGCTCCTGTGTAATAATCAAGACCGCGGGCTAAAAGGGGGTCAAAAATATATTCCCGACTATCGATTCCCCCCTCATCAAGAATTTTAAAAAGTGATTTAAGATTATCAGTCAGCGGTTTATTTGCCATACTCTGGAGTATGGCAGTTGCTTTCGCTTTTGAAAGCCCCTTTTGCGTTAATTCGTTGACAACTCCTTCTTCGCCGATCTTTTCCAGTTTATCAAGAGCGATGACGACTTCCTTGTCAACTCCTTCAAAATTTTTGCGGTCGTTAATTTTAATTTGCGAGCTTTTAAGGCCAACTGCTTTGACAGCTTTAAGTGCGGCGGCGATAATTTTTGCGTCTTCTTCTAAACTGTCTGATCCGACAGTGTCAAAGTCCAGTTGAGTGAATTCGCGATAGCGGCCTTTTTGGGGATTTTCGCCGCGGAAAACCTGGCCGATTTGATACCGGCGAAAGGGCAGTGGGGGATTATTAGTTGCGACATAACGGGCGACTGGAACGGTCAGATCGTAGCGCAGAGCCAAGTCTCTGCCGCCGCGATCTTTAAACTCATAGATTAGTCTTTCCTCCTCACCATATTTACCTTTTAGAGTCTCGGCAAATTCGATAGTTGGTGTTTCGATTGGTGCAAAACCGAACTCTTCCAGTACATCGACGATCTGATTAATAACAGCTCGTCTTTTTTTGGCTAGATCCGGTTTAATATCGCGGAAGCCTTTTGGTGTCGGCGGGGCTTTTTGCATATGAGTTTATAATCGCATAAACAACACCTTTCTTCAATCTTACAGTCAGAAAATTTTTTTAGGGGAGTAGGTAGATTAAGTCGATAAGTTGTTTGCCTTTTTCTTCATGGGATATGATGATGGTATTTTTGTCTTTGGTGATATCTGTGATTTTGGCTTCTTTGCCGTCAACTAATATCTGAGAGGTTTTACCTAAAGTAAATTCCTCAATTTCACCACTTTGCTGATTCTTTGCCGAAAACAGGTTCTGGCGGGGGGCGGTTAAAGTTTTGACAACAGTTAGTCGCCGCGAATTTTGCGGAACAGCTTCTCTAATAATCTCGATCTTTTTGGCCTCTAGCTGGTCTTCTTTTGAGAGATTTCCGATGACAATCGCAAAATCACCGATTCTGATATTCCTGAGTGCAGAGCCGATTGACTCTTTTTCTTTATCATCTTCTTTGGGTAAGGTTATTGCAGTTGTTTTTGAAGCACGGATCTCTTTTTGACCATCGGTAGTTGTGAGGGTAATTAGCGTATCAAATATAGTTTTGACTGGCCCAGTGTAAACCGTGTCGCCGTCCTTAGTATCTTGAGCAATCAAAAGAGTTAGGGATTTTTTATTTTTTGTTTGAAAATCAGGTGTTACGGTCACCAGATCAACTAAATTCAGGCCGTCGGCTAAATCAATTTCCTTCTCAGAATTTCCGCTTGTGTCTGTTTTAACTACGGCTTGAGAAGTATTGGAAAAGATCGCAAGGTAAGAATTTGGCGTTGAGGTACCTTCAAATTTAACTTTTTTGGAGGTTAAGACGGAGAAATCTTTAGGGGAGAGTTTGAGTTTCTGGGGATTTTTCCCCTCAGAGGCAACTGTTTGGCTATTTATTGCAGTCTGGACTTCTTGATTTTGAATTTTCGGTTGCCTTTGCCAGAGCCAATAGAGGGCGAAGATGAAAGAGGCTGCCAGAATTAAAATCACGAGGTATTTGGCGATATGGTTGATAATAGGAAACGAACTCATAATTTCTAATTGCCTTAATTACTAAAAACCCTAAACTCTAAATTCTAAACTCCTGCCTGCCGGCAGGCAGGCTAAACAATTTCAAAATACAAAACTCAAATGATCAAAAAAGAGATAGTCTATTGAAATCCTTATTCTTCGAACAACGTGAGAAGTTTGAGTTCTCGCTGCGGAGAGTACCGTCCGGTACTCTCCTGCGCTCGAACAATATGTTTATCATCCTGTTTTGAATTTTAGATTTACCTCATTTGGATTTATTTAGGATTTAGAAATTAGAAATTAGAATTTTACTCTTTAGGTCTTTTAGCTTATCACAGGTTGGCTAAATCGGGCAATTTTTGTCACTTCTTTCGTTTTTAATTTTGTGCTATTATTTTTAACGCCCCGTTGGGATAGTTTATGGTTGACATTTGGTTTTATGGCCAGTCATGTTTTAAGGTCAAAGGCAAAAGTGCCAGTATTGTATTTGATCCTTACAACGAAGAATTTACGGGACTTCCCAAACTTAAACTTGAGGCCGATATTGTCTGTGTAACTCACGATCACAAAGATCACAATAATGTTGAAGCAGTGTCAGGCGCTTCGGAGAAAAATGAGCCCTCCGGGCCAGGAGCCCCTCCGGATCGGCGGCCATTTGTAATTTCCGGGCCGGGAGAATACGAAATTTCGGGGGTTAACATTGTTGGGATTGACAGTTTTCACGACGATAAAGACGGCAGCGAGCGGGGTAAAAATACCATATATCACATAGAGATTGATGAGGTGAACATTGTTCATTTGGGGGATCTGGGCCAAAAGAAGCTAACTCAAGAACAGGCTGAAACTCTTTCTACCTGTGATATTCTCTTAATCCCTACGGGTGGCGTATATACCATAGGTTACAAAGATGCTCCGGATATTATCGCCCAGGTTGAACCAAAAATTGTTATTCCGATGCACTACAAGTTGCCAGGATTAAAATTTGATCTTGATCCGGTTGATAAATTTATGGCAGCAATGGGTAAGGAAAAGGCGCAGCCACAAAGTAAACTTTCGATTTCAAAAGAGAAATTGCCGCAGGAAGTGGAAATAGTGCTGCTTTCGACAGCATAAATAATCAGATGGCCAAAGTTCAAACTTCAAGACAAGTTACAACCGGAAGAATTCCACCCCAGGATTTAGAGGCTGAAAAATCAATAATCGGTGCGATTTTAATTGATAAAGACGCGATAGTTGCAGTTATCTCAGTCTTGAAATCTGAATACTTTTATAAGCAGGCTCATGGCGATATTTTCCAAGCTATTTGTGATTTATATGAAAGGAGGGAGCCTGTCGATTTGGTGACCTTGACTGCCCAGCTTAAGAAAAGAGGCGTTTTTGATGAAGTCGGGGGAACAGCATATCTGGCCGAGCTTGGTAGCGCTGTTCCGACTGCTGCCAATATTGTCCAGTATGCACAATTTGTCAGAGAAGCGCACATAAAGAGAAGATTAATTGCGACCAGCGCTAAAGTTACCCAGTCGGCATTTGACGAGACGGCTGATATCAGAACAATTCTGGATGAAACTGAACAGGCGGTTTTTGCACTTTCTCAAGAGCAGTTGAGGCAAAATTTTATGCCGATTAAAGATGCACTGGCAGAAAGCTTTGACAGACTTGATGAGTTGCACAAAAAAGCCGGCGGTCTTCGGGGAGTTTCGACCGGGTTTTGGGATTTGGATGCAAAGCTTGCCGGTATGCAGGATTCTAATCTTTTGATTTTGGCATCACGTCCAGGTCAGGGTAAAACAAGTTTAGCCCTAAATATTGCCGCCCATGTGGCTGTTAATGATGGTTTGCCGGTCGGGATTTTTTCACTGGAGATGAGCAAGGAGGAGCTGGTTGACAGACTCTTAGTGTCACAATCTGAAATCGATGCCTGGAAATTAAAAACCGGCAAACTTGACGATGAAGATTTTGACAGGCTTCAGGAAGCAATGGGAGTTTTGGCTGATGCGCCGCTGTTTATAGACGATACTCCGGCAGCTAGCATATTAGAAATGCGTACCAAGGCCAGACGCTTGCAGGTTGAACACAATCTTTCGTTTTTAATTGTTGATTATTTACAGTTAGTTCAAGGACGCAGAATGGAAAATAGGGTTCAGGAGGTTTCGGAGATTTCCCAAAATCTTAAAAATTTGGCAAGGGAGTTAAAGATTCCGGTTCTGGCTTGTTCGCAACTTTCCAGAGCAGTTGAACAGCGGGGGACCAAAAAACCGCAGCTTGCGGATCTTAGAGAATCCGGGGCGATTGAGCAGGATGCTGACGTAGTCATGTTTATCTGGCGGCCTGACGCCGACAACATGGAGCAGGTTAAACTTGATATCCAAAAACACCGCAACGGTCCGACCGGAGAGATTGATATGACTTTCAGAGCGGACCGTGTCAAGTTTTACGGAGTCGAAAAACAAAGAAGACAAGTGCCGCCGCCTCCTCAAGCAGTCGCCGAAGCCTAAATCAAACCTCTTCTAGAAATTTCTTTAAGTACAAATCTGGGGAGATAACCTTTGTACTTTTGTGCAAGACGCAAATCTTTTTTAAAAATATCCAAATTTGATATTTTACCCCGGCAAGATTTTGTTTTGCACAAACAATCGATCGTCCAGTTATAGTCCGATCCGTTGATTTCGCACATGCTATAGTCCCAGGTTAGTTCTTCTCCCTTTTTAATGTCACACATCGTAACGAACATACCAGCTGCTTTGAATCCCAAGTTTGGTTCACAGGAATGATTAATAAATCTTGTCTCGTTTGAAGGCAAAATCCATTTTTTGGTTCCAACTTGGATTAATACATCAATACCATAGGAGGAATAAAGGATATCTGCAACCTGCTCTCCGACTACTGGTCCGATTACTTTGATAATTTCCTCATTTTTGTAAATATTTCTTGCTGCAAACAAGCCGGTTCCGTGTGTGCATCCAGCCTTATGAACATAATAAAGGCTAAGAACAGGCGAATGGGCAATGTCTTTGTTAACTTCAACACCGATAGAATTTAAATTGAGAGTATATGGCGCAATGTTCATGAATAAAATTATAGCAAAAAGGAGAGATCGTTTCAAACTATGGGGTCGTTGTGCCAAGAGATAGTCGAACTCCTACGGTAGACAGGTTCACGGTAAGTGCCGGTGGTTCTCTCACTTCGTTCAAGATAAGCAGAGCTTGCGGTTCTTACTGTCGCTGCGGGCCTAAAACTTCATCGAACCGAGATATGTGGCCAGGGAGAGATTCGAACTCTCACGGCAGTTTCCTGCCACAAGTTTTTGAGACTTGCATGTCTACCATTCCATCACCTGGCCATATTTTAAAGCAAGTATGGAAATTTACGCTCAATTATTATATCATTTCCTCTAGTGACTATTGAAGAAATCTATCAACTGGCAATAAAGATGGGGACTGCTGCCGATCCGCGCGGCAAGCGCGGCGTGGAGAAGTATTTGGCGAGGCAGAAAAAGATTTATGATGAGTTGCCCCAGCGCAAGAAAGAAGAGTTCGATTTGGAAAGTCTCAAGAATCCCTATTCCGATACCAGAATTTTGTTCGGCGACCCGTCAGTTAACGTTGATAAAATCATGGCCGGGATTGATTTTGACACCGGCGAGGTAGTCTTGGCAGACAGACTCAACGAAAAAGGCGAGGGGATAGATCTTCTGATTGCCCACCATCCGGCAGGCGGTGCGCTGGCATCGCTTCATGAAGTGATGGATTTGCAGGTCGATCTGATGGCCTCTTACGGAGTACCGATTAACGTGGCCGAAGGAATGATGACTAATCGAATTTCAGAAGTTGCCCGCAAATTTGGTCCTATTAACCACTACCGCAGTGTTGATGCCGCGAGGATTTTGGGTATTCCTCTAATGTGTATTCATACCGCCTGGGATAATTTGGGGTGGCGCTTTATGGCCGATATTTTTGAAAAGGAGGAATTTGATACGGTGGGCGATGTGGTCAGCGAACTAAAAAAAATTCCGGAATATGCTCAAGCAGTAAAGTTTAAAGCTGGACCCAGTTTATTTACCGGGAGCGAGAAGAATAGAGCAGGTAAAGTTGTCGTTTCGGAATTTACCGGAGGGACTGAAGGGTCAAAAGAAATTTACGAAAAACTTGCGCATGCCGGGGTAGGGTCCATAATTAGCATGCACGCTTCCGAGGAAAATCGTGAAGAAGCAAAAAAGCACCACCTAAATTTAGTTATCGCCGGCCACATAGTTTCTGATTCCGTCGGTGCCAACATTTTCCTGGATGAACTGGAAAAACGGGGAGTCCATATTATCCCGACTTCCGGCCTAATCCGCGTCAGTCGAACAAAATCCGGCAAAGGAAGGTAGGTGGAAATTATGTACGATGCTGAACGTCGATCAGATTTTCGTTTGGGAGTTGAACTAGCGCATTTGGGAGTGGGTCAAAGAAGTGAAATATGGCCAACAGACGTTGATCTAGTTGAAGTAGCCGCTCGCAGATACGAAAGTGCCGTGAGGAGGTCAAATATCAGAATTAAGAGAAGACATACTCCGATTCGACCACATCGCCGAAAATGATACCCGTAACAGATCTTAGAGCAGGAACTGTCTTTGAAGATAGGGGAGAATACTTCTTAGTCCTTTCATATGAGCACATTAAGATGGGGAGAGGTTCTGGGACGATTAAAGTCAGGGTAAAAAATCTGGGAACGGGTGCGACTATCCAAAAATCCTTCATCACTGGCGCAAGAGTTAACGACGTGAATCTGGAGCGCAAAAAGGCCCAGTTTTTATACCAGGACGGGCAAAATTTTCACTTAATGGATACAGCGTCTTACGAACAGTTTACTATTAACAGACGTTTGGTTGAAGATACAGCCAAGTTTCTCAAGGAGGGAATGGAAATAACTTTATTTGCGATTGATAATAAGCCTTTGTATATCGAAATTCCCAAGATTTGCGAGTATAAAATTGCTCAAACAGGCGGATCAGCCCGTGGTAATACGGTTGGCGCAAGTTACAAAGACGCAATTTTGGAAAACGGACTGACGGTGAAGGTACCTTTATTCATCAAAAACGGAGAGGTAATCAGAGTCGATACCAGAACAGGGGAGTATGTCGAGAGGGCAAAATAGTTATGTCATCGCGAGTCGTGTTCCTCGAATCTGAGTGATCTCGGAATCTAAGATCCGACCGGGTGATCTATTAAAGATTGCTTCTCCGGCTGTGCCGGATCGCAATGACATTGAGTGCCTGCAATGACAACATGAAATTTCCAGTCATTAAGAGGCAAGAAGCAGCAAACTGGCTAAGGTATCTTTAATATCAGCAAAGTTAACCGATATCAAAAGAGCAATCCCCACCGCAATTATTTGAGTAACCAAACCCCACGGAAGCTGCATTCTTGATTGGATTTTGTGACCTACCCAGTCCATCCAGGAGAAAGGCGGAATGTTGATCCCAAACATAAAAGCGGGAGCTTCGAGCCAGTCGGGTAGTTGAGCGGCAATGATCATGATAAAAAGATAGATTGGGTCGACAGCCCTCGAGAAGATTAAAAAAGAAAGACCAAAACCCAAGAGAACATCAAAAACAGCTTCGATTCTGAGCCTAGTCATGGATTTATTCCGATGATTAGTGCCAAGGTCCCAGTGCGGAATAATATCGAATATGAAATGTGACAGGATCGCAAGCGGTATACCCAGAAGGGGATTTGAAAATTTGGCTGCCAGGCTTGCGCCAATTAGTGCGTGTGCTGTTGCAGTCATATAAAAAAACCAGAAAATTCTGGCTTGGCACATAATATCTTAGCATACTTTTTTAGGTGCAACAAGCTGATGTGAATAGGGTATAATTAACAAACTTCTTTTTAAATGATTGATCCATCAGTAGCCAAATTGATAGTTGTACCGATAGCTATACTTTTAGCTTCCTTTTTATTTTGGCGGGCGGGCAGGCGTGAACTTTTTGAATCTAGCCTGCTTTTCGATTTTTTGATCGTTTCTTTTATAGGCAGTTTAATTTTTGCCCGGGTATTTGATTTTTTGCTTTTCCCCGACATCTATCATTGGTCTCTCAAACGGCTTATTTTTGTTAATTTATATGGCTCATTCAATTTGTGGGGAGCGCTACTTGGAGCAATTATTTTGGGGCAAATTTATGCAAAACTTGCCAAGGTCAATTTTTGGCAGATTTTTGACTTGGGAGTCGCGCCGATTGTATTTGCCGCCATCTTTATTTCCGCAAGTCAAGTAATCGACAATTTTTTATTAAAGAGGGAGATTGGTTTCTCTCTATATTATTTTATTTGCTACTTTTTAATTTTTTGGTTTTTAAAGCGTTTGGAGAGCAAAAAGCGACATCATGGATTTTTCTTTTGTTTTTTCCTGACTTTGGTTTCAATACTTAATTTTTTACCCTTGGTTCTTAAAGATTTGGGTCAGTCTTTCATTGTAGCCCCCTTTTTTATTTTTGGGGTCGTTGCCTGGTACCGTTTAGCCAAAAGAAAAGTGCGGGCAGATTTAAAGATGATCGTTGCAGTGTGTTTGCTTATTCTATTGAAGACACAAAGAATATTAACTTCAGTTAGAGAAGCAGATAGTTTTTCAAGATCCATTGTGCTTTCACCACTTGTCTTGGCAAAGTCGCTTGCAGTTGGTGTAAAATTGTTAGGGCGCGAAATTATTTTTTCTTTGTGGGGTTTAGTAGAGGTCTTCAGAGGAAGAAAATAGACTCAAAATGATTGATTTTAACAAGATTAAAAACAAAGTAAAAAAACAGCAAGCTATAATTCTTTCTAGAATAAGAAGGCTTCGCCATGACGATCCTTTTTCGACGGTAGATAGATCAATTATCGTTGAACCAGGAACTGATGCAGCGGCCCTTTTTGGCCACGAGCAAGTGGTAGTTTTGGAAAATCAGCTAAAGCGCGAACTCAAGGAGACAGAGGCAGCGCTTGCTAAAATCAAGAAGGGAACATATGGTATTTGTGAGAGATGCGGCAAAAGAATTGATCCGAAGCGGCTAGAGGTCAAACCCCAGGCAGTGTATTGCTTGAAATGCAAGAATGAGCTTGAGGCAAAGAAAAATTAACAGGTTCAGTCTTTGGCTACCGGCAGTCCTGTTTGTAATAACTCTCGATCAAATCCTCAAAAATATCGCCCCAAAATTCTTGTCTGTTTATTGCAACGAGGGTATTGCCTTTGGATTTGCGAAAACTCCTTATAGTCAAATAATAGTTTTGGCGGTTTTGTTAATACTTGTATTTTATGCTTCGGGGAGTCGAGAAGTTTCCACTAAGTACGGTTTTGCGTTGATCTTAGGCGGGGGAATTTCCAACTTTATTGACAGACTGACAGCAGGTTGCGTCAGAGACTTTATTGATTTGGGATTCTTTCCAAGTTTTAATCTGGCAGACGCAGCGATAAGTGCGGGGGTCGGAATTTTAATAGCTTTTGTCATTCTGAGACCGAAGGGCGAAGAATCTTAATGTAGACAGATCCTTCGTCGAGTTGGACTCGACTCAGGATGACTTTTCTGGAGGAATTAATGTTATTTAAAGTCATTTTTGAGGATGAGCAGATTTTGGTCGTTGATAAGCCGGCGGGATTGGTTGTTAATCGGTCAGAAACGAACAGGCAAGAAACGCTTCAGGATCAGCTTGTCGATTATTTTAAATTGGGTCATGATTTGGGAATAGGTGACCGGGCTGGAATTGTCCATCGGCTGGATCGGGAAACATCCGGAGTGTTGGTAGTTGCCAAGACCCAAAAGGCATTTGATTTTCTGCAGAAACAGTTTAAAGACAGAAAAATTAAAAAAGAATATGTTGCCTTAGTTCATGGTTTTGTTAAAGAAAAGACCGGATCAGTAGTCGGTGACATTGGACGGATCGGCAGATTTGGCAAATTCGGAGTCGTGGATGAGGGAAGAGAGTCAAGGACTGACTATGAAGTTCAAGAGTATTACCAGCATCGTCTTTTAGGGGTCGGACCTCTGCAGGAACTTACAAAGTCGAGGGTTCGATATTTGCAAAATCACGCCAAAGACTATACTTTACTTCATCTTTTTCCCAAGACAGGCCGGACCCATCAGGTGAGAGTCCATCTTAAAAGTATCGGTCATTCGGTCGTGTCGGATACCCTGTATGCACCGGCCAAACTTTTAAAATTTGATAAGACTTGGTGTCCTCGGCTTTTCCTTCACGCCCAAAAAATCGAATTTGAGAACTTAAAACACAGGCAGGTTGTTTTTGAAGCGCAACTACCTTATGATTTAATTAAAGCGCAAGCTAACTTGAATCTACTGCCCGATGTTTGACTTATCCGAAAGAATATATTTCGTTCTAGCGACAATCTTGATTATTGCCGCCGGAATCGGAATCATTTCGTCGCTTTTCTCCCAACCTTTGATACTAGCCTACATTCTTTCGGGAGCAGTAATCGGTTTCTTGTCCTCCAATTTCGTGGCTATTCCAACTCCAGCAGAAACATTTGGCTTTTTTTCTCAAATTGGCATTGCCCTTATCCTTTTTATGGTAGGGATCGAACTTTCAATTAGCGAGTTGAAAAATATTGGGAAGCCGGTTTTTTTAGCAACACTGTTCCATGCTCTGATAATCGGAACGAGTGCATTTATCCTCTCTTTAATTTTTGATTTTGGAATTTTAGCTTCCTTTTATATTGCCGTGGCCATAATTTTTTCTTCGACTGTGATCGTTATAAAACTTCTCGATCAGCAGAGGGATACAAACTCACTTTACGGCAAAATTACTATTGGTATTTTACTTCTGCAGGATTTATTTGCGGTTATTATTTTGATGTTTCTTGCGGGTATTGGTCCTAAGGGAGTGCCTTTTAACTTTCTAAATTTAGTTCTTACCTTTATAAAAGGAGGGCTATTGGTAGGAGCAATATGGTTTATTTCAAAGTTCGCCCTAAGGCGGATATTTGCTTATGTTGCTTCAAATTCAGAACTCCTTTTTTTATGTACCATGGCTTGGGCCCTAGGTGTTTCCAGTATTTTTAAATTTTCAGGCTTTTCATTCGAGATAGGAGCTTTTTTATCGGGGGTGGCTCTAGCAAATTTGCCATATCGATATTCTATATCTGCAAGAATCGCACCGATTAGGGATTTTTTCATCATAATCTTTTTTATAGTATTGGGCTTGTCTATTGACTTTGCCGCTATTAAGAACATGTTTTGGCCGATTGCTGTTTTTTCAGTTTTCGTTTTAACTGTAACCCCGGTAGTGGTTGCTAATTATCTTGGATATTTAGGATTTGGTAAACGGGTGGCTTTTTTGTCAGGACTGTCACTAGCCCAAGTTTCCGAATTTTCCTTAATTATTGTGGTCGTTGGAGCGAATCTTGGTCATATAAGCGGCGAAATTGTTTCTTTTATTTCCTCTGTAGCTATTTTCACGATTGCTGCCTCTTCTTATTTGATAATTAACGGCGGCAAAATTTACAGGGTCCTTCGCAGTCGAATCAAGATTATTGAGAGAAATAAAGTTGCAATCGGAAATATTTCGGAAAAAGATCTGGAAAATCATCTGCTGCTTGTTGGCGCGGAGCAGATGGGTAGTGATATCTTGGACTATTTAAAAAATAAAGCTAAGGATACAGGGCAAAGTGTTGTAGTGGTTGACTTTAATCCGCAGATTGTCGAAAGTCTGGTAGCCGGTAATTTTAATGTAGTTTTTGGAGATATTTCTGATCCGGAAATTTTAGAACAGTTAAATTTGGCTCGCGCAAAGTTAATAATAACGACTGTCCCTGATCTTGTGGACAACACCAATCTTATAAAGTTCGCAAAAGAAGAAGGCTATACAGGGCCGATTATCTGCGCGTCATACTGGCTTCATGACGCGGTTAAACTGTATGAAGCGGGAGCTGATTTGGTAGTGGTGCCTGAAGATGTGGGTGGCAAGCATGTTGCCAGAGTTCTTTCAGATCATTGGGATAATTTAAAGGCAATTAAAAAGGCGAAAAGTAAACGTTTTGAAGAACTAATCTCCCGCAAAATATTTTAAGCCAGTGTGTTAAAATTTAAGAAAAGAGGTGTTTTTGCCAAATGGGTAATTTCGGAGGATTCTATATCAGCAGGTCGCCTCGGTACAGTCCTTCGACTGCGCTCAGGACTTCATGCCGATGGCGCTTTTCTGATATAAAATTATTGTATTCGCACATGGATATTCATAAAAAATATGAAGTAGGAGAGTAACTAATGGGTACTTACGGTGGATTTTATAAAGGGGAGCGTAAGAAACTAAAAAAAGAGGTTTTGGAAAAAAAGGCTGCAAAAATAAAGCGGATTGCAACAATTCCTCAAGTAGAAATCCTCGGTAAAAAAGGGAAGTAAGTTGTCAGATCTTGACTAAATTTCCAAGGGCAGATTGCTAAGTTGAAGAGAAAGTTCAATGACCACATATCCTGCTTGGAAAAAACGTCAGGTGCAAGCGAAATGGCGAAATTTGGTGGCTTTTTTTATTACGCTCACTCTGGTTTTGGCACTTTTAAATGGACTTTCTAAATCTCTTTCCCTAAATAAGTATTTTGGAAAGTCCAACTGGGATAGTAAATCTTCTTTTGTAGCAGCACTGTCAACAACACCGATTTCTCTTTTGGTTGTTCAAAAAGACCCAAAAAGGATTGTTTTTTTGACGCTTTCTGAAGAGACATATTTAACAACCGGTGAGAGTGAGGAACCGATTGTCAAACTCTCTTCACTTGTTGGAAAAGGCGAAGGAGAGCAACTTTCAAAGATATTGACGGTTGCTTACAGGACTTATATTGGTAGCTATGTGGTTTTTAAAAAGGATCAAAAAATAGATAAGGATATGGTTCAAAAATGGTTTAAACAATATGCGTCTTTACTTACTCCTTTTGCTATTTTGACTGGTGGTATAAATGGTGAAGTTATGAACACTAATATTACTCGTATTGACCAGTTTAAATTGTGGTGGCAAGTTAAAGGGATTAGTCTTAAAAATGTGGATTTGGTTGATCTTTCACAATATAGAGAGGAAATGCTTGTCTTTGATAACCAAAAAGTTCTAGGTGTTGATGGTGTTGTCTTGCACCAGGTAATAAAAAAATATTTGGGAAATTTAGAGATTGAGAAAGAAAATTTAAAAGTTTTAATTACTAATTCAACAGGTGTACCGGGGGCAGGGCAGTTGGCTGCGGATTTTGTTACCAGTGTTGGCGGCAGCGTGGTCGAGGTTGACACCTCTTCTAGTAACCTAAGTAAAACCTTTATTCAAACTGAGGATAAGAATAGCTACAGCGCAAAATATTTGGCAAAAATGTTTGATTGTGGTATAAATGGCGCGCCAGAAGGTGGGGAAGGAGCTGATATTACTCTAGTAATTGGGCAAGATTTTACCGCTAGATACTTCAAATGATAATCTTCGTAGTTTTAGGGATTTTTATACTACTTGTTTCGTTTATTGTTGCTTTTGCTTCTTTAATTTATGAGCAGAAGAGAAACATCGAGGTCAAAGAAGACCTGGAACCTATAAAGGACAGCGGAGTAAACCAGGAACAGGTGGATCGTGCAGTAGTTTCTGATGTATCTGGTACAAGCGATATTAAAAGAGTCGAGACTTTTGAAGAAGACCGTCTAAAAACAGCAGCCACAGAAATCTTTCCATGGGAACAAGACAAAGCTAATACACCTGCTCCAAGGCAGGATTTCGTTACGTTCCCCGAAAAAACAAAACCGGTACAAAGATTGAATGGGGTAATTTCTGTCAAGGATATGCTTAGTAAATCTTAGCCTAGTCTTCCGAATAAGGGTTCTGATTTTCCAGAAATGAGGGTTGATTAAAAAACTTCGCTGAGCGGTAAGCTTCCCTTATAAAAACAGTTAAAGTTTTTGAACTTACGCACTTTATATAAGTTTCATATTTATTGCCGCCTGCAATATAAGTAAGAAGTTTGTGGGCTAAATCGTCAGGCAGTGCACCCAAATACATCCCATCGCTAGCCATTACCGTCACTGCATGTTTTTTGAGGTTTAAAAACATCTGGTCCCCGCAATTAAATGAACAGAGAACTGCTGGAGGGGCCAGATTTATAAGATTAACTATTTTCGTCTTGCCAGGTTCAAAAAGAAAGATATTGGAAAGGTTTGTGCTTTCCCTGGGACTGTTACTGTTTGAGTGGCCGTTTTGCTTGGTAACCTTTTCCAGATTTTTGCGGGCGATTATATTATAAGGATCTATTTGGAGAATCTGTTTGTAAATTTTTTGAGCTTTTACCTTTTCTCCCAGACAAGTGTAGGCATAGGCCAGACGATTAAGAGCGTCAACCTCGCTTGAGGCTATCTGGAGAATTTTTTTGTTAATTCTTATAGCCTCGTTCCAGTTTGCACAAAGGGCGACTTTTATAGCCAGTTGAGCCAGAGTTTCCTTATCAGCAATGTTTTGCCAAGTTACGGATGCTACTTGTGGCATGGAACTAAATTAGATAAAAGGGGAATGGAAGTCAATGGGTGAAAATTCTGAGACATTATTGAGAAAATTGAGTACTCAAGGTGTTCAAAGAGGTTTTTTTAAAAAAAATTTTCAAAAAGCTTGACTTTCAAGTTTTAGAAGAGTATATTTTTCGATCATGGAGAGACCTATAGGTGACCAAACCCAATTTGTCCCAAGCGTGACTTTTGAAAACCTATATGGTGATAGTAGACTAGCCCTTGACGCTTTAGAAAAAGATCTAGGAAGAGGGATTAAAGAAACACAAAAACTAAACGCTGACTGGGCCGAAGACCAGCTAAGAGTCTTAAGAAAAGATCGCAGAGAACCCTTATTGGATATTTTGCTGGTTGATGAAAATGGTCAGATACTCAGGGCTATTTCTACATACTGGTCATACGCACGCAATGCGCAACTTGCTTTATCTCCTACCGATTTAGCCCAGTTCACTGTAAAGAATAAAAAAATAGTTTATCCGTTAGTACCCCAAAATGATTCTGCACTTTTCTGGTTGGCTAGGGATGAAGGTAGGGTTCAATCAGCATTACAAAAATATTTTGGTGAAGTAGAAGTGGGGGATTATTTAGCAGCTCATCCAGCTGCAAGTGAAATGACTGGGTCTGTTAGACTAGCATGGGTACAAAAAGGAAGGGCTGGCAAAAGTAAGTTTGCAGATGAAGGTATAATTTTTGGCAATTTGGGTTTCTGGGTGAATCGAAAGCTCAGACTTGGCAATTCTGGACCTGGTATATATGTTCAAAGAGTCCGTTTTGATGACTCAAGGTTGCTCCCAGAAGATACGTATATCTCGCCGTTAGATCCAACGCAAGTTAACAAACGTGGTGGAAAGGTGATGGAAGACAAATATCCTAATGTGAGAGTGATTAGGGTAGATCCAGTATTATCAAAGCATGACTTTATTCCACTTGCACTAAATTCTTCTCCGAATTCTGAATATCCAGTTGTACTTAGTTATACAACTGCAAGACCATGGCTTGACTGGGTGCCCAAGCATGGGGGCGTAAGTTCTTAACTTTGACCGGGTCCCATACTATCAGGGATCCAACCCCTAAGACATTTGCTTTTCTAATCACCAGAGTGTATATTCCCAGACTATGAGTGCGGAGAGAGTGTTTGTTCCATATGAGGAGAGAGTTGCCACTGTTGTTGGCCGTAAAGGAGCTCTAGGGAGTAGAGTATTTCCATGCTACCAAGAAGCAGGCTTTAGAGAGGTTCATGGTTGTGAGCAAGGTGATCCCTTTTTAGATTTTGTTAACCGATCGACTGATTTATTTCTAGCTGTTGACGATGCAGAGGTAATCTCTCTTTTAGAAATTGCCAAATTCCATTTAGGCCCCCAACATACAATTCTTGACGGTGCAAGCAATAAAAGCAATGCAATCGATATTTACCTTGATGTAGATAGCAGAGGAGCAAGTGTTTGTCCGACACATCTCGGCGCCAGGCCAGACCATCCCTGGCAAGGTATGAAATTTTGGTTATGTCGGGTTGGTCAGAATTGCGAAAGAGGGATTCGCACAGGGATGGATTTATTTATAGCAAGGAATGTGGCAATAGATGTAATCGATGTTGAAGAGCATCAAAAGATAGAAATAGATCAATGTGTAACTTTTTTAACTGCTTATGTTGTTTCTGAAACACTTCGAAGTTTGGGGATTCCTCTTAAAGAATTCGATTGTTTCGCAACCTTAAATGCAGAATTTTTAGCGCTGCTTGCCGGAAGAACACAAGGCCAAGGGGTTAAGGTTCCTTCAGAAGTCTTATTCCGACAAGATAGAAAGTTTGAAATAATCGGGGCGCTACAAGCGGCCTTAGAAAGATTAAAGCAAGCTTTATCTGATAGGGAAGAATTAGAGAAATTGATGCAAACAAATATCGATTATCATGACAACCCCGAAGGATTAATTGGCCAATTATTCAGAAAAGCGGGAATAGTAGGGTCAAGAAACGCCAATCTTAGAATGTGTAGTTTAAGCTTCAGAATAACCAGGGATAGGCCGGGGAAACTGAGGGATGTTCTCAAGCCATTTTTTGTGGAAGATGTTAACTTGACTGCAATTGATTCAATGCAGGGTGAAATTACTGAAGAAGAAAGACTAAGAGGTGTCGATCCAGACGGGATTATCGACTTTGACATTGGTGTTAATCCCAAAACAATCAATCCAGAAAAGGCTCGCAGGATAAAAGAAACACTGTGGGCAATGGGCTGTCAGGTTGCGGATTTTCCCTTTGACAAAGAAAATTCACAATAGAACTTCACAAAAAATTGACTAAATTCTATAATAGGCGCAAAGGAGTTTTATGAGCGGACATTCGAAGTGGAGCCAAATATTAGCAGGTAGTCTTGGCACGCTTCGTCGTGCCAATGGCGCTCCTCTGATATTTGCGACCATAAGGAGGATTTCCTATGTCAGGTCATAGTAAATGGTCGCAAATTAAAAGGCAAAAGGGAGTGGCGGATGTTAAACGCGGCCAGACATTTACCAAAATGGCTAACGCGATTACGATCGCCACAAGGGAAGGCGGAGGCGGTGATCCGGCAAGTAATTTTAAATTGAGGTTAGCTATTGATCAGGCCCACGCTGCCAATATGCCCAAAGAGAATATCCAGAGGGCGATTGACAGAGGTCTAGGCAAAGGTGGAGGAGCAGGGCAACTCGAATCTGTCGTTTATGAGGGCTACGGACCTGGTAAAGTTGCATTAGTTATTGAAGCAACAACTGACAATAAAAATCGTACTACATCCGAAGTCAAAAATCTTATTGAAAGACTTGACGGTTCTTTTGTTTCTCCGGGGGCTATTTCCTGGATGTTTGCAGACCAGGGACAAATTACTGTCTCAAAAGAGGGTAAGAGTCTGGATGTGGTCTTTGACCTGGCAGCCGAGGCCGGAGCTGAGGATGTTGAAGAGGCCGGGGACGAGATTCTTGTCTATACAAAGCCACATGAAGTCGAAAGCGTAAAGAGTCAACTAGTTGAAAAAGGTTTGGTTGTCAAAAACGCTGAAATTTCTAAAGTTCCCACAACGACAGTTCAAGTAACCGACGCCGATATTGCCAGAAAAATTTTAAACCTGATGGAAAAATTAGAAGAACTGGACGATATCCAAAAAGTCTGGAGCAATTTCGATATTCCGGATGAGATTTTAGAAAAAGTTTGAAAACGTCATTCTGAGGCGGAGGCCGAGGAATCTTGATTAAATGGAGCCCGTTTATTCTGCGGATGACTTGTCTCGGTCGAGGGAACTGAGTCCTGGGCCAAAGTCTATATCATAGGCTTTTCCTTTTGTTACCAAACGTAAAACAACATTTCCACCCTGGTCTAAACCGAGCATTGACTCATGGTTAGCTGGAATCTCACTTCGAGGTTTAATGCTCCGGTTTACACCGATGGAGCCCCCGTCTTCCACACTCATAATACGTTTATCATACTGTTGGTTCATGTTCCCTGCTTGACAGCCTCAAAACTTTAACCTGACAAAATACTGACACCCCTTTTTGCTTGATGAGAAGCTCTTCCTGCCTGTATGATTAGGGGCGTGGGCAGTCCGATAATTGAGGTTAAATATCCAATAAAGTTCAGGGAAGAAGACGCGAAGATTTTAGGCGAACATGTCAGGCTTCGGCATAATGTTAACTTAATCGGCGCAAAAAGAGTCGGAATCGGCGATTTTTTAAATTTCTTTCTTTATCACAAGGACATCGCCAGAAAATATATCGACAGACACCACAAGCATCTTTTGATCCCGGTGGATTTGAACGATCTTGTTGAGATTAAACTTTTTGCCTTTTGGACTCTGACTTTTAAAAGAATTGTTGATGCCGTAGGGAGTTTACCGGTCGAGCCAAGCGTCAAAAAACAGATAAACGGGCTATTTTTAACTTCGATTCAGGAAAGCGATCTATTTTTAACCGTTGAAAATTTAAGAAAATCATTAATTGAAATCGCCAAGACGGGTATCCTTCCTACAATTTTTTGGTTGCGTTTTGACAGAATAAGCGAAATTACACCCATTGATTTTTTCGCCAATCTTCAGGGTTTAAGAGAAGCAACCGGTCAGAAATTATGTTTTGTTTTGACAAGTTATCGCGAAATTGGAAAGATAACACCTAGGCTTACCGAGAAATTACTGCCTATTTTTATTCACAATTTTTACATCAAGCCGGCAGGGGAAAAAGACGCCAAGGTCATCTTACATGAGCTAGTTAGGAAATATCATCTGAAAATAAGTGGGAAATTGGCCAAAAAAATAATCGAGGTTAGTGGCGGTCATGCCCAATATCTTTATTTAACTCTGATTATTTTGGCGCAGTCGCTCAGAGACCAAAAGGTCGATGAGAAAATCCTTCTGGAATTAATAAGCGGTGACGAACGATTGATTTTACAATCGGAGGAAATTTGGGACAGTTTGTTTGACGCGGAAAAAGATGCGATAGGTCTTATTACGGAAGGTAAAAAAGTCGGCGCGGATTTACGATTCAATGCGAAATATATATGGGAAACAGGCTTAGTTTTGAGAAAGTTTGACAGGCGGCAAATTTTTAGTCCGATTTTTGGCGCATATGTTCGCGAAAACGGGAAAGGTAAGGTCAACGGAAGTGTCGAATTAACCAAGAAAGAAAATCTTCTATTTTCTCTTCTTTTGGCTAGTCAAAACGAAGTTTGCGAGAGGGAAAAAATCATAGAGGCAGTTTGGGCAGAATATGAAGATTTGGGAGTTTCCGATTGGACGATTGATAAACTGGTGGCAAGGTTGCGAAATAAACTAAAAGAGCAGGGAAGCGATTTTTCGGTAATTACAGTTAAGACAAGAGGGTATAAGTTAGTTTCGACTAAGCCAAATCCATCCTGAATTCCCAGCCCCATTTGGTAAAGCCCAACTTTTCGTAAAATTTATGAACGTCTTCGCTTGCAAATCGGGAAGTCCCGACAACTTTATAACAGCCTTTTTCTCTGGCTAGTTCTATAAGTTTATTTAAAAGGGCAGTGCCGACTCCTTTTTTCCGGGAATTTTTATCTACCACTAGCCCCTCCAGGAAAGCATAGGGTTTTCCGTAAGCCGGTATTGGGAAGTAAAGGAGTGTGGCCGAGCCGATAATTTTATTATTCTGTTTTGCAACTACAATGTCACAGTGGGCCGCATCGATTAAGTCTACGAGGATTTTTTTGGCATCTGCGTGAGGCTCTTTGACTCTGTAGACTTGGTCTTGAAGGGCCAGAATGCCCTCAAGGTCGTCTTTCGTAGCCAATTTGATTTGCATAGCACTATTTTAACTTATTTTTAGTTATAATCTCTACATAGCGGAGGATTGCCTCAAGATGAAGCTTTACGAGTTTGAAGGACATCGGATTCTTGCAAAAGTCGGGATAGAAAGCCCTTTTTTTGTTGCTTGTTCGAATTTAGACGAGGTAAAACAGGCTCGCAAACGTCTTAAATTTCCAATGGTTGCCAAAGTGCAAGTACTTTCCGGCAGGCGGGGCAAGTCTGGCGGAGTAAAATTTCTCTCAAACGAGAAACAACTTTTAACCTTTGCAAAAGAAATGTTTGGGAACAAATTTAATGGGGAGGACGTCAGATTTATAAGTTTTTCTAAAAAAATCGAGATCGAAAAAGAACTCTACCTTTCGATTGCCTACGATACTATCAAAAAAAATCCCTTTTTTCTTTTTTGTGAAGAGGGTGGCGTTGATATCGAAGAGGTAAAAAAGAGGAGTCCTGAAAAGATTGTTAGAGTAGATATTGATTCGTTGACCGGACCGACGAAAAAGAATCTGGAAGCGCTGTTTAGGCATGAACTCGTCGATTTTGCAACCCGTCTTTGGGATGCTTTTTGGCGATTTGATTGCCGTATGGTGGAGATTAACCCGTTAGCACTTGTCAGAGAATCTGGATCTCACCCCCGGATTGAAGTCAAGACGAAATCTGGGGTGCACCTCGGGGATGGGCATAGTTATGTCGCTATTGATGCCAAAATCATCCTTGACGATGCAGGTTTGGCAAGACATCGCGATTTGGATGTTTTGCCAAAGGGCGCAGCGAGTGCGGTACCGACAGAGAGAGAACTGGCAGCAAGAAAGGTTGATGAAGGTGACTGGCGGGGAACCGCCGGCTCTATTTTTATTGAGCTTGACGGTGACATCGCTGTTTTAGCGTCCGGCGGCGGAGCCAGTCTTTTGACAATGGATGCGCTGACTTCAGCCGGCGGTAAAGGGGCAAACTATACTGAATATTCTGGTAATCCACCGGCAGAAAAAGTTGAAAAATTAACAAAAATTACTTTGGATAGAGAAAATCTCAGCGGGTGTTTAGTTTGTGGAGCAGTAGCCAACTTTACAGACATTTATGAAACCTTAAAAGGTTTTACTGAGGGTTTAAGGCAGGTCAGACCAAAGCCAAGTTATCCAATCGTCATCCGACGGGGAGGTCCGGGACAGGAGAAGATATACGAAGTAATTGGCAAGATTGCCCAAAAAGAAGATTACGACATTCATCTTTTTGGGCCTGAGACACCGATATCAGTTGCGTGTCAAAAGATGGTAGAACTATCTAACGACTATAAAATTCGAAATCCGAAGTACGAAAGTAAAATCGATTCGTATGATTAGTATCCATTAGTATATTGGTATCAATGCTAATATACGAATTTATGCTAATTATACAAATATGAGTATATGGCCATTTTAGTCAATAGAGATACGCGAGTTTTAATTCAAGGAGTTACAGGTAGATCAGGAACGCAAGTTACGGGCGAGCTATTGGACTATGGTATGAGAGTACTTGCAGGAGTAACTCCGGGTAAGGGCGGCCAAGAGATAGAGGCGGTGCCGGTTTTTAATTCAATCAAAGAAGCGGTTGAACAAATCGGACCAGTTGACGTCTCGATGGTTTATGTTCCGCCACTTCTTGCTTATGAAGCAGCGATTGAAGCGATTGAAGCGCAAATTCCCTTAATCCACATTTTCGCCGAGAAAATTCCGATTTTTGATACTTGCCGAATTCTTTCGATGGCCGCTAAAAAAAACGTCCGGGTTTTAGGACCGGCTTCAGTCGGAGCAATTTCTCCAGGCGAAGGTAAGATTGGTTCAATCGGCGGACCCAAGCCGGAGGCAGTTTTTTCAAAAGGACCGGTCGGTGTAGTTTCCAGGTCTGGCGGGATGTGTGCCGAGCTTGGTCTTTTAATTTCAAATGCCGGTCTTGGGCAGTCAACGGTTGTTGGTATCGGCGGGGATTTGCTTATTGGAATGGACTTATCCGATGTGCTTTTGAATTTTGAGGCAGATGCGCAAACAAAAGTTGTGGTGGCTTTTGGTGAAGTTGGGGGTAGTCAAGAGATAGAAGCTAGTAGACTTTTGAAAAATGGCCAGGTAACTAAACCTGTAATTGTTTTTCTGGCAGGAACTTTTGCTGAAAGTTTGCCAAAAGATACCAGTCTTGGTCATGCCGGAGCTATTGTCGGTCTGGAAACAACAATGAAGGAAAAGATCAAGACGCTTAAAGATTGCGGTGCAGTTGTTGCCGAAAAATTTGAAGACATACCATTACTAATTAAAAAGTCTCTATAAACATCCTTATAAATATCTGAAAGCCCTGTTTAGCATTATTGATTTTGATTTTGATGATTATTTATATTCGCTCGCAGAACACCGTGGACTATTAGTCCACGGATGAGGAGCGAGAGAATACATACTTCCGAGGAGCGGGATGTTCTGCTCGCTCATGTAAACTTAAAGAACAATACCGAGGGCTCTTAGCCCTCGGAAGTTTATAATATTTGTATCCGTGAATTAATTCATAGATACAAATGGCGCAAATTTCTAAAAGACAATTAGGCAGGAAACTTGAGTTGAAAGTTTACGATTCTTTTTGGAGAGTAATAGCAAATATTAAAAATAGAGAAGAGGTCTCTGACTTTTTTTCCGACTGTTTGACTCGAACCGAGCGGGTTTATTTGGCAAAAAGGATGGCTATCGCGGTACTTTTGTCAAAAGGTTATGATTACCGATCTATAAGTAATATGTTAAAAGTTTCCACAGGGACGGTGGGAAGAGTGGCAAGTAAAATAGAAGAGAAAGGCTGGAAACTTTTTGTCAGGAAACTCGAGGGTTTAGAAGATTGGGATAAGTTTTGGCATGATATGGAGAAACTTTTGATGAGGTCTACAGGTGCAGGGAGAAGGATGTTTTTAAGCGAGGAAGAAATCGAAGGTATCGTCAGGAAGCATAAAAGATTGTCTTCATGAATTAATTCATGAAGACAAGGTTCTTTTTGATTTTAAAAATGTAGTTTTAAGTTTCATGACTGAAAGAGAAGATCTCGATTCTGATTTTGAACTCACCAGGGGAGTTTGCTTTTCAGGGCGAAGATGGGCGAAGCTAGAATGATTAGCTGAATTTAGGTATACTTAAACCGTGATGCCAAAGCCGTACCGGACTTCAATAACCACCCATGCTGATGGTTCACCTCATGTATACGGTTATGATCTGACAAAGCTTGCCGGGAATACCTCTTTTGCCAAGGCTATCTACCTTATTCTTAAAGGTCAAATGCCGGATAAGGCGAGCGAGAAGATGTTTGAGGCGATGTTAACGATCGCTATCGATCACGGTGTTGAACCTCCATCAGTTGTTGCTGCAAGAAACGTTTCTTCGGGCGGTAGTCCAATTCAGGCGGCGGTTGCGGCCGGGGTACTGGCGCTTGGGGAATTTCACGGAGGAGCAATTGAGAAGGCGATGGAAAATTTTAAAAAATATCAGGGTGTTGGGGTTAAGATAATGGTTGATGATTTTAACAAAAATGGCGAGCGTATTTCCGGTTTCGGCCATCGACTATATGCTGACGATCCCAGAACGCAAAGGCTTTTAGAAATTGCCAAGGAACTTGGTTTTTTCGGTAAATATGTCAAATTTGCTCTTGAAGTTGAAGCAGAAATTTCCAAAGAGTCAAAAAAATTACCTCTTAATATCGACGGATGTTTTTCAGTACTGCTCTTGGAAATGGGATTCAATCCCAAGGTCGCCAACGGTATTTTTATAATTGCCAGAACACCGGGGTTGGTGGCTCACGTAGTTGAGGAAACCTTGCGTGAGAAACCGGCAAGGCGGTTAACCGAAAACGATGTGGAATATGACGGACCAAGACCGAGACGGTAAATTGATCTAATATCAGCTAAACTTCAATTATTATAATTAATATAAAAATCTAATGAAGTTTACTGATATATCAGATTCGCCGAAGGCGAAGGCTGATATTAACCTAATGACTTAACAAAATCCTAAACTCTAAATTCTAAACTCTAAACAATATCAAAATTCAAATGTTCCAAAAAATAATTAAACTTAAAATTGTTTTGAATTTTGTATTTTGATTATTTGGATTTATTTAGGATTTAGGATTTAGAAATTAGAAATTTCAAATATGATTATTTTTGGCATTGATCCTGGGACAGCTACAACTGGCTATGGGGTTATAAAGAAAGTTAAAAGCTCTCTCGAATTGGTAGATTACGGGTGCATAAGTACATGTAAAGATGACCCAATGCCCTTGAGGTTATATAGTATCCAAAAATCTTTAAAGAGCTTACTCAGACAGTTTAATCCTGATTGTGTTGTTGTAGAGCAATTGTTCTTTGGTGCGAATTCCCGTACTGCAATGACTGTTGGACAAGCAAGGGGAGTAGTGCTCTCGTCCGTTGCGTCCTATAGGCTTCCCATATTTGAATACCAGGGATTACATGTTAAACATACTTTAACTGGAAATGGCAGGGCAGACAAAAAAGAAATCCAAAAATCGGTGATGAAATACTTGAGAAAAAGAACATTGAGAAAACCGACAAACGGATATCTTGACGACGCAGCTGATGCCTTAGCCGTGGCAATTTGTCATGCGATTAAGATTAAAGGTAACAAAAGTGTCAAAGCTGACAAAAGTGTCAAAGGCTAGCTGCTTCTGATACTTCTGATACTTTTGATACTTTTGATACTTTTGATACCTCTGGAGGTGGGGAAGTGACGATATTTAAGCCATTAAAAAAAATATTCTCGGGATTTATTTCCTGGGAGATAACTAAAAGGCAGAAGTTTATTCTGATGTCTTTTTTTTTGACAGTCGTTTTAATTACGACTCAAACAGTCGGCGAAAATTTACGATATCAGACGATCGGTTTCTTAGCAATATCTGCCGCTTTTTTGGCGATCTTCGCTCTTTGGGGTGAACTCTCGGGGATTAAGTATTTTTTACTTCTTTTATTGCCTGTATATTTTGTGGCTGGAGCCTCACTTTTTTATTTTTTACTGCCGGTTAGATGGTTAACCAGGTTGCCTTTTGCATTTCTTTTTGGAATTTCTGTTTATCTTCTAATGTTAACCGCAAACATCTATAACGTGGCTGCGATACGGACAATCGCGCTACTTCGCGCTGCTCATGCTGTTGGACTTCTGTTTTCCCTGGTATCGACTTTTTTTCTTGCCAATGTCCTTTTTTCACTGCATCTTCCATTTTATCTTGTGTCAGGGGGTTCAATTTTAATAACCTTACCGATTTATTTAGTAGGGCTTTGGTCTTATGAGCTTGAGGATTTTCTTTCCCGAAAGGTTTTCGTCTATACTGTTGTTTTTACTTTTGTGACAGCCCAAATCGCACTTGTGCTTTCATTCTGGCCGATCGCGCCGATAAATGGGGCTTTGCTTTTGGCTACAATTATGTATGTTCTTCTGGGTCTTGCGAGGTTGGATTTTGAGGGAAGGTTAAAAAGTAGGGTGGTCTGGGAACATGTGGTCGTGGCTTTTGTCGTTTTTGTGATTATTTTGATGACGACACGGTGGGGAGGCTAGGGATTTTGGTCTTTCCGGTATTAACAATAAGCATCTTTTTATTTTTAGGTAGTCTATCTTTCATTTGTAACATTAAGGCGAGTCCGGCAATTCCAGAAGCTTCACAGCTGATTTTTTGTGATGACGCAATCTTAATTGTCTCATCTAAGAAATTTTCTTTTATCAGGTAAACATTTGATTCCGGGCCGCAGAATCCCGCATATCTATATAATCGTATCCATTGCTCATCGTAGTGTACAAAAGGCAGGTGTGGGGAATAAAGCTTGTCGGCTTTTGAATTCGGGTTATTGGTTGTAGCGCCCATAAAGTTGCATCTTCGCAGTATTTCAACGTTCCCTTTAAATCGGGGATCGTGATTTTCTGTTGAAACCTCTTTCTTGTTAGTATTCAAAATATTTTCATACAAGTTTCCAGTACCAAAGGGGATAAAAACATAATCCGGGTTGTTGTTAATAGTTTCATAGCTCATCCAGTCATAAAACCTGGTTGTCGGGTCTAGCGCCTCATTTGAAGTTATATCAAAACCTTCAGGGTTATGAGTCAGAGTTAGAATTTCCCGCCAACTATACGGCTTTTTGGACAGGTCTGTTTCGTAGATCTCGCAGCCTATTTTCTTAAGAGTTTTTAGGATATTGGGTTCAATAAAATTGACATCGACTAAAACTTTTAGATTTGGTAATTGGTATTTTTTCAATTGTGTTTGGATAGCAATTGCAGCAGAGCCGGAGGAGATAATTGACATCTGAGGTAATGGTCCTTTGATTTGGCTGCATTTTTTGGCTAGTAAAAAATCACGGTAAGTGACAGCAATTTCCCAGGCCATTCGATCTTTGTGAGTGCCAGTTGGGTTAATACTTTCGTCTTTTAGCCAGACATTAGAAAAATCGCGGACTTTTATTCTATATGTAGGCGTTGCCGGGAATTTGGGGTTATCGGGAGGGAATTCCGGTTTTTTGGGATTGTTTTCAGAGGCGACAAATATTGACTTTAATAACTTTTCCTCTGCTTTTGATAGAGACATATTGTGACCAAATAATAACACTATTGAATTTTACACTTCAAGTTACAAAAGCCCTATAGTTTGACATGACTCTTTGGATTTTATATAATCTCACTTGAGATGAGTGCAGAAAGAACGGTAAGTACAGGTTTAATCCCACCCGTAGAGTCGGTTACAGGGACCGGGGAAGCAGCACAACCCGTTTTTAAAAAGACGCCTTTGATGCGCAGGATAGAGGAAAGATGTGCTAAGCCTGGTGAACCAATCGACGAATTTCTTCATAGATTGTACGTTGATAAAAGTCAAAGTCTCACAGCAATTGCTCAGGCATTTCGTGAAAGCGATTGTAGTGTAAATTACACTACAATTGGTCGTTGGCTAGAAAATTTTTTCCCCAAAATTCAAATAAGAAGAGGATATCTTGGGCAAGATCCTGAAAGAAGAAGACAAATGTCTCAGAGAATCAGAAAATCTCGGGTAAGTAATCCTGATATGTACAGGAGGTTAAGAGAGGATAGAAGGAGACGTTTTGAGGAAAACGTAGCCAGATCATTTGGTAAAGATCCTAGAGAGTTTGTAACTCGGATGGTTGTAGGCGAGAATCTTTCTGTGCCAGAGATAGCCACCAGGATTGGGCAATCGACTTATTTTGTTAGGAGAGTAGTTAGAGAATACAAAGTTGAACCTAAACCCAGACGTCGAAGGCTAATACACAATGAATTTGAAGAAAGAAGAAAAATGATAAGGCAGGCAAATGACGACGGATTGCTTGAGCGATTAACTCCCGAGCAGCGAAAGGTATTATTAGCCCGTTATCCCGAGGAGGGCATTGTTCCTACACAAATAGAAGTTGCGCGGGGTTTGCATTTAACCTTCCGCCAGCAAGTCTGGCAGTGTGAAAGAGATGGCCTTGCCGATATCGAAAGATTATTAGCATTGGACTCTAACCGCACAACCAACCTATAGTTTTTATTGGGGAAGAGGGAGGTTAACATTTGACATTTGACAATTGACAAATGACATTAGGTACAAGTTAGCTTCAAAAATTTTTCCAAAAAAATAAAGGCAGGGCAGGCGGAGTAGGGGGTGTAGTTTACATCAAGCGAAGCGAGATGATATAGTTTGATACAAAGCGTGAAAAAGGGTCAAAGGAAAGCGTGAAAAACATTATCGAGTCATAGACTATTAACTATAAGGTGTTGTTGATTTCTACCTGCAAAGTTATAATCGGGCTTGGACATAGAGAACTATAAGGTTCTTTATTCTCTAAACTCAGCCTTGGGTCTCTTTTTAAGCAGATGATGACTATGGGTGCTAAGGGTTCAAAATAGCGTTTTGAGAGGTTTCGGGGGAAGTGCCTTTTGAGGGCACAATTGACAATTAACAATTGACATTTAACATTTTTCTTTTGCATCTTTTGTCCTATTACTCCCTACGGAAAAGAGACTAATGTTGCTGTTGCCTATACGTCGCACAATGATACTTTTGCGACGTAAGTCGTGCGCGAATAGGGCGCAAAGCTGGTTTTCTGGTTGCTGTTCTCTGGTTGCTGTTTTCTGGTAATTATTCCAATTTTCTTATTTTTCAACTTTCAACTTTCAACTTTCAACTTGACCATTTTGATCCATTTATCCCCTATTCTTTAGGGTTTGCCTTTTTTAGATTCTCTTTTACCCCGTAAGATTCACTAAGACGAAAAATAAGAACGAACGAGGTTGTTACGAACGATGCGAAAGCCATTTTAACAAAAAACGGCCGTTTAAAGGTCGATAATAGGCTCATCGTACTTGAAAAGGCTGTCAAAATAAGCTAAAATTGGGATTCATGAGTCCCAAATCAGCAAAAAGAAGTTCTCCACCCTTCGATAGAACTCAGGGTCTAAGGATAAATTATAATCTGCCCGAAATTGAGAATAGACTTGAAAAATTTATTTACGATGTTGAAAACGAAAGTCGGTTAGTTAGGGCCGGATTAAAAGAAAAAGCAGAAACGGTCAAGATTTATCAGAAATATAAAGATCTCTTCAGTCGGGAAGTTCTGGAAGTAGTTAAGAATCAGATAGATCAAACAAGAGGAAGTTCTTCACTCTTCGGTGGATCCAGCGATAGCCGGAGAAATCGAGAAGTTCGATTGGAAATATTAGAGCGGATATATTTTACTTTAGTCTCCGGTATTATAGGATTTAAAACCGCGAATCTTGATGATGCTATAAAGACATATTTTTCCAAAGCCAAAGTAAAAATTGATAGTGAAGAATTGGCCTATTTTCAATTATCACCAAAAATCGCCAAAGAGCCGATTTTTATAAAACGCGAAAAGTATGATGATTCGGCCGAAAAAGTAATTGTCAAGATTAACCCCAAGCAATTAGCAGTACTTCAAGAAGAGATAAGAATTCTCAAAAGTTTAGGTTTTTCCGGCTACCTTAATTATTATTCTCAGGCTAAGAAAGTTGATTATGCTGATTTTTTTCAAATTGTTCAAAAGATTAAGAAAGAAACGGATAATCTGTGGGAGAAAACGATGTCAAAAGTTTCCCAGGAGATTTTCGGGAAGCCATTTAAAAATATTCGCGCATGCCACCTTCTTTATTTGCGGTCGATGTCTCTATATGACAACTTTTATCCAAAAGAAAAAGTCGTGGCGGTATTTTTGGAATTTACCAAAGGTTTGGGACTTTTCGATCTTCTCTCAACTGTTAATATCGATGATAAAAATAGACCCTCCAAAAATCCAAGAGCGTGGTGTTCTTGGCCAAAGCCCCCTGAAGAAGTTCATCTGCAAATTAAACCGATTGGCGGCGAGCAGGATTTTGAAGCGATGCTTCACGAAGGCGGGCATGCTCTTCATGGAGCCGGAATTTTCAAGTCTTTGCCTTTTGCTTTCAGGAATATTTCAAGGTCTAACGCACTCACTGAAACTTACGCTTTTATTCTGGAGGATTTGGTTTTTGATCCCCTATGGCTTTCCTCTTTTCTTAATGTCAGCGCATATACGGCAGAGAGGATCAAAAAACACGCGTATTTTGTCAATTTAATGCTGCTTCGGCGATATCTTGGCAAGTTTTCTTACGAGTATGAGATGTTTTCAAAAGCAGAATTGTTCAAAGG
Organism: Candidatus Curtissbacteria bacterium RIFOXYA1_FULL_41_14; assembly: GCA_001775095.1. Taxonomy (GTDB): domain Bacteria; phylum Patescibacteriota; class Microgenomatia; order Curtissbacterales; family GWA2-41-24; genus GWC1-40-35. Next base: position 67,715 of record MFCA01000022.1, read on the forward strand.
GCCAAGTTTATATGCTAAAAACCTTCAATCTACAACTGGGTTTGTGTCTCAAAAGACTAATTGGCTTTGGGATATGGATAGCGGTTTTTACAGCGCTGATTATCTAAGAGCTTGGATT
>MFCA01000023.1:0-5520 GCA_001775095.1 Candidatus Curtissbacteria bacterium RIFOXYA1_FULL_41_14
GTAAGGTTTCACAGGACACACGCTGGAAGGAACTTGAAAATAGGAAAGAGACTGGTGAGGATATTGAAGTTGTCGCAATCGAGGTTAACCGGGGCGGGGTAATTTGCGAGTGGCAAGGCATTCGTGGTTTTTTGCCTGCTTCGCAGCTGGCAGCGTCCTCGCAGGCTACTGATTTAATTGGCAAGAATTTAACTGCGCGGATAATTGAAGTTGACAGAGGGACAAACCGCCTTATCTTATCCCAGAGACAGCCGAAAAAGGCCGATCTTGAGGCTATTTTAAAACAATTAACAAAAGTAAAAATTGGCCAGAAACTTTCCGGTGTCGTGACGGCGGTTTTGCCGTTTGGAGTTTTTGTGGAAATTAATTTAGAAGTTTCAAATGGTACAAAAGGTTCAAAGGTATCAAAGGGAGAGGAAATTTCTGGTACCTCTAAACTGGAGGGCTTGGTGCATATCTCGGAAATCTCTTGGGAAAAAGTTGATGATCCAAAAAAACTTTTCAAAGTAGGCGATAAGCTGGAAGTTATGATCATTGCCAAGGATGAAACAACAGGGCGGTTAAACCTTTCTATTAAACAACTGGCAAAAGACACCTTCACGGAGGCTTCTGCAAAATATTCCAAAGACGAGATGATTACCGGAACTGTGGCCAGAGTCAGTCCTTACGGGATTTTCGTCACTTTGGAAGAAGGGGTTGAAGGTTTAATGCATATTTCCAAAATTCCTCCAGATCAAACTTTTGATGTGGGTCAAAAGGTAACTTGTACGATTGAGTCAGTAGAAACCGAATCGAGACGGATTTCTCTGGCGCCGGTGGTTAAGGAAAAACCGGTACTATATCGATAGCGAATGTATGCGAATGGGCTATTTGGCTCAAAAAACATTCGTATGAATTCGCATGTGTGACTTGACAGAATAAGTCTTTTCCAACATGCGAATGTATCCGAATATCGTAAATCAGCTAAGAGTATTAGAGTTAATTCGTATTGAGCGATGAAATCGCGAAGTGAATATATTTGTCAACCCTTCGACTCCCCTTGGACAAGCTCAGGGACGCTCAGGGTAAACTACTACTATGAAGATTAGCTCTACTTTTGTTTGTCAGCAGTGCGGATATCAATCAGCCTCCTTTCTTGGTAAGTGTCCGGAGTGCGGAGAGTGGAATTCGCTCGTCGAAACTAAAGTTTCGACTGAAGGATTAAGGATAAAGGATAAAGGATTAAGTGTCGGCGTTGAGCAGAGTTTGGTTAAACTTTCAGATGTAAAAAATCAGCAGATCAGAAGATTTTCAGCTGGATTCGAGGAATTCGATCGAGTGCTTGGTGGAGGAATTGTTCCGGGATCAATTGTTTTAATCTCCGGAGATCCGGGAATAGGTAAGAGTACGCTGCTTTTGCAATCTGCAATGCGTATTGCAAAGAGTACCACGAGTGGTCAGGGTACCACGAGTACCACGGGGATGAGAAAGAATCAAAAAGCCCGTGATACCCGTGATACTCTTAATTCCCGTGATACTCCTGTTCTCTACGTTACCGGTGAAGAATCGGCTCAGCAGGTAAAAATTAGGGCGGATAGGATAGTTCACAGTTCACAGTTCACCCTTCGACTTCGCTCAGGGCAGACAGTTCACAGTTTGCGGAAAACAAAAAAAGAAAAATCCGTGAACCATGAACCATCAACTGAAAACCTATTTATTTTGCCGGCGACGGATGTGGAAGCGATTATGGCGGCTTCGGAAAAACTTGCACCGACTCTTCTTATTGTAGATTCGATACAGACGCTGACATCTTCGGACCTTTCAGGTGCTGCCGGCAGTGTCGGTCAGGTTCGCGAATGCGCCCAAATTTTACAAAGACACGCCAAGACTAGCGGCACGCCGATTTTTCTGGTCGGTCACGTGACCAAAGAGGGTAGTATTGCCGGACCAAAAGTTTTAGAACACCTTGTTGATGCTGTTTTAAATCTGGAAGGCGACGGGACTCACGCTTTCAGGCTTTTAAGATCTGTCAAAAATAGATTCGGTTCGACTTTTGAGGTTGGTGTTTTCGAAATGAGAGACAGCGGGATGGTTGAGGTTTCCAATCCTTCGCAAATTTTCTTAGCCCAAAGGATTAGTTCGCGCCCCGGCAGTGTAGTGACTTCAACAATTGCCGGAGGCCGTCCCATTTTGGCCGAAGTTCAAGCGCTTTGCACCTCAACAATTTTCCCTGTACCAACCCGAAGAGTAACCGGACTTGATTTTGCCAGGACTCAGATTGTAATCGCGGCGCTTGCCAAAGTGGCGAATTTAGCCTTAGGTAACTTAGATATTTATGTCAACGTAGCCGGAGGTTTGAAGATTTTTGAGCCTGCATCAGATTTACCAGTGGCTTTGGCGATTGCTTCAGCAGTTGTCAACAAGCCGGTCAGCGACCAGATTTGCGCATTCGGTGAAGTTGGCCTTTTAGGGGAACTCAGGCAGGTGGTTAATTTAGAAGGTCGAATAAAAGAAGCGAAAAGACTGGGATTTGACGATTTTGTAACCCCTGAAAAATTTAAGACTTTGGAAGATGCGATTTCCTATGCAGTACATGGAGGGTAAAATAATGCGAATTAATGCGAATCCTCTTCTTGTTAAAATTTTATTCGTAAAAATTCGTATGTTAGGGTAGCCCAATAAAGCCGGTCTAAATTATGCGAATTTGAACGAATGTTTTAGAATAGTACGACTATTCGCGTCCATTCGTAATATACAATGAAACTGAGAATTTTTCTTCGGCCGGCTCTTTCCGTTGTTTTCGGTTTTCTGGGAGCGTTTATAGCTAAAACCGGAACTCCACCGGAAATTTTTGAGGTTACCGGTGACTATTTTCTGATCGTGGCGGTAGCCTCCTTTGGTCTTTTTGGTTTTATTTTGCCTGACGTTTTGGAATTTACCGGACGGGCTGGTATTGCGGCGTTGGCACACCAAATCGCCAATTATTTGCATGTAGCCCGAAGAGGAGTTAAAAGGCAGCCTAAGTATTCAAAATATAAAAATCCTCTGGTTATAGACACCTCTGCCCTAATCGACGGGAGATTTCTTGATGTTGTTAAAACCGGTTTTATCTATGGAACTTTTTTAATAATTCCATCTGTGGTTCGCGAACTCCACCAGTTGGCAGACAGCTCCCAGGAGCTGAAACGTGCGAAGGGGAGAAGAGGATTGGAGGTTCTAGCAGATTTGCAGGGACAGAAAAATATAAAGGTGGAAATGCTCTCACATGAACCTCGGGAAAAATCGGTTGATGATATGCTTGTCAAACTTTCACGCGAGACCCACGCAAAAGTAGTTACAGTTGATTTTAACCTCAATAAAGTCGCCAAGGTCAAAAAAGTTACGGTTCTTAACCTCAACGAGCTTGCTAACGCTGTTAAAACGGCTGTTTTACCGGGACAACGTCTAAAGATTCAGATAAATGCTATTGGTAAAGAAAAAAATCAGGGCATTGGTTATCTGATGGACGGAACTATGGTTGTGGTGGAAGAAGGAGCAAGATTTGAAGGAAAAACAATTGAGGTATCAGTTCTACGGGTACTGCAGACTGCGGCCGGGAAGATGGTGTTTGCGCAAATCGCGAACAATGCGAGTAAAAGCTAATAATAAGCGAATGGGAGCGAATGAGCGAATGCAATTTTAACCAATTTGCTTACTGTTTGTATTAGTCTCTTTGTGCCATTGTAGTAGTCTAACCCACTTCATCGTGTATTTTTTTGAAACTCTAGGTTATCAATTTTAGGCTCCCTCTTTTACTATCGGTTAATATTGGGACTTGACAAAAATTATAGAGTGGTATAGAGTTTTTATTTGCAGGCTGAATGTTCCATTGCTTTTTTGGCAATGGACAAAGTTAGCACTTGAATCTTTTCTTAACCAGATACCATACGGTATCTGGTAACTGAGAGGGTTTTGGTGTTAATAAGTAAAAACTAAAAAAAGAGCATCACTACCGCAGACTGAAACTCGAATAGCAATGCTCTTTTGAGGTGTAAGGGAAGCGACTTAGGGCAGCTAAGTTGCTTTCCTTTTTTACATTAGAACAAATGAGTAAAATTTGTCAAGTGGCAAATTAATAAGCCTTTTTGAGTAGGAAAATCCACTTCGATCTTCCATAAGTCTTCCAAGCGTTTGAGTAATTAAAGTTTCCATTGGGTAAAACGAATAGATGCGAATGCTTTATGGAGATTTACAATAATTCGCATAAAATTCGCATGAAGATTTTGACTAAATTTTGTCTTTCTCAATATGCGAATAAATACGAATATTGTAGTAAATCCGGTTTAGAGTATTAGCATTAATTCGCGTTTGTTCCCTCATTTGACAACCCTATATTTTTGTTGTATAGTTCCGCTTGCTGCCTAAACTGCCCTCAGAATCGCTTTCCTGCCTTTTTAAATACGCGAATAGATGCGAATAAGCTAACTGTCCACAGATCATTCGCGTGAATTCGGATGTTTGAGAGTAACGTTATTTAGTTTATCTCAACATGCGAATGAATTCGAATATTATAAATCAGGTTAGAGTATTAGCATTAATTCGCATTTAACTCATAGTACTTGACAAGTAGTTTTTTGTAGTGTATAATCTGCCACTTAATGTCCACTAATTACTAACTTATAGTCTTATTGTTAGTAGTTGGGACTGCCAAGATGAGAAGAAAAGAAGACCTAAATCCATTAAATCTATCTGGACCAAGCGAAGCAGAAACCGCAGAATTAAATAGTGGAAATTTTAGAGATAGCCAATTTGGAAGATTAGTAAAGTCTGGAATATTCCGCGGTGGAGCAGCGATTCTCGGCGCTGGAGCTGCAATCGGTGGCGCCCAACTTTTACACGAAGCTTTACAAAATACACCCGCGCCAGTTCATGGCGGCATCAGTGTTGCTCATGCTGAAGAACGGGATCCACTACCGACAAAATCTCCACATACCGCAACACCGGTACCGAGTGACACACCCGAAGCTACTGCTACCAACGAGCCACAACCGACACCACGCGATCATACACCAACACCGGTAGGAGAGACACCAACTGTATCACCGACTCCTCGACCTTCTGAAACACCGCCTCCAACACCAAGTACTACCGCTACTAAAGAAGCACCGAGTCCAACGGCAACCGAAACCGAAGTACCACCAAGTGCAACTGCTACGGAGAAGCCAGCTACAGCTACTGCTACTCCACCGGCGAGCCCGACACCTGAGGAGGAAGAGGGGCAAGTTCAGTTGCTGGTAAAAAAGAGAATTGATGACGGGGATGGAATATTCGACGATGGAGATGAGCCTTGGATTCAGAGATTTGATGCTTGGGTTGATACTGATAAAGATCGGGAACAGGACAGCGGTGAACAATCCCAAAGTGGTCAAACCGACAATAGCGGAATGGCTGTTGTAACTTTTGAAGGCCCTGACCTTGGTCCCGGTACTTTACTTTGTGCTAAAGAAACAGACTTGTCGGACAACTTAGTGGCAGTTACTGGCAAGAATTGCGATTTAGTTG
>MFCA01000023.1:5555-6686 GCA_001775095.1 Candidatus Curtissbacteria bacterium RIFOXYA1_FULL_41_14
ACGCCTACAGTTCCAGTACCCCTGCCTGTTCCGAGCGAAATGCCTCGTGCAGGAACCGGCGGATACTTAGATTCTACTGGGGAGAAAGTTTTTACCGCAACAACAATTGCTGGTGTTGTTTCTGGACTTTTGGGCTTAGCCTTCCTTAAAGGTAGTTCGAGTTTAAAGCGGGCAGAGAGTATTGTCAGATATCGTTTAAGAAAAAAATAAACCCTCCTTCGCATAAAGCCCCGGAGGGCAAAGGGGGTGAACAAGAAAAAGTATGGACAATCAAATTAAACTTTTAAGATTGGGTTGGAAAGCAGGAATGGTATTTTTGGTTGCCGTAAGCTTAGTTGCCGGCGGCTTATTTCTGTCTTTAAAATCAGTTTCAGCAGGGAGTCCGAATTTAACATTATTATATCTTGGAAATAACAACAACGATTCTTCAGATTCTTGGGATCATGATGTCACTTTGACCAGCGGACAACAGGTTCAGCTATATGCCGAGATCCATAATACCAATGTTCCGTCAACTGCCAATAATGTCAAAGTCAAGGCGACATTACCTAGCGGGACTTTTACAGACGGAAGTTCAACTGCGACTTTAACTGCTGACAATGCCAGTAGTGTTTCCGATAGCGTTGCTCTGCATATTACTGGAGGCGGCCAGCTAAATTACGTCCCGGGATCTACAGTGTTAACTTGGGATCCAAACGGAGACGGCAATTATGAGTACAATCTAACACCCGTTGCGGATGGTATTGTTGATGGAGGTTTTACACTTCCAAGCGGCTTAAACGGTTGTAATCAATACATTGCCCAGGTTGCATTCCTTGCCCAGGTTACGGGACCGTCGCCAACACCGAGCCCGACACCAACACCAAGTCCAAGCCCGACAGTGGCTCCTTCACCAAGTCCGACACCTGCAGCTGGCGGGGATAATAACAACAATAATAATAACAACAACGACATAGACATTGATATTGACAACAATCAGACTCAGACTGTCAATGTTTCAGGCGGGGTAACGACTGCCAGCGTTCCTGTAAAACAACCTGAGACCGGAGTTGGAGTTTTGGGGATGACAGCGATGTTTGGTGCGGCACCATTGGGTTTAGCGCTATCAAGATATGGCCGGGGAAGGTTGAT
>MFCA01000023.1:6696-8869 GCA_001775095.1 Candidatus Curtissbacteria bacterium RIFOXYA1_FULL_41_14
AAGGAAGAGGATTTGGCAGAAATTGCAAACGGACTGGTCAACACCAGACGAGGTAAGAATAATCAAGTTTAAAGAGCCCCATACCATTCGGTATAGGGCACAAGTTTGGACCGTATGTAGGGCAGGCATACGGTCCTTTTTAACATTTATTAACCCATAGTACTTGACTTTCAGTTTGAATTCCTGTATAATCTGCACCTATAAACTTCTCCAACCCTATAGTTGGAGTTGAATCTAATGTCTAATTCTGCCGAGAAACTTGAACCGCAAATAGTAGAGTCCCAGACCGAAGGCGACACGTTAAAAATCACCACCTCGGTTCATTTTGTCGCGGAGACGGAAGAGGCGAGAAGGAAAAAGAGGGAAATTCACGCCGACAGAGCCACAATTGGAAGAGCCCGCGAAGTAGACTTTAAAAGGCGAGTTTGGCACGGAGTAACCGAGACCTACCAGCATTTAAAAACCCGCGAACAGCTTCGGAGATACCACGATGAAGGCGTAAATATAACTTCCCCTTCAGCAGCATTTAACGTGGCAAAAGCCCAGATTGATGAGTTGAGAGCGAGCGAAAGAGAAGAGGCTGAATCTTTAGCTTTGCAAAACAGTCTGGACCCTGATGTCTATACGGGATATCGGGATCGAGATTTCTTGCATAAACTTGAAGCGGATAATGCCGGAGTCGACGATAATGGAAATGAACTCGGTCCGATTTTTCTAGGAAGGGCAAAGGAGATTATTAGCCAATTCGCTTTGGGCAATATTAATAAGGATCAACTTAACGAGCAAACCGAGGCACTGGCTTCCGACCTACGGAAGGAATACCCTGGGCTGTTTTCAAGATCGGAAGTTGGCTCAGATTTAGCCTTAGTTGCCAAACAGGCAAGAAAAGCTTATCGCGCCGGAGGGAAACTTTCAAAGATTGACATTGATCTGGATTTCTATTTGGGAGGAGTCGGCGGAGCATTTGCGACCGAAGAGAAGAGAGATCTGGCGGATGTAGCAATTGATTGGGCACAGGAATCAAAAACGAAATCTGTTATCTTCAATCCTTTAACCATCGGTATTGGAGCGAGCATCGGTGCTTTAGCAGGCCGGACAGCTGCTAAATACCCATTATTATTAGTACCTGGTATTGGAAGCGCCGTCGGAGGTATTCTTGCCGGCGTCCGCAGATGGTCAAAAGAAAATAAGGACCGATATCTAAAGCAGAGGGAAGAGGAAATCGGTTATGAAATCCAAGCGCCGGTAAAACCCAGCAACCTGCTTGAAAAAGGACTGGCAGTAGCTCTTGGCCAGACTAATTTTAGAGAAAGCTCTTACCAGCCGATTTCAGCCTTGGAAACCACAGAGAGAATTGAGGAGCTTTTAAACGCCTCAGATAGCATAAAACAGGCTGATAATTGGCAAAATCAGACACTTTCACTAATTGCCGAGGTCCGGGAAAGAATCGATCTTTCAGAAAACCGGGAAATTGGCCTTGTCAAATTCGGCCAGAGAAGAAGGGAAGACGGCCAAATCGAAGCAACCGGAACCTCGACAATGGACCGGGACAAGTTGAAATTACTTACTTCGGCAGCGGTTGCCGAGAAAGAATTGAAGGCAATTATCGGGGATACGGAATTTGATATTCGATACGCGATGGCAGGCGGGAATGTCAGGAGTAGATTAACAGGAGAGGTATCCGAGGCTAATTTGCGATTTAGAGGTAAAAAATTCATACAGAGTGTTAGATCGGCGGGTTTTGCCGGAACCGTCGGGATGCTCGGCGCTTTTGGGACACGCCTAGCCTTTGAAGGAGTTGAGAAGGGTCTCGAAAAAGTCACCGATGCGGTCGACGACCTCAAAGAACATGTAATAGAAAAGGCTAAAGAAGATATTCCTCTTGGCGACGGCAAGCTTGAAACAATTACCCAGGCAACTAAGGATGTTCCGGGCCTTAAAATCGAGGTTCCGGAGGGCTACAAACATCAAATCGACGCTGACAACCATCTGGTCATTTTAGACGGACCCGATGGACAGCATTTCGAGGTTCCATATTCGGAACATATGAGCGAGGGACAGGCTGAGCTCGCCCTGGAAGCAGCTGGGCTTAAAGGAGATGTCAGCACGGCCACGGAGATTATCGGTGATGGAGCTCATTCGGTTCAGCAGGAAATTTTAAAGCCGGATTATC
>MFCA01000024.1:0-3984 GCA_001775095.1 Candidatus Curtissbacteria bacterium RIFOXYA1_FULL_41_14
GACCCTATCGCCGGCACCGGCACTTACTGGAGATACGGCCGCATCAATGCCTATAAATCGGTAGGCGGTACAATTCCGTCACCTTCACCTAGCCCAAGTCCGTCACCTTCACCCACAGCGACACCTGCTCCATCGCCAAGTCCTACGCCTACGCCAACGCCTACGCCAACACCTACGCCAACACCAAGCCCTTCTCCAACACCTGCCCCGTCACTTACCATGCGTGTTTCCAATATCTCCATGTGGTACCAGTCGTTCTATATATTTCGCAATATCTATACAAAGGTAACAGTTTTGGATCAAAACAATAATCCGGTCCCCAAGGCAACTGTTTCGATAACCATCACCCTACCATCAGGAAGTCTCGCATCGGGTTCAGGGTCAACCGCCGCAGACGGCACAATTACTCTTAGGGTTCGTTCAAGAGAAACAGGGACGTATACATCAACCATAGCCAACGTCACCAAGACAAACTATACTTACGACGCAAACAACTCCCAGACAACAGCCAGCCTGCTTGCCAATTAATTGCAAGTCTGATTTGACATTTGCCCCGTCAAAGTTATATAAATATAAGCCCGTCTTGCCCAAAATGAAAAATGTACCAGACAGATCACGACTATTCCACTCAGAAGATAAAGCCGCAACTTGTTAGCCAAATTGTTGATGCTTTAAAAAACAAAGCCTACGGAAGCGTTGAAATATATATCCAAAATTACACAGTCACCCAAATCACCGAACGCACTATCACTAAAGTTAATCACGGTCCAAATAGAGTGAAAAAACTCCTTGCCCAAGACCAAGTGCCTGATCAAGAGGATGATAAATTGACCCTATGACAACTCTTTTCCTGCTCCTGCCCCTAGCATTAAACCTTTTTCAAGACAGCGATTTTAAAACCGATATTAAGATTCCCCGGACAAGCACGAATATGGAAATTGCCGCAGATGCCGGTTTTACCAACCAAACCCTACAATTTAGTGCCGGCCAGACAATTTACGTGCGCGTTACTGCCAACAATAGCGGTGACACAAAAAGCGTCCTGAATCTGCGCGATAACCTCTACAATTTACTGGCAACCTACGGGTTTTCAAAAACAGGCTCCAACCCTTACCAGTTCACTGTCAATTTTCCGGCTCCCGGCGCAAGCGGCAACTACTCCCTCGAGGCCAATATTGAATCAAATGGCTCTGTTGTCAATTATGTGCGCACAATAGAAGTCGAAGGTTCAAACTCAGATCAATCAGCTAATTCCCAAGTCAACGTCAAGGTCGAAAATAAAGTCAATACAGGTAATCAAACATCCCCCACTCCCGGAGTGGAGGGCGTTTACACTCCGGGAGTGTCCCCGGATAACGTACTTGGAGAACAAGCAAGCCAGTCGCAAGAAACCCAAGGCTTTTTCGCTTCGCTCTGGGCAAAAATCGCCAGCTTCTTCTCGGGACTTTTTTAGAATTCACTAAACACCCAACCTTTGGCTCACTCCCGGAGTGCGCTTTGTTATTCCCCGGCACACTCCGGGAGTGTAACTTGAACCTTTTTCCCCACTTGACATCAAGAATCATTATGGTTATGATCATCAGCTCGATTGTTATGGGGCCTTTGGGGTTGACAATAGCAAATTTGCTTTGCTATTGTATAATAAAGCTAGTTTAGATCTGCCCCAAAAAACAGCTTTTCACTGCCCTTTTGAGTAATGTCATCCTGAGCGTAAGCGAAGGATCTAGATTCTTCATTTCATTCAGAATGACACGTAGGGCTCGAACAATAACTGAATAGAGAAGCCCGCCTTCTTCGTCGATAGACGAATTCGGCGAGGCGGAGCCGACCGCAAACGGAGGCTTGTTACTAAGTTAAATGCTTAGTGATGAGCCTCCGTTTTTGGTTGGAAAATGCGAATAAATGCGAATAGTAATAAAAAATGCGAATTTATGCGAATAAGTGATACACGGGATGCTAGAGCTTACGGGAAAAGCCCGTGAAATCCGTGCATGCGGACCCCGAGTATCCCAGCTCTTTTTGGGTCTAGAAGAAAGTTAGAGACTCTGATCAAAAACTATTTCTGATTGGACTCAAAAGGATCTTATATTTTTGAAAAGAGCTGGGGGGTTAAGCTCACTCCGCCAAAATTAAATATTTAGGCGGATCCGTCAAATAGCGGCAACGCAAATCCGCGGAAATCCGCTATTTATCCGCGTAAATCTCTTTAAAAAGAAAGGGGGTGAAACAAAAATATGATCAAGAAATTAGTAACCACAGGTGCTGCGGCAGGTCTTTTGCTGGCAAGCGCCGTTCCAGCATTCGCATTGTTTAATGATGAGCTGGTTGTCAACCAAGGAAATACAGCTGTCGTCACAAACACCGGCGGAGCAATTGCCAACACCGGATTAAACGGTATTGGTGGCGGTAAGGTTGCCGTAGTGAAAACAGGTGCGGCATTAGCAGTTACCGGCGTAAGTACCGTAGCTAATAAAAACGTCGCTGTTGTATCTGGCTGTAACTGTTTTGATGATGTAACAGTCAACCAAGGAAATACAGCTGTCGTCACAAACAGCGGTGGAGCAATTTCCAACACCGGATTAAACCACATTGGTGGCGGTAAGGTTGCCGTAGTATGGACAGGTGGTGCGCAAGCACAAACAACTGTTGACACCGTTGTCAACAAGAACGTTGCAATCGTTCATTAACGACAGTTTTTCTCACTCGGGAGGGGGAACTAGGCATATGCCTCCCTCTCCTGGGATGGGATTTGAAAATTAAAATTTGACTAGCGTCATCCTGAGCACTAGCGAAGGATCTCAAGATTAAAAAGAGATTCTTCACAAGTTCAGAATGACAAGAGAAGAAGAATTAATGAAAAAGACTAAATCAATAGTAATAACCATCGTAATAATCGTCTACCTTCTGGGCATCTTGCCCAGGCAGGCGGTATATGCCGAAGAAGTGACTCCGCCACCGGAGGAACAGACGACTGAAGATCAGAGTCAGAGCACTGATTCCTCCAACCCGGGGGATCAGGGGTCCGACCCTCAAACACAAACTTCGCAGGATCCGACTGATCAAGGGTCGGACCCCGAAATCACGTCTTCAGCTTCGCCAAGTCCGTCGCCTTCTCCAGATCCATGTGTAAGCGATTGTCCGCCAACAGAAGTTGACCAGACCAATGACGCTAGCATTGATAACCAAGTCACCGACACAGCCAATACCGGTGATAGTACGATTGATAACTCCACCTCCGATGAGTCAGAGCCCACATCGGAGGTGACTGGTGGGGACGGTCCTGAAGGGTCCGACCCTCAAACAGAGGGGAGTGGAGAAGCTACACAAGACGAGTTCTCGACAAGCTCGAACAATAATGATCAAAATGCCGCAATTGACACCGGTGATGCCGCCAGCGAAGTTGATATCGTTAATCTGGCAAATACAAACCTCGTCAATTCCACAGTCAATTACACTATCCTTAATATTTACCTTGACGAAGACGGCAATATAGACCTAACAAAATCAGAAGCTTTGGAATTTGAATCAAGCGCCAATTTAGTCGTTAATCAGCAAAATACCGCAACAGTCAACAACACGGTTTTGGCAGTTGCCAACACGGGGGAAAATTCAATTGACGGCACAGCCGGTACGATAACCACCGGATCTGCATCTATTATCGTCAATATTATAAATTTCATTAACGCTAATTTAATTAACGCCAACTGGAATTTTGTTCTCATAAATATTTTTGGTAATTTGGTAGGAAACATTATTTTGCCCGAGCCTCCGCCAGCTGGCGGATCAGGCGCGGACGGGGGGCTTTTACTAAGTGCCAACCAAACAAATGACGCCGATATCCAAAATGATGTTGCTGCAAGCGCCAACACAGGTAATAACGGTATCGATGGTTCGGGAAGTATCCAAACCGGCGACGCTTTCAGTTTTGTTAACCTGCAGACTTATGCCAACAGTAACCTTATCGGCGGCAATTACAACTATCTT
>MFCA01000024.1:4006-4527 GCA_001775095.1 Candidatus Curtissbacteria bacterium RIFOXYA1_FULL_41_14
GGAACGGTACATTTTATGGATGGGGAGCAGCTGGGGCTGCGACCCCTACCTACGGCCAAATGCTTTTCAGCTTTTTGAGTCCAAACTCCTCAAATCAAGACGGCTCGGTTTTGGCAAATCAGCAAAATTACGCGCTCTTGACCAACAGCGTTACAGCCCAGGCCAATACCGGCGGCAACTCTCTTACCGGCAGCGGAGGTATTAACACCGGTAATGCCTTTTCAGTAGTCAACATTCTTAATTTCGTCAACACCAATATCATTAATTCTTTCGGCTTTTTCGGTATTATTAATATTTTCGGGACACTTAACGGTGATATCGGCGGGGCAGATCATTTCCCGATGACCACTGAAAGTCAAAGTCAAAGTCAAAGTGAAGAGTCATCACAGAGTCAAGAAGAAGTGCGAGTGGCTGGCGGACAGTTGGAAGCTTCAATGACCACCAATGTCGGTACCCATGTTAATCCCGGTGATACGGTCATGTTCTTTATTAATGCAAAGAACCCCGGCACCGGCCCTGTT
>MFCA01000024.1:4547-5024 GCA_001775095.1 Candidatus Curtissbacteria bacterium RIFOXYA1_FULL_41_14
CAATCTTTATGATTCAAATGGTGAAATCGGCGCAATCCAAACCTTTGACATCGGTAAATTAGATCCGGGACAGACGGCTAAAATCAGCTTTGGTCTGGTGCTGGCAGGTACCGCGCCTTCGGGTCTTTATGGGGCCATAGTTGAAGCAAACGGCAAAGTCGGACCGGATGATACGGCGATCGCGAGTCAATCCGAAACCACCTTTAGGGTCGGTTTGGCCGGCGGTTTACTTTCCGGCATCGTTCCCGAAGTCCAGGCAGCCGAAACTGTTGGCGGAATCGGCGCTACTCCTTTGACTGCCGAAAGTAACCCAATCGCCAGCTTATGGTGGAGGGTCTATATGGCATTAGGCGTTATTGGCATGGTCTATGTTCTTTACAGGTTATCCAGACCTACTTACCGTTTTATCCTTGCTCCCGGAAGAAGGAAATTCGCTTCAAAACTGGCATCTAAAGCCATGGCTTTCAGGTCCTGGTT